>JAEURN010000004.1:0-300000 GCA_016789105.1 Armatimonadota bacterium
CTGCGCGGATGGCTGCTATTCGCCTTATGGGGGTTTGTATTCTGGCTGGGCCATTAATAGCGATGGCTACAAGTTCACTTGGCTGGGGGCATGGGGTTACCGGCAAACCGGCCGCACCTGGCCCAAGGTCTATGTCCGGGCGCGGCACTATGCCCCGCTTTCGGGGAGTTGGACAACCGTGGACCCCCTCTGGCCTTCTGAGCCGGCATATGGGTATGTGGGTGGCAAGACGATGGGCGCGGTCGATCCGAGTGGGATGGCTCTTCCAATGCCGACGCCAATAGGACCTCCAGTTCCTGGTGGAAGCCTGATTCCGCCAGGTTGGGAGGTTCTCCCTGGTGGCACTAGTTCGGGTGTCTCGGGCCTGTCTGCAGGTGGCTTTGCAGTTGGTGCATGCTCATTAGTCGTTATAGCTTGGTCCTGTTATGAAATCTGCAACTATAGAGTAGGAAAGCCTTGCGGGCCACTTACTCAATTGGGTGAGAATTTAGCAGGTGCTGCCTCCAAAACGCCATGGTGGCAGGCGATTTTCCCACAAGAACTTCCCGCAGACCCTTGGGTTGTGCAGTACCAAACTGCTCGCAAAGTAGAGTGCATTCGTAAACCAGTCTCGCCGAATTTGGCTCCCGGTGACCCAAACGATTTTTATCCTCATAATTTCCCATGGCCCACACCGTCTCCGGACAAAGCCCCGAGAGAGTGCGCCTGGGTTGATTGTCCAAGCTTAGTCCAATTTAATAATCCTTCTGACAAGGGCCACTTTTCAATGTTTTGGCGGCAAGGACCGGGGACTTGTTTTGGACTTCATACACATGTTATTCATAGAAAGGCGTTCCCACCCGACTGCAAATGTCAACCAGTACGTAGAGATCCGCTCGACTGTTTTGGGGATTTTGTGCCCATATATGACCCAGCTACTTGGGAGGATTAATTGCGTGAAATTAATAGGCTATGATGTTAGGTTGAAGCGCCCCCTTGGTCAACCATTGCTAAGGCTTGGCGCAGAAACTGCTAGCTTTACGAGCGATGATAACATCATGCCGAAAGCCTATGTTAATTCACTTGTAGAAAATAACCTCGTTGGCTTGATAAATACTTGGGAAAACACAGCTCGTCTCAGCGCGAAAATTACCAGTCTTGAAATTCAAATAATAGCAGTTTTAGCTATAGAACGCGAAAAGTTCATCCTTGCGCTGAGAGAAGACCGAGAGATTAATCAGAGCCAGTGGGATGCACTTCCAGAAAATTACAAGTTACCAGATACCTCCGAAGTAGTAAGCTGGACTTCTTGGTCTATCGTTGGGTATGAATTAGTAAATACCTTTCTAAACAAATATCAGCAGTCAGAATTCGGTTTATCCTTGATAGATTCACTTGATGAAGCAATCAATGTCTCGTTGGAAATCGGAGTGGACGAATCTGGTTATCAATTGTTTCCTGTTGCTATTGCCACACCTTCAGACACTGCATTTTGATGCACTGGTATTCGACCCCGACGACATACCCCTACGACGACAACGGGAACCTCGTGAAGATAGACGGGCGCATCGACGGGGGCGCAGACTTCGGGGTGGTGACCATGGCTTACGACAAGGAGAACAGATTGGCGGGCATAGTGGACCACAACGGGCAGAGGACAACGTACACTTACTCAGGCGATGGTCTGAAGCGGAGCGAGGTCACCGGTTCCGGGCAGACAACAATCGTTTGGGATGGCAGCGAATACCTGCAAGGGCGAGACTAACATGGCGGTCACAAACTATTTGAGCATTGACGGTGAGGTTTTGATGGAATCTGGCACCACCGAAGAGGAGCGCATCATGTACATCCGGGATGGGCTGGGGAGCGTTGTGGCCACCGCCGACAGCCAAGGCAACGTGCTCAATACCTATATGTACAAACCCTCCGGTGCAGTCTGGCAGAAAACGTGCTCCGCCCCGGATCCGCGGTTCCTCTGGTGCGGCACCTGGGGGTACCGGGCAGGCGGTTCAGCGTGGAACTCGCACTACGTCCGCGCTCGGCACTATTCCCACAACTCCGGGGCTTGGACAACGGTGGATCCGCTCTGGCCCTCTGAGCCGGCTTACCGGTATGTCGGCGGCAGGGCGATGGGAGCCGCGGATCCGAGTGGGATGAATGTTAGGCCCAGAGGAAAACCTTGGCTAGGGGGAAATTTCCGCATACCTGATGAGTGCGGCACAAAATGTACAGATGAATGGAACAGGTATATATTTCTCTACTGCAATTGGTGCTACGATGGTGGAATGTATTTACAAATAAATTGTGCAAGCCGTTGTGATGAACTAGCCAGAGACTATTATGTAAAATGCAAGGGAATTCCAGGCCCAGGAATTTTTGCACCTCCTCCAGGCGGTGGGGTTATTGCTCCAAGAAGGAAACCTCAACTTCCAAAAGGATGGGTGGAGCGACCTGAAATATCCCCTTACATAGAAAAAAGAACAACGGACGATTGTCTGGAAGAGGGGTCGCAGAGCGGGCTTGATTATTTGGCGACTTTTCCAGACGGAGTTGTTCCGCCGTACGTAATCTCAATTGTCCTATCTAGTTGTATAAGTTGTTGTAAGAAGTCATCTTTGGGCGAAGGCTGTGTAAATGAATGCAGGTTTTTCGCATCGTATTTAGGTTCTCTCTGGGTCGGCTCCAACTTGGATGATCTTGGAAAACTTGGAGATCCTTTGAAGGAGTAAATCAAATGGATACTCAATATGAAAGGGACTTTGATTCAAACATCTTGCCCTCGCTGATCTTGCTCTTTCTCTTTGCCGCCTCTGGCTGTCAACCAAATCCGAACAACTGGGACGGCGAATATGTCGTTACTGAAAGTGCATCAGGATTAGCACCCGTGCCCGGGCAAGCTAGCCGTTCAGACTATGCCATTTCATTTAACACCAAAACTAAAGAGTGCATTTTTTTTGGTGACCGACTGGAAATAACGGTTGCAACTGCAGATCAACTTGTTGTCCGTGGCACGGGCTTAAAACTTAAGTTAATGGAGAAAATCGGCGGGGTTTCGAGAGGTAATAAGGAAGGCGAATACTTAGTGACATTTTATCGGATTCATGGACGTGTATTTCAAATTTCTAGAGACGGAAAACGATTGGTTGAATTTAAGAAAAAATAGTTTTTTAGACTATTTTTTGGTGAACAATAGCTAACCATTTCAATGCATGGCATGGCATGGGATTCTCTGCCAAAACGCAGGGGTTCGTTTACAAAGTGTTGGGCAACCAGGTTGTGGAGGACGGGATCAGGGGTTTTGCGGACGTTCACCTACGACGCTGTGGACCGGCTCACCGAGCAAAACACCAGCGGCCCGGCGACGTTCGACTACTTCTGGGAATACGATGCGGCGGGCAACCGGACCTTCTCCACCGAGCAGGGGAGCACGCATTATTCGTACAACCTGGCGGGCCAGGCCGTCACCATTTCTACCGATGCAGGGCTGGCCACCCAGACTTTTGATGACAACGGCAACCTCATCCGGGTTTGGGGCGATTGGCCAGGCGGGGGCAAAAGCATCACGATGAGCTATGACAAAGAAAACCGCCTGGATTTGGATTTGGATTCTGGGGCAAGGACAACGTACACTTACTCGGGCGATGGTTTGAAGCGGAGCGAGGCCACGGGTTCCGGGCGGACAACAATCGTTTGGGATGGCAGCGAATACCTGCAAGGGAGAGACTAACATGGCGGTCACAAACTATTTGAGCATTGACGGTGAGGTTCTGATGGAGTCTGGCACCACCGAAGAGGAGCGCATCATGTACATCCGGGATGGGCTGGGGAGCGTTGTGGCCACCGCCGACAGCAAAGGCAACGTGCTCAATACCTATATGTACAAACCCTCGGGTGCAGTCTGGCAGAAAACGGGCTCCGCCCCGGATCCGCGCTTCCTCTGGTGTGGCACCTGGGGCTACCGGGCAAGCAGCAACTCTTGGAATTCGCACTATGTGAGGGCAAGGCACTACTCCCACAACTCCGGGGCTTGGACAACCGTGGATCCGCTGTTCCCTGGAGAGATGGCTTATGGCTACGCCGGGGGGAGGGTCACCAGCGCGGTGGATGCTACGGGTTTACAAAAACAGCAAAAGCAAAAATATGTAGCTCCACACAGCTTTCCGGAGGCGTGCCGTGGCTGCGCTTTTGGCATATTTAATGAATGGTTTCCTCTTTTGCCTCACAAATGCAATGCCTGCTACGCACATTGCACAGCCTGCTGTGTATTGGATGTACTTGCCAAAGGAGGTTGCGCACAGGCCATGCAAGATCTACAAAATACTCTAAAGAATCCCGGAAAGCAACAGTACATAGATGCAAGAAATAAGTATTGTAAATTCGGGCAAGCAATTGCCAAAACAATTAAAAATGCTGTTGATTCCCAAAAACAGTGCAGTAATGCATGCCTAGAGAAGTGCCCCTATAAGAAGCCAAACCCCAGATCGGAATGCGATAAGCTGCTTGCTCGAAATAAGAAAGGAGTGATTATTCCCAAATTTAAGCCTGAGTTTCCCTACCTCGATAATTGCGACCCTCTTGTATGGCTAGATTGCAGAGGTCGATAGTCGTGAATATTAAGAATTGTATAGCGATAATTATTCTATCGTTGTTCTCATTTATTTTGGGAATTACTACAGCTAATCACTTCACGAGAGCAGCCAGGATCTCGGATATCGAAGAGCGGATGTCGGAATCGTATGAGTTAAGCACTATCCCTCGTTCGGACATATTGTTGATTATGCAATTGGCTGAGGAAAATATTGAATCTGGTCGGTATTCCTCCCACGACTTTGCATTGTTGATTCGATGGTATAGCATTTTAGGGGCTAGATCACAGGCTGTTAGAATATACGATATTGCCAAAGATAAAGGGGTCCTAGGTCATGAAATTAAGGAGGCAGCTGATGAATGGATAAACCATGAATAATTCGGACTTAATCAATAGGAAATGAATTGAATGATTTAGTTCTATGACATAATTGTTCGACTATCTTGTCAATAGATATCACCACGCAGATATTTATCCAAATATAGACAATCTCGCCGCAATGGCAACGATTTCATGCCATTTAGGAATATTGTCTTTGGACGGCCAGCGTACAACCATCTCGGTTCAGACGACCGACACCTGCGACGACAACGGCAATCTGGTGGAGATCGAGGGCCGGATCGACGGCGGTGCGGACTTCGGCATAGTGACGATGTCCTACGACAAAGAGAACAGGATGGCAAGTATTGTGGACCACAACAACCAGATAGCGACGTATACTTTTAGTGGCGATGGTCTGAAGCGCAGCGAATCCACCGCCTCGGGAGTGGCGACCCTGGTTTGGGATGGTAGCGAATACTTAGGAGAAACCGACTAGTGGCACTTGCAAAGCAATATTTGAGCATTGGCGGTGAGGTATTGATGGAATCTGGCACCACCGAAAAGGAGCGCATCATGTACATCCGGGATGGGCTGGGGAGCGTGGTGGCCACCGCCGACAGCAAAGGCAATGTGCTCAATACCTATATGTACAAACCCTCGGGTGCGGTGTGGCAGAAAGCGGGCTCCGCCCCGGATCCGCGCTTCCTCTGGTGTGGCACCTGGGGGTACCGGCAAACCGGCAACTCGTGGAACTCGCACTACGTCCGCGCTCGGCACTACTCCCACAACTCCGGGGCTTGGACAACCGTGGATCCCCTCTGGCCTTCTGAGCCGGCATACGGGTATGTTGACGGCAGGGCGATGGGAGCGGTCGATCCGAGCGGGATGATGACCTCAGCATCAGTCGCTCTTACAATGCCCCTGAAGGGTCCTACATTGAGTGATCCAGAGTGCTCTGTATACATATGCGAGACTGAACCTGGCAAATGGTTCGGCGTTCGTCCAGGTCATAGGTTTATATATGCCAGCATTGAAAATAGATATTGGACAACTCACAGTTGCAGCGGCGGCTTAATGCCCACTTTTGACAAACCTCGAGGAAATGTAATTGTAGGGCAAGGATACATTAGCGATAAGGGTTACATTTCGTTGCCATCGGATATACCGGGGGTACATTGCGCTCGAGCAGTCTGGGGGCGAAACAGTGCTGATGCTTGTCGTTTTGCGTCAGCAGTTTGTAATTGTATCGATAAGGCAGACAGATCTTCTAATACTTACGCCGCGCTCGGGAATAATTGTGTGGATTTCACTTACTGGGTGCTGGAGTCTGCATGCGTCGAGGGGGGGCCGTATGGAGGGCTTCTTGGAGAACGTTGCGCAAATGGCTGGACATCAGGCTTCTACAGAGGTTAGAAGTGAAAAGTGAGTTTCGCATTTACGTTCTCTTCTGCATGGCGGGACTTCTCGTGATTGCCATGCTATTAATCTACACTAGTAATGTCAAGTCAATTCAAACTAAGCGCGACTTTATCTCACTTGTGTCATTTTATAATGATTCAAAAATCAACTCAGCCGACATTCCCGTCAGCCTGGGAAAGAAAATTGATCAAATAGATACAATTTATGGAGCCATTCAATCATATAAAGTAGTTGATTGCAAAATATTATTTTTGAAAAAAATAACTATTTTTACTGTAAAAGAATATAGGCAAAGTGAAGTAATCGATGTTCAGATAAGCACGTTTGACGGTAATGTTTACCAATACTCTGCAATTGGCAAGTAGCTGTCATTGCCGGTATCTGAGATAATCTATGATGCGGCTTCGCGGCCCATCGCCTACCAGGGCCAATTCTGCTACCGGACGACGCAGGGCTACAACGCTCGGGGACAGTGGGTCACGGCCATGGATGCGCGGGGCTATGTTTCGATGTCCGCCTACGATGCCGCCGGCCGGAAGGTCGCCAAGCAAAACGCCCTCGGCCACCGAGCAACCTACACTTGCGATGCCGCCGGGAAGACGCAAACAAGACAGTTCCCTAGTTGCGATGTGACCGATCTCCCAAACGTTGACGATTCTACCAGCCTTTAATTTGCTCTTCCGACTTTGTACTTAAGCAGGGCGTGAAAAACTTTTTGGGTATGTGGTTGCAAATAAGTCCCTCCACTCTTCCATTTCTGGTAGAACCATCTTAGGCCATGATACGATGGTCAAGTTTTGGAGCTCATCCTAATATGGGAGATTGGATAGGTATCGGGGAAGTACCGGCTGGGCTTCCAGGGAAGATCGACTTGCTCTGGGCCAAGAGCAAGCCATACCATCCGCTTTGGAAACACCTCCTAGATGCGGCGGCGGTGAGCCTGTGCCTTGCTAATCCATTGTCAAAATGGGGGTGGACTCCAGAGCAGGTGGCTTTGATCGTGGGCCTGCATGATATTGGCAAGGCGGACGCTGGTTTCCAACACCAGGTCGCCGAACTGTCGGGGGGATTAACACAAGCAGGTTTCCCAGCCACGGCTGACGTTCGCTGCCGACACGAGAAGTTGTCGGCAAAGTTTGTCCGCTCCAATTTGAAGGAATCGGGGTGCTCTGAGCGAGATGCTGATACGATCGGGCGGGCCATCCTCGCCCACCACGGCTATTGGGAAGAGGTGGGAGTCGGAGCGCCGTATAAGGATGCTCAACACGAGCTGTATCAGCTGCTGAAGGGCACCCTCGGTCTCAATGAGCTCCACTTGCCAGTGATCGAAGGAGATGGCCATAGCGCTTTCGGCACGCGTCTCGCCGGGCACATTGTCCTCTGCGACTGGATCGCGAGCAATGAGCAGTTCTACTTAGACGACCAACTCAAGGAGATTGACAACCCTGTTGAATATCTTATGAAAGCCAGAGAGGTAGCTGCAGCTTGGGTCCTGCAATTGGACTTGGTCCGCAAGCAGGAAGATGGAAAGCCTTCCGACGTTGTGGGTACACCACGCCCCCTCCAGAAAGCACTGGTTGATTCGGATATTCCACCCAGCCTCGTCATCATTGAAGCGCCCATGGGGGAAGGCAAGACCGAAGCCGCTTGGATCTTAGCGGAGAAGTGGCGAAAGTACGGTTACCATGGTGTTTTCATGGCACTGCCGACGATGGCCACCAGCGACTCTCTCTTTAGGCGATACAAAGACGACTATCTCAAGAACCTTGGCCGTGACGAAGGCACGCACCTCATCCACGGGATGGCGTGGTTACGTGACGATGTCGAGCCTGAGAACCCTCCCAACGTCGGGGAACCGGGCGATGATCGCTCTCTTGCGGCAGCTTGGTTCCGACCTACACGAAGGGCCATACTTGCCGCGCACGGCGTAGGTACGGTAGATCAGGCGATGCTGGCGGGAATGCACGTCAAGTTCGGCTTCCTCAGGCTGTTCGGGTTGGCCGACCGGGTGTTGGTCATCGACGAAGTTCATGCCTACGACGCATACATGAGCGCGATCATCTGTCGCCTTTTGCAGTGGTGCGCCTGTCTCAAGATCCCGGTTGTGCTGCTTTCCGCAACGCTTTCGACAAAGCAACGTAATGCGATGATCAAAGCTTATGGCGCGATGGGCGGAGGTATCTGGCCGGAGGCTCCGTATCCGCTCATTACCATTGCGCAGCCCGGCGAAAGCGTGAAGACGATTGAGCCGCGGGCTTCGTCGTTGCGCACGCTCAATTTTGTGACGCACTCTGGCCAGCTGAATGATGCAAAGGCAACGGCCACTTTGGCGAAGTCGCTGGTTCAAAGCGGCGGCTGTTGTTGCGTGATTCTCAACACGGTCAAGCAAGCGCAGGCGGTGTACGCGGCCCTCGATACCGAGGTTCCCAAACTCCTGTTTCACGCTCGGTTCACTGCCGAGGATCGGGAGAGGATTGCCAGCAAAGTCATCCAGCTCTTTGGGAAGGAAAGGAGCAACCGCCCTGAAAAGTTCATCCTCGTGGCTACACAGGTGGTTGAGCAAAGCCTCGACGTGGACTTCGACCATATGATCTCCGAAATCGCACCGATGGATCTTTTGCTACAAAGGAGTGGGCGGTTACATCGACATCGAATGAGGAAGGATGAACCGCTTCTCCACGTTCTGACCCCTTCCCCCGACTTGCAAGACTTCGGGGGTACGGGTTATGTATACGCTGAGAAGCCGCTCTTGAGAACTGTCGCGATCCTCTCGGGAACTTGTCAAGCGGAACTTCCAAGGGACTTTCGGCAACTAGTGGAACGAACCTACGGCAGCGAAATATGGGACTGTCCATATACAGACTGGCCCGAGGTGCAACGTGCGGATCTTGCTTGGGACAAAGAAACGGCGATGGAAGAAGCTGATGGTGCAACGGCAACCCTGAAAGAACCAAGCCGCAGATTTTTTCGCCCCATTGACAACACGCCCGCCGGGGATGATAGCGACGATGGAAATGGCTGGCGAGCCAGGACACGCCTTGGCGCGAGCGACCGAACAACCATCCTCGCAAGCCTGGATGAGTTGCCCCGCTTGGAGGCTGGTAAGTTGCGTGTCTGCGAAGTTAAGGAGGCTTACCGAAGGGCAGTGAAAACTGCTCGATATCTGCCCCTCCATTCTCCGTGCGATGGACATGGTGGAGCGGTGGAGGGAAATGAACGAATGAGAGGTGTTCTCTTGCTTCCCCTGGACGCTACCGGAGTCTGGAAGGGCAGCGACAAGAATGGCAACGTTTATTGCGTCTCCTATGACGCGGAACTTGGCCTATTGGCCGGAAGGGAGAGATGAACCGACCCACGTTTAACGTTCTTGCGGAGCCGTGGATTCCCGTCATTCGACTAGACGGGAAGAGGGAAAATCTCGGGATTCTTCCATGCCTCGGGCAAGCCCATGAGATTCGAGAGATTCGCGACCCCTCCCCGATCATCGAATTCGGACTCTACCGGTTGCTTGTTGCGTTCGTATTGGACGCGCTGGTGATGGCGGACAAAAGACCTGAGGATCCAATTGATTTGAACGAGTTAATCGCGGCTGGCAAGTTCGACTGTGACTTGCTGGGTAGGTACGCGAACGACTGTGGCGAAGTGTTCGACCTGTTTCACCCGGATCGGCCGTTCATGCAATCCGGTGAAGCGTCGGGCGAGGAGAAGTCGGTCTTCGATCCGTACCCTCTTCTGCCGACGGGTGCTAATGTCACTCACTTTGCACACGGAGACCAAGACCAACATGGGCTTTCAAACGACGAGGCAGCACGACTTCTTGTGGCAATAAGCCCGTTTAATGTCAAGGTCAAGACCGGGAGCCCGCGAACAATCGTCGGTGACCCACCACTTTACTCTCTGCCCATTGGCCACAGCCTCTTTGAGAGCGTTGTGCTGAACCTTCCAATGCCCAGCAATCAGTTTACAGATCAGGATGAGCGTAACATTGGCCCTATCTGGCGAACGCCATTATGCGCCGAGCCCATAAGAACGACTCCAACTCAATCGTTTACTTGGCCATGTAGATTTGTTAGGTTGGTACCTAGCGACGAACGTATACAGCAGATGCACAACGTAAAGGGCTTAAAGAGTCTTCGTACATGGGTTGACCCTTCGTGCGCAGTTTTTTTCGGAGACGACAAGGTTCGACACTATCGCCTTGAGGAACGATTACCTCTGTGGGTTGATGCTGGCCCCCTTGGAGTCATGGGGAAGGGTACTTCTCGAGATTCCCGGAATTGGAAGTTCGTACGTCCTGAAGTTGTTTCAACCGCCCTAGAGACCCTTAAAGCACCAATTTGCGTCATCCGCTACTATGGCTGGCGCACTGACCAGGCTAAGGTCTACGAGTGGCAACGATCCGTACTGCATATTCCAGTCAAACTTGCGTTGCATGTTCGCCTCGCTGCGGTTTTGATGGAGGAATTGGGAAAGGCGAATTCTAGTTCGGGAGCATTACGAGACGGGCTAAGAGCCCTTTACCCTCGGGGGGCCAAGGGCAAAAAAGACCCGCTAGGTTGCACGACAAGCCGCTGTGAACGCATGTTCTGGCTGCGTCTGGAAAGAGAATTTGGCCCATTAATGTCGCGGTTAGCCGAGTTGCCCGAAAACGCACCGGATACCCCGAGCATGATCGAAGGTGCCCGCAACCCCTGGCGAGAGGCCATCCGGAAGATTGCTGAGGAACAGTTCGAGTCGGCCGCAAAGGACATGGACGCCGACTCCGACGCCCTTGAACGCCACGTCCGCGCTCGAGCCATGCTGACCAAAGACCTTAGGAAGATCCTAGAATGAAAACCGAAGAGAAGACACGCGAGCAAGCGTTTATCGAGCGGGTCGAGCAACTCGATCCCGGAGAATTGGCGGAATTGCGCCGAGGATGCGGGAAACGCGACCCCGTGGAAGGTCGGTGCCCATGGCTTCACGCCATTATCCACGGAGTTGCCCCGGAGCCGGTCGCCTTTCTGGTTGCGAGCTTGCTGGCCCAATACTCCACCGCGACTATCCGTGCCAAAGGGCATCGCCTTGAAGGCAACTTCGGAGTCACGTGGAGAAGGGCAATTGCCGGAACAGAGAGCGAATCGATCAAACGGCGGTTCCACATCCTCCTCGACGCCGACTACGACCCATGTACCGGCGACGGTGACCTACCCTATCGCCTAAGGCAGATGGTCAAGTACGCCGCCTCCAAGGGGGTCGGCGTCGATTGGCCCCAACTCTTGGTTGATCTCAAATTCTGGAGCCACCCCGAGAAGCACTCACAAAAAAGGTGGGCACGAGACTTTTTCGCCGACTAGCGCCCCGACAGCGCCGCGACCAAAACCAAAGGAGAAACAACAAACCATGCTGATTGAAATCCACATTCTGCAGAACCATGCCCCCAGCAATCTCAACCGCGACGACACAGGGAGTCCAAAGGAAGCCGTGTTCGGTGGCTTTAAGCGAGCACGCATCTCGAGCCAGTGCATCAAACGCTCGATCCGGAGATCCGAGGTTTTCGCGACGATCCTCGGGGAGAGCCTGGCTACAAGAACGCGGAGCCTCCCTGAACTGGTCCGCAGCAAGCTAAAGGCATTGGGGCTCTCGGACGATCTAGCCGCGATCGGAGCGAAGAAAGCGAGCGGCTTTGGCACCGAAAAAGGAACAGAAACCAAGCCCAACGACAGCGGGCATTTCCGCACGGCTCAAACGATGTTTCTGAGTGAGCAAGACGTCGATGCGGTCGCCCAAGTTATTGCCGATGAAGCTTTGAAGGCTAAGGATGTGCCGTCATTCGAAAAAGTTGCCTCGAAAGACTTGCAGAACGAGGCGGAAGACAAGGGATTTCGACCCGTCACAGTGGACCTCGCCCTGTTCGGCAGAATGGTCACCAGCGAAGCATTCGTTAATGTCGAGGCGTCGTCCCAATTTGCTCACGCCATCAGCACCCACAAGGTCGATCACGAGTTTGACTACTTCACCGCCGTCGACGACCTTGAGCGCACGGCCGACGACCGAGCCGGTGCAGGTGCAGACATGATTGGTGATGTCGAGTTCAACTCCGCGTGTTACTACAAGTACTTCAACGTCCACGTGGAAGGGCTGATTGAGAACCTCACCGGTGAGGCTTTCAAGCGACCTGCGACGGACGAGGACAGGAGGAATGCCAGGGAAACGGCCGCGAAAGCAACGAAGGCCTTGATCGAAGCCGCCTGCCGGGTCACGCCAAGCGGGAAGCAAAACTCGTTTGCCGCCCACCAACCACCCTCCCTCGTCTGGATTGAAGTCCGCGACCAGAATCTTCCGGTGAGCTATGCCAACGCCTTCTCCGTCCCCGTTGATCCCAAAAAGGATATAGGGCTCGAAGGCAACTCCGCCACCAAGCTGAAGGAAGAGGCCGAGACCCTGGCCAAGATGTATGGTTTGGAAGCGCGCAATCGATGGTTGTTGGCCAAACGCGGAGAGCTGGATATTCTTGGAACTCGCTCGGCTGAATCTCTCAAGGTGATCCTCGACGAACTCGAGACGGTCGTGCGCAGTGGCTGAGGAAATCTTGATTCTTTGGCTTGAGGGACCGATGCAGTCATGGGGAACGCGCTCTCGATGGGACGTCCGCGATACGCGGCCGGAACCCACCAAGTCCGGAGTCGTTGGCCTTATTGGCTGCGCCCTCGGGCTTGAGCGGGGCAACCAAAGACTTGAGAGCCTTGACCGTAGCATTCGCTTCGGCGTCCGGATCGACCGGCCCGGGATCATCTCAACGGACTATCACACCGTGACGGGATACCATCGGACTGCGGCTGGAGGCTTCAAGCACAGTGGCGGCGTTGCGAAGACCCTTCAATCAGCGCGAACCCATGGGCCAGCTACGATCGTCTCGCCTCGAAGCTATCTTCATGACGCTGCCTTCTTGGTGGCCTTAGCTGTGGAAGGGGAACTTGCGGCACACTTGAAGCAAGCCCTTCGCGCCCCGCGGTGGCCGCTATTCCTTGGTCGCAAGAGCTGCCCTCCAATACGTCCCATCCTTGAAGATTGTGCTGAATGCGCCTACGCAAGCATCGCAGATGCGGTGAAGAGCCATCCTCGTCATCCGAAGTCCGCCGAGGGGCTACTCGAAGCCTATATCGAGGATGAAACAGGGAATCTTGAGCGCCAAGACGCACTGCGCATCAATCGGCTTCGATTCTACGACTTCCGAAACTGCCGACACCTGGAGGTGGATCCCCCATGTTTCTCTCCCGCCTGATTCTGAATGCCAAGCACCCGCGAGTCCGGAGCGAGGTCGATCACCCGTACGAGCTCCACCGCACCATCTGCAAGGCGTTCGACAACCCGGACGAGGCCCGTATCCTATTCCGGGCCGACACGGAGCGTCCCGGAGAGGTGCACGTGCTCGTCCAGAGCCTCGTCGCGCCCGACTGGGGCTGCTTGGACGGTGAAAAGCTCTACGTGAAAAGCGCGGACGACCCAAAGCCAGTTGAACTTGCCGGACTCCAACACGGTATGCCCCTGCGATTCCGCCTCCGGTGCCGACCGAGCATGCGGATAGCCGAAGCCGGGCATCCCGAGGAAGGAAAGCGCAAGTCGCTCAAGAATCGCGAGGAGATCTTTGCATGGCTTCAACGAAAGGCAGACGAGAGCGGCTTCGACGTCCCAAACGTCGCCTTCGACCGCGTCTATTGGTATGAGTCCAAAAGCGGCAAGGACCAGAAGCCGCTGGGGGCCGTCCAGTTCGATGGCGTCCTAATCGTCACCGATCCCGAGAGATTGCGCGAAGCAGTTCGAAAAGGCATCGGGCCGCAGAAGGCATATGGATTCGGTCTGCTTAGCCTGGCACCGGCGAAGTAGAAGTGACCGATGTACCCGAAGACATGGCTGTCCGAACACTTGCTCTGCTTTGACCGCTATTTCACGCAACTCTTGCTTCCGGAACTAATGCTTAAGTTCCTAATGACGGATCACACTCCAGGACTGACGGTTCTAAAGGCCGAAGTCGATTCCGAAGGGTGCGACCTGGTTCTCTCCTGCGGCCCGGCCCTGCAGTGTATCCAGGTCAAAACGTTGGGACGTCGCGCGTCGCCCGTCAACTACGCCATAAAGGCATCATCTGCCAATCTTCTCGAAGGTTGCGAACTCTGGCTCTGTTACGACAATGAGAGCTTTAAACGAACGAACGACCACTTTTTGGCCGGTGCACCGGGGGAGCCTCTGGGAACTCATATCCCCTCATCTCGGGCCCAAATGCATAAGAATGTCGAATGGATGGCGCGCGACGGATGCGTCCATGTTAAAACAAGAAATGCTAACCACAAGAACATCGGCATTGCCCAACTTGCCAGTGTTCTTTTTGGCCCCCCATCCTCCAGGAGGATAGCATGCCCCAAGACTTAACCCTCATCCCCAAGTTTCGCGACCGCCTCAGCTACCTCTACGTGGAGCATGCCGCCATTGAGCGCGAGCAAAACAGCATCGCCCTGCATGCCGTAGACCCACAGTCCGAGGAACTCATCGAAACGCACGTGCCGGTCTGTGACATCGCCCTGCTAATGCTCGGTCCCGGCACCAAACTCAGCCATAGGGCGATGGATATCCTTGCCAGAAACAACTGCTTGGTCGCTTGGGTCGGCGAAGAGGGCGTCCGCATGTACGCTTTCGCAACCGGTGGGACGCACTCCAGTGCACGGCTCCTGCGGCAAGCAGCGCTTGTCAGCAACCCACAATCGCGCCTAGATGTCGTGCGAAAGCTCTACGCAAAGCGATTCCCCGAAGCGCTCGACTTGCAAGTCTCAATTGAGCAATTGCGCGGCAAGGAGGGACACCGCGTCAGGCAAGCCTATGCGGCTCAAGCCGAGCGTTATGGCATCGAGTGGCAGGGGCGAAGCTACGATCGCAACAAGTGGCAAGGGGGCGACCCCGTTAACACCGCGTTGAGCGCCGCAAACGCCTGCCTCTATGGGGTCTGCCACGCCGCCTGCCTCAGCATGGGCTTCAGTCCGGCACTCGGATTCATTCATACCGGCAAGCAACTGAGCTTCGTGTATGACCTGGCCGACCTTTACAAGCTTGAATTTAGCTTGCCAATCTCCTTTGCCGCGGCGGCAGAAGTGTCGGATGTACCGATCGAGCGCCGAGTCCGACTTGGACTTCGGGATCGGTTTCGAGAAACTCGGTTTTTGGAGCGTGTGTCGGCGGATCTGATGGAGCTCTTTGGACCCGATGAAGAAGAAGACCGCTTTGACGATGATCCCGCGCGGCCGGGTGAATTGGTGGGCGGAGTGGAAGGTGGTGTGGCCTACGACGAGGAAGGCAACTAGTGGTCGTCCTCATCGTCACCGCCGTAAAGCCGGGCCTCAGGGGGGAGCTGTCACGCTGGATGCTTGAGCCTCAGGCGGGCGTTTTTGTGGGCCACCTCTCGGGAAGGGTCCGAGATAAGCTCTGGGAAAAAGTTGTGGCGGAGGTGAAATCGGGATCCGCCATGATGATTCATTCGGCAAGGTCAGAGCAAGGATTCGCGGTGCGGTGCCACGGCGACCGTGCGCGTCTGCCTATGGATTACGATGGGCTGGTACTCATCGCTCGCCGGACGGCAAGAGCAACTTGACAGTCGCATAGCGTTTTGTATAAGATTCTGGAAGTTCGTAGTAACCGCCCCACACCCGTGGGGATGAACCGTACCCGCTCTCGACTTTCCCGCCGTCGCGCTCAACCGCCCCACACCCGTGGGGATGAACCGTCGAGCTTGATCGGCGTTGCGAGTGCCGGAAAAACCGCCCCACACCCGTGGGGATGAACCGAAGAAGCCGGCAAGCAGGTAATGGCCATCATGAACCGCCCCACACCCGTGGGGATGAACCGAACGTGTATGCCTCGCGCCTGCGCGTGGTTGTAACCGCCCCACACCCGTGGGGATGAACCGGGCATTGTGCAGGAAGCGGCGGAACAAACGGGAACCGCCCCACACCCGTGGGGATGAACCGCGTTCACCATCTCGCGCGTATTGGCAAAATGCAACCGCCCCACACCCGTGGGGATGAACCGCTCAATGACACGAGTTGGAGATGCGGCATCAGAACCGCCCCACACCCGTGGGGATGAACCGTTCCGCATGATGGATGGGGAAGAGTCTCTCAAAACCGCCCCACACCCGTGGGGATGAACCGGCAAATGGTTTGACAACCGATTGCCACATGGTAACCGCCCCACACCCGTGGGGATGAACCGCCGTTGATCTTGACATGGCAAAGGAGTTGCACAACCGCCCCACACCCGTGGGGATGAACCGGTGGCGGCTCATCACCAAACACTTCGACCAGCAACCGCCCCACACCCGTGGGGATGAACCGGTTCAGCGAGGCCAAAAGTTTTGCAACATCATAACCGCCCCACACCCGTGGGGATGAACCGACCCGGCGGAGTACGCGAACCAGTCCGATTTGAACCGCCCCACACCCGTGGGGATGAACCGCGTGGGAAGACCAAGAATTTGGGTTTGTGAATAACCGCCCCACACCCGTGGGGATGAACCGGTCGGGGATCAGCCGGGCCGAGCCGCCCGAGCAACCGCCCCACACCCGTGGGGATGAACCGTGAGTGACGGACTCCGAACCGCCGGTACACGTAACCGCCCCACACCCGTGGGGATGAACCGTTCAGGGCCATTTAGCTTGAAAGAGCTGGCCAAACCGCCCCACACCCGTGGGGATGAACCGCGGCAACTACGAAAAAACAATCACCTACTACAAACCGCCCCACACCCGTGGGGATGAACCGCCCGGCAACGGCGTTGATCGGAGTGACCGCAAAACCGCCCCACACCCGTGGGGATGAACCGTAGGGCCGCATCACAAAGCCACCACACAACCGAACCGCCCCACACCCGTGGGGATGAACCGATTCGGAGCCATCCCAGCCTCGTCAATCAAGAACCGCCCCACACCCGTGGGGATGAACCGGCCGAGTACCAAATCCTGAATGGGAACGGTACAACCGCCCCACACCCGTGGGGATGAACCGGGGAGGTGGACATGTTCAAAACGTTTTCCGACAACCGCCCCACACCCGTGGGGATGAACCGATGTCAGTTATGATATTGAAGTTTGCTTTTGGAACCGCCCCACACCCGTGGGGATGAACCGACTGAGATCACAACCGGCTACCAACACGGCATAACCGCCCCACACCCGTGGGGATGAACCGCAGAGGAGATACAAAAGACAGGATTACAGCAAAACCGCCCCACACCCGTGGGGATGAACCGTACTAGGCCCGCCGATGTTGGATACAACCCCAAACCGCCCCACACCCGTGGGGATGAACCGCTGAATGAGTTTCACGAGCATATCGACAGGGTAACCGCCCCACACCCGTGGGGATGAACCGGTGCCCCAATTGTTACGATTACAACCTCATCAAACCGCCCCACACCCGTGGGGATGAACCGCTCGTGTACGAACCAACCGAGGAAAGCGTGACAACCGCCCCACACCCGTGGGGATGAACCGTAGCAGATACTCAAAACCACCCAAGTAGACGGAACCGCCCCACACCCGTGGGGATGAACCGACGATAAAGCCTATAACAAATGTCAGACCGCCAACCGCCCCACACCCGTGGGGATGAACCGCTATGCCCGTGTTGCCGTTGCGAGAACGAGCGAACCGCCCCACACCCGTGGGGATGAACCGCCAGGCCAAGAACCCCAACGGCGGCCATGCTGAACCGCCCCACACCCGTGGGGATGAACCGTCCTCGGTCAGCGCAACACCGAAGCCATGTTTAACCGCCCCACACCCGTGGGGATGAACCGCATCCTTCACAATGTCGATGAACTCATACACCAACCGCCCCACACCCGTGGGGATGAACCGTCGGATTGTAATTATAACTGTGTTCGAGTAACAACCGCCCCACACCCGTGGGGATGAACCGGAGCCGGTGCCCTTCAAACAGGGCCGATCCTTAACCGCCCCACACCCGTGGGGATGAACCGTTGGTGTGCTCTGTATGTTTGCAAATCTTTCAAACCGCCCCACACCCGTGGGGATGAACCGTACATTGCATCTCGCCCCTGGTATGACGGGATAACCGCCCCACACCCGTGGGGATGAACCGAGCCCAGGTTGTTGAAACCGAAACAAGGCAAGAACCGCCCCACACCCGTGGGGATGAACCGGCCGGTTAAAATCTCTGGGCTTGGCGACTCCAAACCGCCCCACACCCGTGGGGATGAACCGGTGATTGGGATGCCAAAATGGCGCAAGCACGTAACCGCCCCACACCCGTGGGGATGAACCGAGCTTGCGGAAATGGCCAAGGAGGACATGATTAACCGCCCCACACCCGTGGGGATGAACCGTGTCTGCCGGTACCACGACCGGAAACTGGGCGAACCGCCCCACACCCGTGGGGATGAACCGCCTATGACGTGCCAGCGAACGACCAGACGACGAACCGCCCCACACCCGTGGGGATGAACCGAAAATCCCACCGTCCGTTACTGAGGTTATTGAAACCGCCCCACACCCGTGGGGATGAACCGATTCCTGTACCGATCCAGCGAGCCATCCGCTTAACCGCCCCACACCCGTGGGGATGAACCGCCTGCCCCGCAACCGCCCGATGCTCTTGCATCAACCGCCCCACACCCGTGGGGATGAACCGCTTGAACGGTGCCGCGTCAAGCCGGGCCTCGCAACCGCCCCACACCCGTGTGGATGAACCGAATGAAGATCACATTCACTTGGGGGCGCATCTAACCGCCCCACACCCGTGGGGATAAACCTCAGAACTTGCCAGCAAGAAGGGCAACTCAGACTGTCTAATCACCCGATTTCCTGCAAGTGACGTTGCAATTCGCGTCCAGGAATCTCCACCACTCTACAGATTTGACAAAAACGAGCCGTTTTTCCTCCTCCGGCTCTTCTTTCGGAAGCTCCGAAATCACGGTATTTAGCATCAAATCGAAGAACTCATTGAGCTCGACTTCGAGTTTTCCATCCTTCCAAACGGAGTTCGAACACGTGTAACCGAGAGTTCGTGCCTTTGGTTGGAATCGGCGTTTTTGAACATAAGATGAGCCGTTGAGGCCATTTTGAAAATTTCAAGACAAGGAGCGTAGCGGCCAACCGTACCCCTGCAACGGGCCACGAAAAGGGTTCACTTGGCGGAGACGGCAAACCAGCCCGCTCGGCGGGGGTATTCCGCCCGGTCACTTGGCTGGGAACGGCTGCCCGGGACGCTCGCCGTCCCAAAGAAGCCGGCCCCATTCCTCGGGGTCAGCCCGGTCGATGTCGGTCCAATCCAATTTGCCAGATCTGAGGGAAAGCACCCCTCCAGGGTTTTTGTCGTTGATCTCCTGGCAAGGCGGCAGGCTTTTCCAGGCATTGACGCGAATGTTCCCAATGAATGGGCGCAACATCGGGGTGGCCATCGCATCGTAGCTCGACATCGGCGGAAGACCGAGGATGAGTTCCATTGTCCTCAACATGGAGGCCGTTGTGTAATGGGTGGAATCCACAACACCCCTCATGGTCCACGGCGAAACCACCAACCCATAGGTCCGGTGCGAATCAACGTGGTCCAATGATCCTTGGGTGTCGTCTTGAATGACAAAAATAGCTGTGTCATTCCAAAATCGCGACTTGCTGATCGCTTCGACTAATTGTCCAACGGCGAGGTCGTTGTCCCCAACCATGGCTTTGGGCGAATAGCTGCCAGCCGAGTAGCCATGGGTGTGGTCATCCGGCAATGCCATAACCATTAAGGAAGGCATTTTCCCGGTTCGTTCAAAACCTTTTAGTTCTTCTAGGAATGTGGCAAGTTTCTCAGTGTCCCGGCCTCCACGGGCAAAGACCCGTTCCCATGCCTCGGAATAGCCCCACTTTTCAGGGTTTTCGCGGATCGATTGATCCTCCAAAGAACCATGGCCTTCTTGGACGTCAACATACTCCCCATACACCCGGGCCGAAAGCTTCTTCTCCCGAGCGATGCTCCAGAGGTATTCGCCGGGGGATGCAGTGAGCCGTTTGTCACTCGTCAATTCTCCTTTGTCGCCGTAGTTGCTGCTCCATTGCGATTCTGTGTACTCATTTGCATAGGCAGAAGTGGTCCATTGGTGGCCAACCTGCGAGGACTCGCCATCGCAGTAAAGATTGTCGAAAATGACAAAATCCCGCGCCAAGGCATGCTGGTTGGGTGTGATGCGTTCCCCAAAAATCGTGACGGAAGGGTCACCGTTGGCTCCGCTGATGTCACCGAAAACCTGGTCATACGATTTATTCTCTTTGATGACGTAGATCACATGTTTGATCTTCTTCAGGTTCGCCAAAGCCATGCTTTTCTGACCGCTGGTCAGGCCGGTCGAACGGTCGCCTTCAGGCATGTTCTCGGCAACTTGGACGGACATCGCATTCAATTGCATCTGGTTAGGCATGTCGATGAATGCGACCCGGGCGGTCATTTGTCGTTTGGCACTTCCGGCATTGGGGATCTCCTTTCCACCTGCCTGCGAGGGCCCATAAAAACCTTTGGCAGTTGCCACCAACAAGCGTTTGCCGTCCGGGGTAACCGCAACCGAGCTCGGCCACCGCTCGGTCGGGATATGCCCCAGCACTTTCGGGCGCTCTCCGGTCACATCAAGCACGGCCACGGCGTTTTCGCCCGCCAAGGTCACAAACAACCGTTTCCCATCTGGCGAGACGCACAGATCGGTGGGAGTTGGGCCAACACGGTGCAGCTTGTCGACAGAAACTGTGATGCGGGTAAGAACCCCTCCCCGATTTTGTAGGATCGTGTTCGCCCCCGATTCAGCGACGAAGTACCGGCCATCCGGGTGGTAGGCAAGCGCCGTTGGGTGGGGAAGGGTCTTGATTCTTTTGATGGGCCTCAGTGTCTGTGCTTCCAGCAGGACGACCCCGGATCCGCCCCAGTCGGAAACGGCGACAAACCGTTTATTTGGCGACATCGCCACCGCCCGCGGACGGTAGCCGACTTGTGTTTTGGCAACAACTTTTCCCAATGAGTCCAGCCGTAAAATTTCGTTGGATTGGGCGTTGACAACGTACAGATCCCCTTTGTAGTTCAAGAGTGACGTGACAAACCGCAAATCAGGCGCGATATCGGTGAGCGTGACAGCCCCGATAGGCATGAGTTTTCCCCCTGCCAGTTGCCATTTGCGGATGTCTTCTGTCTTGCCTCCGCTGCGTCCACCTGACGTGTAGATGGCGTCACCCTCCGCCGAGATTCCAAAAGAACTGCGCGCCACGACCTTGGAATCCGTGATTTCCCCAGTCCGCCAATCAAACACGGTTAGCGAGTGGTCGTTATAGCCGCTGGTCGCCACCAGGGCATGGTTCCCATCTGGCGAGAAAACGATTTTGCCGGGCATGTCCCCATTCAATGTGATTCGGTTCCCAGCAGGCGACAGAGACCAGCCGTTGTAAAGTTTGAATCGGGTCTTTCCTTCATTCCAGCCAACGTCGGGCCGCTGGGCAACCTGACCGACGATAGCTGCGGCGATCGTTGCTGAGAGGATGGAGGCCACAAAGAGCGGTCTTGATACTGATTTCATTTGGTGTGGGCTTGTTCGAATAATCACAGCGCACGCGGGGCGGCAAATTCGAGAGCACCCATTCCGCCGCGCCAGGTCGGTAAATCGATAGAATCCTTGTTTCGGCAAGGATTCAAAAACGGGGTTGCCTGAAGGGGATCCCTTTCAGACAACCGTCCGGTCAGTTTTTGTCTCCTGGTTGGGGAGCTGTATCGGGAGTAGAGCCCGGCGCCTGTTTCGGGGCTTCGGCCGCTTTCCCATCCTGTTTTTGAGCCTGCCCTTCTTTCCAGCTCGGAACCATCACCACCTTTTGCTCAGCTGGCGGTTGGGCCGATTGCGGAGGGGGCGGCACTGATTGGTCGCACCCCGCAAGTGCGACCATAGCAGCGACGGCTAGCCAAGGCAACTGCTTTCTCACGGCTGGTAGTCCGGCCGGAAAACAGGAACGTGGCACTGGCTGTCGACATAGGTAAGCGCCTGGCTGGGGTAACCGGTGGCCAAATAGGTCGGGTCGGCGACGAACGGGTCAGTTTTGGGATCGCCGGTACCAGTGTTGCGGGTTTTGGCGTGGGTGTCGGCGTAGGCCCAGTTTTGGGATTTCCCATAAGGCCACACCGTGCCGTAGGCCACGTTACCGAGCTTGGACTGCGATCCATTGAGGAACCCAAGCGTGTTGTGGTTGTCTTGGTTGTTGCAGCTTGCGGCCGAAGCAAATGTCGGGCCATTGCCGTTGAACACGCACGATCCGGTGGGGTCAGCACAGATGATAAACGGGTTGGTATAGGTGTTGCCAACGCGGTTGGTCGTCCCGAAACCGGGCCACCACAGAGGAGTCGTGGCGATGGAGGTCACGGCCGTGCCCGAGAATTCCGAAAGAAGACCGTTCATGCTGAACCCGACGGCCCATGGTTCGACTTCCTTGTTAGCGGCACTGTAGTCGAAAGAACTCGATGTTTCTGGCGTGGCGACCGGGATCGCAAAAAGATCCGAATTCTTCATGTAGGGATAAACCGTATTGACCGGCAACGCCAAGGCCCCTTTCACCCGGCTGGTGCATGCTTGGACGTTGTGAGCTTTGCTCCAGTTGGCTGGGGTCAGAACCCGCGAGTTGAAGTTGTATTGGCCGAGCGGGCTTTGGCCAAAAGTGCAATCCCGGCCGGCTTGGAGCGGGAACAGGTCGTCATTGTCCGCCATGTAGATGGCGGTTGCCGTACCGATCTGCTTGATGTTGGACAAGTCTTGGGTCTTTTTGGCAGCCAGTTTCGCTTTGGCGAAAACGGGGAAGAGGATGGCTGCGAGGATCGCGATGATCGCGATAACCACAAGGAGCTCGATGAGTGTAAACGCTTTGGTTTTCATGATGGCTCCAGACATGACAAGACATGCCGGAGCACCAGCATCCGGGGCTGTTATTAACGAACTGTTAGGCGAAATCTTGCCAAGGACTTTATACCTATTGTGCAACAAAGGTCGCTAAATTAGCGTATGTGCGGAAATCTCAGTAATATTTGCAAGAGTAATTGCGATTGGAAGAATTGTTGGTTAAGCAAATCCGAGGATTTATTGCGCCAGTGAACTGACAACCAACTCGGCGACTCCAAATGAGAGGGTCATTCCCGTTCCAAAGAGGTTGAGTGACCAAACACCGTGATCAACCTGCCTCCACGAATAGAACCGGCCCGGGGACGTGTTGTAATGCCCAAACCAACGCTCGGCAACGGAAAACTCCGACCAATCCAAGAACTGGTCTAGTGCTTCTAAGATTGCCGATTCAACTTTCGCCGAGAGGTAAGGGGATGCCGACTCTCCGTAGTCGTGGGAATCGCCGACCGTCAAACTGCCATCGGCATGTTGGGAGACCAAAACATGGATGCCGTGCTCAACTTGAAGCGGCCAACGCTCTTGGTGGAAGGCACGGAGCGCGCCGATCGACGGGCAATCGGCAAAGTTGGCGTAATGCCCCAAAGTCAACCCTGCGCAAAGGTGCGCCCCCATTGTCGGCCAATTCCGGCTTTTGGGGGCAAACCGCATCATTTGCAGTGTGCATCGACGCAAACCGTCCTGTGGCCCGACAGATGGGAGCAGATCCCGGAGATCCGGCCCGGCCGCCACGATTACATTCTCTGCTTCGACGCACCCGCCGCCGGCAAGCTTGACGGCCCCGGGTCCGACTGAGGAGACGGGAGTGCCGAAACGGATTTCGATCCCTTTTGCTGCAAGGTGCCGTGCCAATACATGCACGGCTTCTCTGGGGTCGACACAAACCTCCTGAGTGCTGTGGAGGGCCAACTTCAGTCCGTCGGATTTCACCGCCGGACTGATTTTTTGGGCTTGTTCGGCAGAGATCAGTCGGCCCACCGAAGGGTTATGTTCGGCAATGTCCATGAATTCGTGCAAAACTTGCTCTTCAACTTCTTCGTAGGCAAGAGTGAGCGAACCCCTCGGGTTTGCCCAAAAACCTGCTTCCCGGGCGACTTCGAGCCAAATCTCCCGGCTCCGCATTGCCAAGGTGCGCACGTGGCCGACAGGGTGGCCAAGGGGCCAGACCATTCCAAAGTTCCGGACGCTTGCGCCTTGCGCAATCGCCGATTTCTCGAGGACGACGATGCGTTTGCCTTGCCGGTGGAGGGTGTGGGCCAAGGAGAGTCCGGCGATCCCGGCCCCGATAATGGCGGCGTCATGCTTCATGCAAGCCTCTTCCTGGCATGGGTTGAGGCCATGTCGATCACGATGACCAGAACGACAACCAGGACGATGATTGTCGATGCCTGGTCTTCGTGGAATGTCCTGAGGGCAGAAAGGAGTTCGACGCCGATGCCGCCGGCACCGACCAAACCGAGGGTTGCCGCAGTTCGAATGTTCCGGTCAAGGA
Source organism: Armatimonadota bacterium (assembly GCA_016789105.1). Taxonomy (NCBI): domain Bacteria; kingdom Bacillati; phylum Armatimonadota; species Armatimonadota bacterium. Next base: position 24,745 of record JAEURN010000004.1, read on the forward strand.
TATATAAAGCGTCCGACAGAATTTCCCGCTCCACGGTCGGTAGGACACCGAAGCGGAATGATTGGAACCCGTCAGCGCCGCAGGATCTGAGGCCGTCCAGAACCCCACGCTCGATTCGCTCCACTTTTTCGGAGAGGTTTTTCCCAACATAGCCAAATGAGTGCAACCCGAGCGCGATTGCCCCGGGAACCGGACCCAATCCCATTCCTTGGACGAGGATGAGGGCAATCAAGGCGTCTGGCATGGACCGGAAGAAATTCAAGACTTGCCGACTGACGGCAAAGACACCCCGGTTTGGGGCGATGCTTGCAGCGGCAAAGTAAGGGCTCGGAATAGCAAGGGCCATGGCGATACTGGTGCCGACCACCCCCATCCCCACTGTTTCCCCAAGGAGCCGGAGCAACCGCGGCATCTCCTGCCAGGCCGGGTGACAATATTTGGCCAGGGCCGGAACCCCGTCGACGAGCAGACTGTTCAAGGTGGTTTGGTCAAATCCCAGCCATTTGGCACCAACCAATGCCGAAGTGGTCAACCCGGCAACGGCCCACCAGGCCGCCTTCGATGGCCGCCTCACCCGATCCTCCGCCGCAAATGGGATGAAAGGGCATCGACAAGGGAGACGGAGAGAAAGATTGACAAGATCATCGCGCCCAGCCGGTCGAACTGGAAATGCCTCACGGCGGCGGCCAGGTCAAACCCGATCCCCCCGGCGCCGACCGCCCCCAGGAAGGAAGCCGACCGGAGGTTCGAATCCATGGCATAGAGCGAGAGCCCGAGCAAATCTGGTGCCGCCTGCGGCACGACCCCAACCGTGCGCTGGGCCAGCCAACCGCCCCCAGAGGCAGCAACACCTTCGACGGGATTCTTTCCGGTGACTTCCAGCGCGTCTGCGTAGGCTTTGACCAAGTAGGCAACACTGGCGGTAACCAGGGCCAAAACACCGGGGACGTTCCCAAGCCCAAGTGCCGAGGCAAGCACAAGGGCAACCAACAAATCCGGAACCGCCCGAAAAATGCTGGCGACGGCTTTGAGCAACCATCCTACTACAGGATGGGGCGTGCAGTTGCGGGCGGCCAACAAGGAGATGGGGAACGAAAGGAGGCAAGATGCCACGGTCGCAACGAATGCGATCACCACTGTTTCCAAGGTCAAGGCCGCAAGCCGAGGCAGGTAGCTAAAATCGGGGGCGACCCACATCCGGCCGACAAATGTCGCCAACGGCCCTGGAGATCGCGCCAAGCCCGGCAGGTCGACCTGGATCATCATCCCCGATAGGGCAAAGACCAGACCAATGGATGCCGACATCCACCACGTCGGGGCGGAAGGCTTTCCGTTGGGTGTGACACACCTCATTGGTAAAGTGCCTTGTGGTCTTCTTCGGTCCACTCACCGGGGTTCCTTTCAAAGATGATGGCTCCGTTTTTCACCCCCACAATGCGGTCAGCGTGTTTGACTGCCAAGTCGACTTGGTGGAGATTAACGACCAGAGTCGCCTCTCGGGATCGGGCAGCTGAAACAAGGAGGTGCAAGATCTCCTCGCTCGTTGCCGGATCCAAGGAAGCAACGGGTTCATCGGCCAGAATCACGTCAGCCTGTTGGACGAGCGTGCGTGCAATGGCCACGCGCTGCTGTTGCCCGCCGCTGAGCTTGTCGACCCGATCCCATGCACGGTCTTGGAGACCGACTTGCTCCAGTGCCTTATGGGCAAGGTCGAAGTCGGAGTCGGGAAACGTGAAAAACAGGCTTGTGACCCATGAGCGGTAGGCCAGTCTGCCGCACAAGACGTTGGCCATCACGCTCAGCCGGGGAACAAGGTTGAACTGCTGGAACACCATTCCCACCTCTTTGCGGATTTCTCGCAAGTTGCCGGGTTGGACAGCGCGCCCGCCGACAGAAACGGTTCCCGATGTCGCCGATTCCAAGCCATTGATCAGGCGCAACAGTGTGCTTTTTCCCGCCCCGCTGGGCCCAAGCACGACGGTGACTTTGCCCGGCTCAAAGGCCAGGTCGATGCCGCGGACGGCTTCGACCCCATTGGGGAATCTTTTGGTCACGCCTTGCAATCGAACAGGCGAACCCATCACTTGCCCATATCATTTTTGGATAACCCCAAGGCCGATGCCATTTCGGCAATCACCTGGTAGTCGTCCATTGTCACCCGATGGAACTTTTGAAAATCCCCGACGCCGGGCACGTCCATCTTGACCCCTTTGGAATCCATGGCAAGGAAGCTTTGGACGATTTTTTCTTTCAATTGCGGATCAAGGTCTTTGCGGACAGCGATCGGCGACTGCGGGATTGGATCCGATTTCCAGAGGACGCGGAACTTGCTTTCATCGATTTCTTTGCTCGCGCACTTGGCGTTGAACGTGATATCTTGGATTGCGCAGGCGTCGACGTTCCCGTTGACCAGTGAAAGGAGAGCGGCATCATGAGAACCGGCATAAGCGACGTTGCCAAAAAACTCTTCAGCCGTGGCATTCGTCGCCTTCAACACCGCCATCCGTGGCACCAGGTTGCCACTCGTGGAGCCTGGGTCGACCAGAGCGATTTTTTTCCCTTTCAAGTCCTTGAGTTCCTTAGCCGGGGAGTTGGCAGGAACGATGATCATGGAGAAGTAGGTTGTCGATTTCCCTTCTTCTTGGCCAATCAGGATTGGCTCGGCGCCGGCTTCTTGGTTGGCGAGGATCATGGAAAGGGGGCCGTACCACGCCACGTCGACTTTCCCTGCTCTTTGCGCTTCAATAACGCTGGAGTAATCGGTGACACGGTCGACCTTGACATCCATCTCTAAATCTTTAGCGAGTTGGGCCCGGATAGGTTCAAACCCAACGGCCATTTTTTCAGAGTCTTCCGATGGGGAGAGGGCGATGTGCAAAACACCGGGAGAGCCGCCGTTTTTGGCCGAGGTTCCGTTTGAAGCCGATCCCGAGGGGGCGCTGCAGCCAAAGAGAAATGCCAACCCTAAGGCCGCCAAAAAAATGGAAAGTCGTCTCATGGGGTGGTGTCTGCGAGCAAAAGGGCCGGCACGTCGAGGATCGATTCCACAATGTGCGTGTGGGGGCAGGCCGCCAGCTGCTCGCGGGAGTGGGTTCCGCCCAGCACTCCAATAACGAACCGGCAGCCGGCGTTGGTGCCTTCACCCATATCGGCCGGGGCATCGCCGATTTTGGCGACCCGGCCGGGGTCGGCGATGCCGAATCGGCACATATGGTTCAAAATCATGTCGGGGAATGGGCGACCATGCTCCACTTCGTCTGAAGAGATGGCGCCATCGATGTGGGATCCGTCCCAGCCCAGCCTTTCCAAGATGACAGCGGTGATGCCGCTACTGAACCCGGTGTCGAGGGCGACTTTGACCCCGGCCGACCGGAGTTGGGCAAAGGCGGATTCGGCGCCGTCTATCGGCCCAACTTCCAAGCTCGTCCGGTAATGGGCCTTCATCCGTTCGACAAAGTCATCGTGGATCGACTCAAGGCATCCAGTCGCTCGATGGGCAGACATGAGCTGGGCAATCGCTACCGGCTTGGGCAGTCCCATTGTGCCGTTGATTTCGGCAATGGGGACGTCAACGCCCGCCGCAAGCAAGGCATCCCTCACACACTGGTTGACATGGTCGCGGTCTTTAACCGTGGTGCCCGCAATATCGAAGACGGCGAGATCAACGAGGGGCACGTCAGTATTGTCGACCAAGTACTTTAACCTGCTGTTAAGGTTCCTCGGGTTGACTCTTCCGCACAGGTTCAAATGATGATGCGCCGCGCGTTCTTTTTCATGGCCATGGCGATCGGGATTGGTGGGGTAGCGATCGCGACATTGGCCGCTCTGGCCAATGGCCGCATGCTGGGAGAGCAGCCTGATGGGCGGTTTCTGGTGGCTACCGGCCAGTTGGTCGCTGCCGGCGACTTGCGGTTTGTCGGACGCCCCGCGGATATGGCTCGACGCCCTCAAGGCAACGTCTACGCGGTGAGCCTGAGGGATCAGCCCAGCAACGCCCGGCAGATCCTCTTGTTCAACCGCCAGGGGATCGTCGCCGGATCGGCCGTCCCGCTACGGCATGCTCCGGGCTACCATGGAATCGAGTGGAGCCCGGACGGCACCAGACTCTATCTTTCATGCGGCGAACAGACCGATGACGCCCAACAAGGTCGACACGATGGCGTGATCGAAACCTTCGCCTATAGTAACGGAAAACTCACACCCATGGAGCCCATCATCGTTGGACTCCCCGGGGAACCTGGCAACCCCGTCCCGGGGGGTCTTTGCCTCAATGGGGACGGATCGAGGCTCTACGTCGCCGCAACCGACCTGAACGCCGTGGTAGAGATCGACACCGCAACCGGCAGGCGAAACAGGAAATTCCCCACCGGGATGCTGCCTTATGGAATCCGACTATCCGCGGACGAAAAAATGCTGGTCGTGACGAATTGGGGTGGGCGGATCCCCAAACCCACGGATCGCAAGTCCAAAACCGGCGTTTCGGAGATCGCTGTGGACAACCGGGGCACGGCCTCGACTGGCTCCGCCACCCTAATCGACCTCCAAACCGGATCAACAAGCGAGGTCGAAGTTGGCCTGCATCCAACCGATGTAGCCGTCAGCAGCACCCGGGCCTATGTCGCCAACTCCATGAGCGATTCGGTGAGCGAAATCGACCTTCGAACAAAAGGCGTGAGACGAACAATCCCATTGCATTGGAATGGAACGAAGCTCGTCGGATCGATGCCCGTCGCTCTCGCTCAATCTGGAAGCACGCTGTATGTCTGCAACGGGGGTGACAACGCGGTTGCCGAAATCGACCTTGCATCGGGCCAAATCCTGGGGTACCGCCCGTCCGGGTTCTTTCCCATAGCCATTTGCTTGGACGGCAAGAATGCAGTTGTGCTCAACAGCAAGGGCAATGGTTCGGTGGCAAAAACCGGCCATGGCCTTGGCTTTGGGAATGCCCATGATTTCGAAGGGACGGTTTCATGGATCAACCTAGGGGCTGACCGGGCAAAGGAGACGGCCTTGGATGCCCAGGGCAACCGATGGGAGCAGAAACCTTCCTGGCCGTCCTTGGCTGTTTACAACGGGGCGATAAAACATGTCATCTATATCATCAAGGAAAACCGGACGTATGACGAGGTCTTTGGGGATATGCCGGAAGGCAACGGCGACCCAAAACTCGCAATCCTCGGCCGGGACATTGCGCCGAACCACCAGGCCATCGCTAGGGAATTCACCCTGTTTGACAACGGCTATGTGAGCGGCACCAACAGTTGTGACGGACATGCCTGGAGCACTCAGGCGCTGGCAAACGAATATATAGAGCGCTTCTATGTCGGATATTCACGGACTTATAACGACGACGGCAACTGCGCGATGTCCCTTAGTTCAACGGGGGCGATTTGGGATGCGGCCCTTGCTAAAGGCAAATCCGTCCGGAATTACGGCGAATTCTGCTATGCGGGCATGGCCAAGTTTTCGCCGAGGCCGCCCAAAGACTGGTTCGAAGCATGGGAAGATCGAGAACAAGGGACGCGCAAATTTACGTTTGAGCCCGTTACCCTGGTGCCGAGCCTAAAGCCGGTCACAAACCCCCGCGTCCACTATTGGCCGCTCATCCAAAGCGACCAAGCCCGGGCCGACGAATTCATCCGCGAGTGGACCGAGTTTGGGAAGGCTGGCAAAACACCAGACCTGAGCATCCTCACACTGCCTAACGACCATACTGAAGGACTCGATCCGGCCTACCCTTCGCCCCGCGCCATGGTGGCCGATAACGACCTCGCTTTGGGACGTGTTGTAGAAGCGGTCAGCCGGAGCCCGCAATTGAAAAATACTTGCATTTTTGTCATTGAGGACGATGCGCAAAACGGCCCTGATCATGTCGATGGCCACCGGTCTGTATTCATGGTGGTTAGCCCATACAACCGCCGTCGCACCGTCGACAGCACGTTTTACACCACGGTCAGCATGGTCAAGTCCATAGAGGCGATCCTCGGGATCCCCCCGATGAACCGGTTCGACTATATGGCAGATCCCATCACAGGCTGCTTTACAGACAAACCCGATTTCACCCCGTTCACGGCGCGGCCCAACCGTGTGCGGTTAGATGAGCCGAATCCGGGACGAGATCCGTCGCGGATGTCGCAATTGGACCGGTACTGGACAAACCAGACCCTCAACCTCGACTGGAGCGAACCTGACGCGCCCGACAACGACACGCTCAACCGGGCGATTTGGTACAGCGTCCGCGGAACCCAGCCGTACCCCGGCCAGCCAGGCGGCGAAGACGAATGAGTCCAGATCGGCGGGCAAGTGAGGCGGAAGGGGACGTCAACGCCTCGCCGCTCCGCCTGGAATGGCAACGCGAAAACATCTCACCGGCGGCGGCCGAACTCCTCCAAAGGGATGCCGGGGCTTTTCTCCACCAAGATCTGTCCACGCCGTGCCTCAATGCCCTGGCCTGCGCCGATGGGTCGTGGATCGAAGACACGCAAGGGCGCCGGTATTTGGATTTCCACGGCAATATGGTTCACCAGGTGGGCTACGCCCACCCTCATGTGGTTGAGGCGGTCAAGTCACAAATCGACGAGCTGTGTTTTGCGCCACGTCGCTACACGAATTCTCGGGCGATCGAGCTAGCCGAAAGGCTTGCCGCCGCGTCGCCGGCAAGGCTGTCGAAAGTCTTGTTCGCTCCTGGCGGGAGTGCTGCTATCGGCATCGCGCTCAAGCTCGCACGGATCGTAACTGGCCGGCACAAAACGGTTTCGATGTGGGATTCGTTCCATGGGGCTTCGATGGATGCCTGTTCCGTCGGGGGGGAGTCCGGATTCCGGTGGGGGATTGGCCCGCTGCTGCCAGGTTCGGAACACGTTCCGCCTCCAGACCCTTTGCGGTGCCCTCTGGGGTGCGGAGGCTCGTGTTCGATGGCCTGTGCGAACTATTTGGAATACGTATTGGATAGGGAAGGCGACGTGGGCGCCGTCATTGCCGAGCCGATCCGGTGCACAACCGTCGCCGTTCCGCCCCCCGGCTATTGGGAACGGGTTAAGGCCGCCTGCCAGCGCCACGGCGCGTTGCTCATTTTCGATGAAATCCCAACCTGCCTGGGCCGCACCGGTGAGATGTTCGCCACTGCCCACACGGGTGTCGTCCCGGACATTTTGGTTCTGGGTAAAGGGTTGGGGGGAGGGGTTCTGCCATTAGCAGCGGTCGTTGCCGATGCAAGGTTAGACGTCGCCAAGCCCCGCTCGATCGGGCACTACACCCACGAAAAGAATCCCGTACTGTGTGCGGCTGGGCTAGCAACTCTGGACGTGATCGAGCAGGAAGGATTGGCTGAGCGGAGCAAATGGCTCGGAAAACAAACGCTCTCAGAATTCGAACAACTGCTGAAAGACGTTCGGTGTGTGCGGGAGGTCCGGGGGGTTGGCCTTCTGTTTGGGATCGAACTTGATGACCGTGCCGCAGCCGAAAGGATCCTCTACCGGTGCCTTTCGGCGGGCCTAAACTTCAAGGTTTCGATGGGAACTGTTTTGACACTTGCTCCTCCGCTCAACATTGCCCAGGATGACCTTTCTCATGCCGTGCAAATCGTCTGCGACGCCATCCGGCAGGGTTAAGAAGGGATTGGCATGAATCGGTGCCAAACAGTTTGATTCGAATGTGCAAACAATTCAAGCCGTCGGGCCGTCACGGCAAACTTGCGGGCGCTCCATTGCGAAATGTGTCTAAGAGTGTCCCCGACCTGCCACATGATCAAGGGGCAAAATCAACGACCATGTCCATTTGCGTTTCTGGGTCGGAAAAATACATCTTGATTTGGAGTCCCAGGATTTGGGCAAATGTCGCAGGGCCGTCATAAACCCTTGTTGGTGGGCGACCCGGAAGCCAGTAGAACACAATTGCATCCTGGGCATCCAACGCCTCTCCTCGGGCAACCGCATCGGCAAGCAAGCGGAGCAACGCCCGTGGCACTGGGTCTTCGTGTTGTCCTTGGATCCACGCGTTCATTTGGGGGGTGTCTGCGGCCAACAAGCGGTCAGCCAAAGTGGATCCATCTGAAAAGGTGACAATCTTTGTGATGCCCTCTGCTTCACCCGGGAGATAGTCGCCCGAGACGGCCGCTCCCACTGGATCGCTTTCTCCATTTAGACGATTTTGAAACCGGGCGACTATCTTGACTTCGTCTGGAAAAGACGGTGCAAAAAGCTTTTGTAACCATCTCATGCCGTCCCAAAGCATATCCCAAGAGACCGGTGGACACGGGCGGAAGCGGCGCGTCCACCATGGCCGCCGACTCGACGCCAGAGTGCGGACTTACCGCCAAGTCGCAAGCGAGACACTTTTGTACTTGTCGAACAGGATGTTCCATAAACCTCATGGTGGAGGAACCGGATTCAAAGCGTCTCTTCACCGAGATGCCACCGGATACGCCCGTCGATGGATCCTGGCTATGAATTGCCCCTCACCGTGCAGATGTTTGACGGTGTCTATAGGTTCTCTTGGTAAAGTGATTCTAGATGTCTGGACGGCAGGTTTTCCGGAAGACGATATCGGTGGGAATTGCCCTTTTGGCGGCTGTCCCTTATGTTGTGTTGGCGGTTTCTGGCCAGTCCCCCCAAACCCGCCAAGTTGATTTTTCTGAAGACCTTATGCCGGTCGTCCGGGCCAAGTGCATGAGCTGTCATACAGGTCCCGATGCGAAAGGCGGGCTCGACCTCAGCGCTCCGGCTGGGTGGGCAAAAGGGGGGGACTCGGGGCCGCTGTTCGAGCGGGGCAATCCCGCCTCTTCGCTCTTGATCGAGCGACTGAAAACGCAGGACAAGGACATGCGGATGCCCCAAAGCATGCCCGCATTACCCAAGGAGCAGATCAAGCTGTTCGAGGATTGGATTGCCCAAGGGGCAATATTCAATCTACGGACATTTGAGCGTGACGTCAAACCCATTTTCGTCCGCCGGTGCAGCACCTGCCACCAGGGCCAAACGCCTGCTGCTGGGCTCGACCTGAACAGTTGGAAAAGCGTTTTGGGGGTCGTGGATTCTGGCCGCCCGGAAAAATCCGTCCTCATCCGCCGCCTGAAGGGGCTGGATGGGTTGGAGCAGATGCCCAAAGGGTTCAAGGCCATCGAGTCGGCAGAGCTCAGGGTGGTTGAAGATTGGATCTCCCAAGGTGCCGTCCAGGGTGAGGCTCCCCGGTTGCACTGGTCTTACCGACCCGTCGTCAAACCGCCAGTTCCCAAGGTTGGTTCGAATTGGGTGGAAAACCCGATTGACGCCTTCGTTTTGGAGAAACTCAACCAAGAAGGGTTGACCCCGTCGCCGCCTGCCTCAAAAGAGAAGCTCTTGCGGCGGCTCACCCAAGATCTGACCGGCTTGCCCCCAACCTTGGCAGAACTAGATGCATTCGAAAGCAGTCAAGAAACGGCGTCACAGGCCATCGACCGGCTCCTTGCAAGCCCCCGGTTTGGCGAACGCATGGCAACACCGTGGCTCGACCTGGCGCGGTATGCCGATTCAAACGGCTACGAAAAGGACAATAAACGGTCGATTTGGAAGTACCGGGATTGGGTGGTGCAAGCCTTCAACCAGAACATGCCTTATGATGAATTCACGATCAAGCAGCTGGCCGGCGACTTGCTGCCCCATGCGACCATCAACGACTTGGTTGCCACCGGGTTCAACCGGAACACGATGCACAACCTGGAGGGCGGGGTCGATCAGGACGAGGCGATGTACCAGATCCGGTCGGATCGGACTGACACGACTTCCACCGTTTGGTTAGGACAAACTATGGCGTGTGCCAGGTGCCACGACCACAAATATGACCCGGTCTCGCAGGAAGACTATTACCGTTTCTACGCATTTTTTGCCAACAACAAGTTCGACAAGGTCGGCAATGCGGATATTAGCGAGCAAAAGTATTACGAACCGTCGATCAAAGTGCCGTCAGAAGACCAAATCAAGCGATTGGTAGCCTTGAGGTCTGATCTGGCTTCTGCTGAAGCTAGGTTAAAGGCCGCTTCCGGTGACCTGACGGTGGAACAAGTCGCCTGGGAGAGCGCTGTGAAGTCGGGGCAAGTTTGGCGGCCGGTCGTGCTGGGCACCGATGACCCTCGGATGGCCGTGCAGGGAAACCTCGTCTCAACTCCCGGTGAAAGCCCAAACACGATGAGCTATGACCTTGTTGTAACCGTCCCGGACCGGACGCGGGCCCTCAGGCTACACGTGCTCCCGGACCCGACTCGCGCCAATGGCGGTCCGGGCCGGTCGGATGGGGGCAACTTCGTGCTGAGTCGGATTTCGCTCTCCGGGGCACAAATCATATCTGTGGCCGCCGACTTCGTCCAAAACGGCTATGCGCCTGATGGTGTCTTGGATGATGACCCTGAAACGGGGTGGGCCATCTATGGAGCGGCAGGCCGGGCACACGAACTCGTGATCGAACTTTCCAATCCCATTTCGGGACAAGTCCGGTTGGGGCTCCATTGCGAGTCTGCCCGGTGGGCAAAGCACACCCTTGGCAAGTTCGAGATCGAGGCCACTTCGGAATTGGGGGCGACCCGTTTCGCCATCCCGGAACCCATCCGGGCCATCATCGCCAAGCCCAACCGGACGACGGAGGAATCGGCGGCCCTCGCCAAGCACTATGAAAGGATCGCTCTGCACGGCCGCACAGAACGGGAGGCTACGGAAAGAATCAAGTCAGAGATTCAAAAGTTGGAATCTGAGATCCCGACAACCCTGGTGATGGCCGAGGCCGACGGCAAACCCGAGGCCCCGATCCGGCACCGGGGCGAATTCCTTTCACCGACCGAAATCGTGGCATCCGGCACTCCCAAGGCGTTCGGCAACCCGGCATCCGGTTCAAGACTGGATCTGGCCCAATGGATTGTGAACCGCAAAAACCCATTAACCGCCCGCGTGCAAGTGAACCGGTTGTGGGAGATGGTGTTTGGCCGCGGGTTAGTTGAAACAAGCGAAAATTTCGGGACTCAGGGATCCGCTCCCAGCCACCCAGAACTGCTGGATTGGCTGGCCGCAACGTACATGGAGTCAGGTTGGGATACCAAAGCCATGCTCAAGCTGATCTTGAGCTCTGCCACTTACCAACAGGGCTCGGCGGCGACCAAAGAGAAGCTGGAAAAAGACCCCACCAACATGTGGCTGTCGCGTGGTCCGCGTTTCCGACTGACGGCAGAATTCGTCCGGGATCAAGCATTGGCTGTTTCGGGACTCTTGGATTCCCGGGTGGGCGGCCCGCCGGTGTTCCCATTCCAGCCCGAGGGGGTGTGGGACAGCCCCTATAGCGGCGAGCAGTGGATTCCCAGCACCGGCGGGGATGCGACAAGGCGTTCGCTCTACACGTTTTGGAAACGGACGGCACCCTTCCCGACGTTCATGGCGTTCGATGCCACGTCCCGGGAGCAGTGCACCGTCCGGCGGAGCCGCACAAACACCCCGCTACAGGCTTTGGCGACCCTCAACGACCCTGGGTTGTTCCTTGCGGCCAAAGCGCTCGGATCCAGGGCTGACAAGTCGCCCGGTTCCTTGGATGACCGAATTGCTTGGATTTTCCGGACAGTGACTTCACGGCGGCCGTCCAAATTGGAATCAAGGTCGGTGCGTGATTACTTTGACCGGACAAAGGCGACCCAGGGCGATGAAATGGCCTGGACGCTCGTCGCCAATGTCCTCCTCAATCTCGACGAAGCACTCACAAAGGAATAGCCATGGGATTTTTTGATCACAAGACATTGACCAGGCGCACGCTCCTCCGCGATGCGAGCTACGGGATCGGTTCGCTGGCCCTCAACCACATCTTGGCCAATTCGGTTTTGGGTTCGCCGATCGTAAAGCGGATCGCTCCCAAAGCCAAACAAGTCGTGTTCCTGTTCATGGCCGGGGCGCCATCCCAACTGGACATGTTCGACTACAAACCTGAGTTGAACAAACGCAACGGCGAGGAGTGTCCCGAAGAGTTGGTGGCTGGCGAACGCTTTGCTTTCATCAAGGGACGGCCCAAGCTGCTGGCGTCGCCGCACCAGTTTGAGCAGGTTGGGCAGTCGGGCCAATGGGTCAGCGGCCTGTTGCCCCATTTCAAAGAGATCGTCGACGACGTGGTGGTCATCCGGTCGATGCAGACCGACCAATTCAACCACGCTCCTGGCCAGATTTTCATGAACACGGGATTCCAGATTCCGGGTCGGCCGAGTTTTGGGGCCTGGATGAGCTACGGATTGGGAACGGAAAACGAGAACCTGCCCGCCTTTGTCGTCTTGGTCAGCGGCGACAACAATCCCGACGGGGGCAAAGCCTGCTGGGGCAGCGGATTTTTGCCCAGCCAGCACCAGGGAGTTGAATTCCGATCCAATGGCGAACCGATTTTGTTCATCACCAATCCGGATGGCGTGACCGAGGAATTGCGTCGAGACTCGCTGGATGTCATTGGCGACCTCAACCGATTGCGGCAGAATGATGTCCTTGACCCCGAAATAGAAGCCCGGATCGCCCAATATGAGCTGGCCTTCCGGATGCAAACCAGTGTCCCTGAACTTGTCGCCCTGGAAACGGAACCGCCCGAAGTCCACGCCCTTTATGGGACAGAGCCCGGTAAACGCAGTTTTGCCAACAATTGCCTGCTGGCCCGAAGGCTGGTTGAACGGGGGGTTCGCTTTGTCCAGCTCTACCACCGGGGTTGGGATAATCATGGCGAAAGCGAGGGAAACGACCTCAAAAATGGATTGGGCCGCATGTGCAAGCAAACCGACCAGCCCGCGGCGGCCTTGGTCAAGGACCTCAAGCGCCGGGGACTGCTTGATGAGACTCTCGTCATTTGGGGCGGGGAATTCGGCCGGACGCCAATGAACGAAGGCCGGGGTGGCTCACCGTTCCAGGGACGCGACCACCACCCCCGGGCTTTTACGATGTGGCTGGCCGGGGGCGGGATCAAAGCGGGATCCGCCTATGGCATGACCGACGAGTTTGGCTACAACGTCGTTGAAAATCCTGTTCACGTGCACGATTTGCACGCCACCATCCTCAATTTGATGGGAGTGGACCATACCGAACTGACCTACCGGTCCCAAGGCCGGGATTTTCGATTGACCGACGTGTATGGCAAAGTCATCGAGGGGCTAAAAAGTTGATGGATATTCGGGCATACAAAACAACGTGGGGCATGCCGGGGACTCCCGACGAAGTCTTAGCGAAAATCAAGTCCGCGGGTTACGAAGGGTGGGAAGATTGGATCAAACCGCACTTTGAAGTCCGAGCCCTGGCCGGGCGTCACGGCCTGGAATACATGGCGATGGTGCAGGGCGGCGAAGCCGAACAGTTCCGGCGAGATTTGGATGAAGCCCATGATGCGGGTGCCATTGGCTGCACCGTCCATGTTGGCCGGGCGAACATGGAGTTTCAAGAAGGGCTAGACCACCTGGGGAAGCTCGTTGAAATTGCGAAGACTCTCCCGTTCCCCGTGAATTTTGAAACCCACCGCGGCCGGTTACTATTCGAACCGCTTTCCACCGCCCGTTACCTCAAGGAATTGCCCGACCTGTGGCTGGTCGCCGATCTCAGCCACTGGACCGTCGTAACCGAATCCATGCTCCAGGGGTTTGGCCCGGCTTTGGAATTGGCCATCAGCCGCACGCGACACACCCACTCTCGGGTGGGGCATGAGGAAGGGCCGCAGGTGCCCGATCCGCGCGCGCAGCAGTGGCAAGGGCATGTGAAAGTTTTCGAAGGGTGGTGGGAACGCATCAAAGCGGCCCATCTAGCCCGGGGTGAAAAAGTCCTGACGTTCGATCCGGAATACGGCCCTCCGAACTATATGTGGACCAATCCTGCGGACGGGGCGGCGCTCTCAGACCTGTGGGATGTTTGCCTCTGGACTCGGGACAGCGTCAAAGAACTCCTCAAAGATTAGTTCTCCTGTGGTGGGGAGACCGTGCTCGATCTGCACTTCTGGGCAGGGGCCGATAGTTCAAAGGGTCAAGCCTTCACGTGATCTGCGGCCGGTTTAGCTGTGAAAATTGCGGGCTTTCTTTTCCTCCGACCTTTTGGCATCGGATTTGAAAAGTGGTTTGCGGCACCGCCACGAGAGGGCGGACGGGAATCACACCATGAAATTCATTTCGGCTCTGGCACTCATGACGCTTGCGGGCGTGGCAAGCGCAGCAACCTATACCTTCACCCCTCCGGGAAACAGCAACCTCAGCAACCTGGATCACTACGACGCCTACAAGTGGGGGATCAACATCAATTTGGGCGCCAACGAACGCATCACGGGTGCTTCGCTGGAAATCAAGAATATTTGGGACTGGACGGTTGAGCAGGACATCCTTTATGTGGATCTGTTGGACCTTAAGCCCACCGATGCCAATCAAGTGGGCGTCAAGTCGTTCTACGACAACCAGGCATCGGGCGACTACTTCCAAGGTCAAGGCGTCCGCGTCGGTACCTGGAGCGATCCGGTTGGCGGCTATGCCCGCAACTTCAACCTGAAGTTCGACTTTGCGCAACAAGGCGTTCTGGACGACCTTCAGAACTTTGCCAAGGATGGGTTCTTTGCCCTCACTTTCGACCCGGACTGCCACTACTTCAACGATGGCGTCAAGCTGAAGGTCTACACCGAAACCGTTCCCGAACCGGCTTCGATGTTCGGCCTGGCGGTTGCCGGCGCGGCCCTGCTCCGCAAGAAATTCAAGAAAGCCTAGTCAGAATCGAGATCCTGTCTGGCGGGCGGGGGCCTTGTGCCCCCGCCCAGTTTTGTTTTTCAGCCAGTCCATGCGGGCACCCCCGTCACGGTGGGGGAAACGGGACGGATCGTCCCATCGGGTTCAAAGACCAGCTGGTCAAGGCAAGTGACCCGGTGATCGCGTTCGGTAGTCCCTGGGGGGCGACGGTGGTAACAGATCACATGCTCTTCGGAACCGGGCAACCGGAGAACCGAGTGGTGCCCGGTGCCGTTGCCGACAGCCGGATCTGAACTGAGGATTGATCCGATGCGCTCAAAGGGGCCTAATGGCGAATCGGCAACCGCATAGGCGACGCCATAGCTCGAATCGGTCCAGCCCCCTTCGGACCACATGAAATAGTACAGCCCGTTGCGTTTGAGCATGAACGGGCCTTCGACGTAATGCTCCGGAGTGATTTCCAAGAATTTGCCTTCGGTAGAAGTCATATCCGGCGCAAGCTGGACGACGTTGCAATGTTTCCAGCCGCCGTAAAAGAGATAGGCTTGGCCATCATCATCCACAAAGGCGTGGGCATCGATGGGCTGCGCGCCGTTGATGTATTCCGAAACAAGGGGTCTGCCCAGGGCGTCTTGGAACGGCCCGGTTGGCGATTCGGCAACTGCGACCCCGATCCCCGCCCCGTCGCCGGCCGAAAAGTACATAAAGTAGCGGCCATCCCGTTCGGCGACTGAAGGAGCCCACGCCGCCCGGTTTGTCGACCAGGGAATGTCTTTGAAATCGAGGATGCGGCCATGCCTTTGCCAATTGGTCAAATCGGGCGACGTGAAGCAGTCGAAGAATGTTTGGTCTTCGTATCGGGCCGAAAAGGTCGGGTAGACAACGAATTGTTCGTCGAACCAATGGATTTCGGGGTCGGCATACCAGCCGGGGAAGATCGGGTTTCCGGAAAAGCGGGCCAAACCACGCTCAGTATGCCCTTCTTTCCGGTCTGTCACAATATCGCTATGACCTCGAGGCTGGAGAAGGCCATTGCCATTGCCCAAGAAGCCGGGCAGCTGACATTGGCGCACTTCCGCTCAGGGATCCACGTCGAACTCAAGGGCGATGAATCCCCAGTCACCCGGGCCGACTTGGAAGCCGAAGCCCTCATCAGGGCGCGATTGCAGACGGCCTTTCCGGGCGAACCGGTTTTGGGGGAGGAAGAAGGCGGGGGCTCCGACAGCCCGGACAGGTGGGTTGTCGATCCGATCGATGGCACCAAGAGCTTCGTGTGTGGCGTCCCGCTTTTCGGCAACCTGATCGCCTATGAAATTGGAGGACAACCCGTCCTCGGCGTTGTCAACTTTCCGGCCCTTGGCGAAACCTATTGGGCTGAGCGGGGGTCAGGTGCCTACCGGAATGGCCAAGTAATCCATGTTCGGGACGAGCCCGACTCCAAAAGACAAGCCATCTGCAGCGGAAGTTTCACCTCATTGAAGAAGCACGGCCGCTTGGACGGGTTGATGAGGCTTGCCGAACCAATGATGGCCCATAGGACTTGGGGCGACGCCTACGGCCACATGTTGGTGGCAGCTGGGAACATTCAGGCGATGTTTGACCCGGTCGTTTCCCGGTGGGATGTATCGGCCGTGATCCCGATTGTCGAAGAAGCGGGCGGGATATGCATGGGGTTCGATGGGTCCCCCGTCCTGGATGGCCACAAACCAGATGGGGGTTTGGAACTGGTGAGCCTGGCCCCTGGTTTGAAATCGCGGGTGTTGGAGTGCTTCAGTTGAGGGTCTTCGGGGTCGATTTGGGTAAGAAGAGGATCGGTGCTGCTGTGATGGATTTGGAGATCGGGCTACCCCGCCCACTGCCCGCAATCAATGCGTTGGGGTCTCTGGCCAAAGATGCGGCCCAAGTAGCCCATCTAGCCCGGATCGAGCAGGCTTCTGCCGTTGTCCTGGGTTTGCCGCTGATGGAAGGGGAAGAGACGCGCATGAGCAGCGTCGTCCGCCGGTTTGGAGCCGAAGTGGAAGCCCTGGGGTTCCCGGTCCGTTATGTGGATGAAAGCCTGACCAGTGCCGCGGCTGAATCGGCGATGTTCGCCGCCGGCCTCAAATCGAGCGAAAGGAAAAAGCGGCTGGACAGCGAATCGGCCTGTCAAATCTTGCTTCGGTTCAAGGAGTCCCATGGAGAATAGCCGCAAACTCCTAATCGGACTTGTGCTTGGGTGCATCCTCGGCCTCGGCGGTTTGACATGGTTCAACGGCCAAATCAAAGAGATGCCACCCGGCGCCGAATTCTTGGTGCGGTGGGATGCGATGCCCTTTGACCGGGCCGTTGCGATTTTGGAAGAAAGGGGCGTAGTCCGCAACGCGTGGGTCTTCAGCCGGTATGCCCGGTTGGAAAGGAAAGCGGTCGCCGTGCAGGGAGGGACGTATGCGTTCCGGCCGGGAATGTCGATGGCGCAGATCGTGCAGAGTCTGAAAACCCCCCTTCGCCAAAACGTGCGCATTCCGGAAGGGTGGTGGATCAAACGGGTGGCCGAACGGCTGGAGAGCAAAAATGTCTGCACGGCCAAGGAATATGAAGAGCTTGCCGCCCAGCCCCAGGCGTTTCAAGATTCGGTCGATTTTCCGCTTCCAAAAGGGTCGTTGGAGGGCTACCTCTACCCGGACACCTACGACCTTCCGCCGATGATGGGGGCCCGGGCCGTCATCTTGCGCCAGCTCCAAACCTTCAAGAAGAAGGTCGTCGATAAGGTCGGGGAAGAGGGTTTGGCGCGGGCGGTCGTTTTGGGCTCGATGGTGGAATTGGAGGTGGCCAAAGATGACGAGCGACCCCGTGTTGCCGGCGTGATCGAAAACCGCATCAAGAAGGGGATGCGCTTGCAGATCGACGCAACGGTCCTTTACGCGCTTGGAGAGTGGAAAGAACTCGGCCCCGGGGTTGTGAACACAGTCCAATCGCCTTACAACACCTACCTCCATGCTGGGCTCCCGCCGGGGCCCATCGGCTCGCCGTCGATCAAAAGTATCGAAGCCGCGTTGAAACCGGAAGCGCACAACTATTTGTTCTATGTGGCCCGGCCCGACCGGTCGCACTACTTCACCTCCGATTACGGATCGCACCTCAAGGCCATCGCCAAAGCAAGGGGCGAGTGGCGGACGGCCAAGGAGCCGGATAACTTGTGAGGCACTTCCGGGCCGGGACAATCGAGCGCCACCGCGTGCCGAAGCATTTCCAACGATTTTCGCCTGTCGAGGCCCTGCATTCGCTGGAAGAGGTCAACTTAGAAGCACTCAGGGCGGCGGGAAAGTCGTTGATCCTGCTGGATGTGGACAACACGCTGTTGCCCTGGCGATCCGAAGACATCCCAGAATCCACAACGGCCTGGCTGGAAAAAGCCCGGGGGTTGGGGTTTCGGCTTTGCATCCTCAGCAACACCCGCAACCCGGAACGGCTCAGCCGTCTGAGCGGGAAGATGGGGGTGGAATTCATCCGCGACAAGTTCAAACCAAGCCCGCGGATGTACGAATTGGCCCTGGAGAAGTATCAAGTCGGCCCCGAGTCCGCCATCATGGTGGGCGACCAGTTGCTAACCGACATCTGGGGTGCAAACCGGGCCGATATCGACGCAATTTGGGTTAAGCCGATTGGCCGCAAAGAGTTTGTGGGCACCCGGTACATTTCCCGCAATGTCGAGCGGGTCATCGGCCGCGTGTTGCACAACCACTTCCAAACGCCGTCGGGCGATATGGCGGTTGGGCCCGGGGTTTTCAAGCACGAGATCGTTCGGCAATTCCTGAAGTTTGCGATGGTCGGGGCCGTTGCAACCGTGGTGGATCTGGGCTTGCACTTTTTGCTGATGTTTGGCGTCCCTGGTTTGCGGGATTCCGTTGGCCGGTGGGTTTTGTCGCAGCCTGCATTGGCAAACACGTTCGATAGCGTGACCCATGCCGCCTATCCGGTTTTAAAGGTGGTGACGGTGCTTTTGGCAACGGTGGTTTCTTACCTTCTCAACCGTTGGTTCACCTTCCAGGCCACCCATGAAAAGGCAAATCTGAGGCAAGTCGGAAAGTTTTTCACTGTCGCCCTGGCAGCTATGGTCATCAACACGTCGGTGGGGACCTTGGCCATCGGTTTGATCCATGGCAGCGACCGGTTCCAGTGGACGGTTGCCAGCGTGACCGGGATGGCCGCGGGCGTATTCTTCAACTTCGCAGGCCAGCGTCTCTGGACGTTTAGGAGAAATGGAGCCGTTTGAATGGCGCGATGCCCCCGCCGCCGATTTTGCCGTGGTGGGGGATCCGGTTGGGCACAGCCTTTCCCCCAGAATGCACCAGGCGGCCTATTCAGCTGTCGGTCTGAGCCTCCGATATGTGGCGATCCGGGTTCCGGAAGGTGAGTTTCCTCAAGCGGCCGAGAACTTGCGGGAGCTTGGCTACGTCGGGCTCAATGCAACGCTGCCCCACAAGCTGGCGGCATTCGAGTGGTGCGAATCGGTGGAATCAGGCGCGTGGCGTTTTTCGGCCGTCAATACGATTCGGTTGGCCGACCGGACGGGGATCAACACGGATGTGCCCGGGTTCATGGCCATGCTGGAATCCCGCGGGGTCGCCCATGGAAGCCGCTTGCTTTTTTTGGGTGCCGGGGGCTCAGCACGGTCATTGATGGCGGCTTGTTGGGACTCTGGTTACCGGCTGGCGGCTTGGAATCGGACTCCGGGCCGGTTGGGAGAACTCGTCCACGACCTGGCGATCGATGCCGAAATCCTGGATTCCCCGGATGTCACAGGGGCCGATGTGGTTGTGAACGCGACATCGGCCAGTTGGTCGGGTGAGGGTCTTGGATTGGATTGGTCTTCGGCACCGGCCGGCTGTCAGGCGTTCGATTTGGCGTACCGGGAAGGTGGCCCGACTCCATTTTTGGCTGAGGCGCAAAAATTTGGCATCGCGACATGCGACGGCCTGCCGATGTTGGTGGAGCAGGGGGCATTGGCGTTTGAGTGGTGGTTGGGCCGGGAAGCCCCGCGAAGGGCTATGCTAGCCAGCATAGGACTATGACGATTTCTCAACCCACCCCGGAAATCATCGCACTAGCAGGCGACATCCTTTTGGATGGCGGCGTGGTGGTCATCCCAACCGAAACGGTATATGGCCTGGCGTGCAACGCCATGGATGCCTCGGCGGTGCGCCGGGTATTTGAAATCAAGGGCCGCCCGGCCGAAAACCCGCTCATCATCCACCTCTCCGATGCCGAACAATTGGATGACGTGGCAGCGGACGTCCCCGAACTGGCCCGCAAACTCGCCGCCCGGTATTGGCCGGGCCCCCTGACAATGGTTTTGAACCGGGCAGACGATGTCCCCAGCGTCACAACCGGGGGGCTCGACACGGTGGCCGTCCGTGTCCCCGCCCACCCCGTAGCCCGGGAAATCATCGAGGCAGCCGGTTGCCCGGTGGCAGCACCGAGCGCAAACGTGTTCATGGCTCTCAGCCCAACCCAAGTTGAGGATGTGGATCCCGAAGTGATCATCGACGTCGACTTAGTCATCGACGGCGGCCGGTGCGAATATGGCCTGGAGAGCACCGTGATCGACATGACCCAGGATCCGCCCCGGATCCTGCGCCCGGGGGCAGTGAGCCGGGCCGATATCCAGACTCTGGTCGGCCGACCGCTGGGCCACATGCCACCCAGCGAAGTCCGCAAAGCACCGGGGATGTACCGGCGGCACTATGCGCCAAATTCGCCGGTGCGCCTTGTGGATCGCCCGCTGCAATCGGACGAATGCGGCTTGACTTTTGCCCCAAGCACCAATGCCCTCCAGGTCAAGATGCCCAAAGAACCCCGGGCCTATGGCGCAGTGCTTTATGGGGCACTCAAGCAGCTCGACCTAAAAAAGCCAAAGGCGATTTTGGTGGAAGAGCCGCCAGAAACCCCAGAGTGGGAAGCAGTCTGGGATCGGCTCCGCAAGGCAAGCGCTAGCCTGCTGTAGCGGCCGCGCCCCGGATGAACATGAGCGGTCTTTCCACCTTAGTCATGAGGGCGGCCACGGTTTTGCCGGCGTCGTCGGCCAAGGCCGGATCGGCGTCGACGGCGACGAGGACTTGTTCTGCCCCGATTTCGTCGGCGACTTCGGCAACGAGGGTTGGGATGTCCCGCGTCCTCTCCAGTCGAATTTCCGTTAAGTTATCCCCTTTTGCAAAGGCATCGCGCAGCCGGTCGCCGTATTGGCACATCTTGGTTTCCGCCTCCGGAACCGGGGCTTGCAGGGGGAGTTCCCTGGGGACGACGATCGGCAAGAGGAAGACGAGGTGGGATGGGGACGTACTGACCAAATGCTCCACCTGGTGGATGAAGTGTTCTTGGCACTCGTGCGGGCTGACAACGGCAAGGATGTGCCGTGATTTCACGGATTCGCTGACGCGTTTCGCTTTCTTTTCGTCGATGGATTGATCGAGTCGGTCAAGGGATTCCCGGGCTTCGTGGACGGTTGGCGCCGTGGCAAGTTGCGATTTGACGTGGGGGGTCGCCCTCAGGACTTCCATGACGGCGTCTGGGATTGCGGCAAAGATGATCCGGGCGTCTCGGCCAACGACGTAATCGATGGCATATTGGAAGGTATTGGCCCCTTCCTCGGTGATCTGGGTGATTTTGGAGCAATCGACGATGACCCCGCTCGGGTGCCGTTTGAGGGCCAGGGCGATGGCGGTTTCGACAGACTCCCAAAAGGGCTGGGTGAGGGCCCCCGAAAGGGTGATGACTTCTTCGCTTGCTTCGACGATCATGTCTTACGGCTCTAAGTAGTAGCGGATGTTTGTTATGACGACATTTCGCCGCCTGCCGAGTAACAATTTGAGCGGAATGGCGGCGTTGTTATGCAAAAGTCCCTGCCACCAGTGGCTGGCGACGGCCTCGGGGACGATGACGGTGACCATGCGCTTGCTATCCATGGCAAGCAGTTGGTCAACATAGTCGATGATGGGTTCCGAAATGGACCGATACGGGGAATCGAGAATGATCAGGGGCATTTCGATGTTGAAATCAACCCAATCCTGTTTGATTTTCGCCGCTGATTTTTCGTTGATGGAAACGTGCAGGGCCCGGCAGTCTGGGCTTGACGCCCGGGCATATTCGATGGCCTGGATCACGCCTTTGTGGAGCCGCGGGACGAGGAGCAGGGTTGTGGAGGTGACATCTTCGATTTTGTCGGTGTCGTCCACCGTGAGCTGGCTGGCCAACCGCTTGTAATAGCGGTTGATAAGTTGAAAAATCGTCACCAGGATCGCCATGGCAATGACGACGATCCAGATTTTCTCTTCCAACTTGGTGTAGAAAAGGATGCACCCGACGAAGAACGTGACGAGGGTGCCAAAACCCGAGATCGAACCCTGGATGTAGGTTTTGCGGATGGCCCGGTTCCGGTCTTTTGGGGCATGCGAACCGTCAGGGTCGCCAGCCGCCAGCTTGCCTCGGGTGCGGATGAGCCACCTTCGCTTGCGGAAAAATTGGAACATGCCCGCCTGCGAAAGCGTGAAGGCGATAAAGACGCCGAGCGCATACAAGGGGATCAAGGAATGGGTGTCGGCCTTGAAGATCACGATGAGGAACATCGCGGCGGCGGTGAGCACCAAGATTCCGTTTTGGTAGACCATCCTGTCGCCAACCGACATGAGTTGCCGGGGCAGGTAGCCGTCGCGGGCGACAAAACTGCAAAGCCGGGGGAAATCGGCAAAGGCCGTGTTGGCTGCCAAAAAGAGGATCCCCGCCGTCATGCCCATGATGGCAAAAGTCATCGGCGAGTTGCCGAACTTCATGAAAGCGATTTGAGCGACCACTGTTCGGTAATCGGTTGAAGAGCTTTCCGCCGGGACGATCCCGTTGTGCCAAGCCGCGACAGATATTCCCAAGAACATCAAAACAAGGAGCCCAACCATAAGCATCAGGGCCCGGGAGGCGTTCCGTTGTTCTGGGGCTTTGAACGCTTTGACCCCGTCGGCCAGGGCCTCGGTTCCCGTCAAGGCGGTACACGATGCGGCAAAGGCGCGGGCGATCAAAAAGAGCCCGAACTCGTGGTGTGGGTTGCCGTCCCAGGGCGGCAGCTTGGGGGGCGTCGGGGGAACGCCGGCAATCACATCTTTGATAGAAACCGCAACCAAACAAAGGATGAGGAAAACAAAACCATAGGTCGGGATGGCAAAGATGACCCCGGATTCTTTGGCCCCTCGCAAGTTCATGATGCAGAGCACGCCAACAGCCGCCACAGCGATTCCGGTTGCATAGGGCTGGATGTGAGGGGCCAGCGAGACTACGGCCTGGACGCCGGACGACACTGAGACGGCTACCGTGAGGACGTAGTCGATCAAGATTGCGGCGGCGGCCACCTGTCCGGCTCCGGGCCCCAGGTTGTCAGAACTGACGATGTAGGTCCCGCCGGATTCGGGGTACGAATTGATAGTTTGGTAGTAGCTGAAGGCGATGATGACCAGGAGCACCGCTAGGGCCACGGCAATCCAAGGCAAGATGTTGTAGGCCAGGATCGAACCGGCTAGGATAAGGACCAGAAGCACTTCTTCTGTCGCATAGGCAACGCTGGAAAGCGCATCGGATGCGAAAACCGCAAGCCCAAACGGCACAGATAGCCGCTCATGGTGGGCGTGTTCCCGGTGGATCGGTTTTCCGAAGAGGATGTGTTTGAGCGGCTTCTTACTCATCAGGGGCCAGAGGTTCGGGATCTCAGGCCACCGTCATTATATGGCTTTATGCAAGATGCTGGAGGTCCAAGTCGTTGTCTAACACGATCCATTTTGTCGGAAGACTCATTTTCAGTTCTGATAGCGGGTTGAGGCAACAAATCCGGGTGGCGGTTTCGACCCCAAAATCGGCGGCGATGTTGCGGAAGCAGTCGGCCAACGTGGCACAACTCCCTGCCAACGCCCCGTTGTCTTTCAATCGGACATCGGATTCGCCTTTAATGGCACTATGGCCCCACATGTCGAACTCCGCGCCTACCGGCAACCCCTTGGCCTTTGTGCAGTCGCTGACGGCGACCACCCGGTTGCCCGGTTTGCACCGGAGCAGCACGTCGGCGGCGGCCCGCGAGACATGGTGTCCGTCGTAGATCAACTCGGCCGTAATGGAGTCTTGGGTGAGGACGGCCCCAACCGTGCCCGCTTCGCGGTGGTGCAGACCCCGCATCGCGTTGAACGTGTGGGTGGCATGGCTGAGCCCTGCCGAAACGGCCTGTGAGATCTGGTTGGCCGTGGCATCGGTATGCCCGGCACTCACAATGACCCCGCGCACCGCGAGTCGGGCGGTGAGGTCCAAAGCCCCTGGGATTTCGGGAGCCAAGGTGAGGAGGCGGAGCCTTGGGTCGTCCAAAATGGCATCCCACTCCGAGGGGCCGGTTGGCGGGGGGACGATGGACGCCGGCGGTTGGGCACCGGGGAACTGCGGCGACAGGAATGGGCCTTCCAGGTGGAAACCCCAGATCAGGGGGTGCTGCGGGAGGTTATCCAAGGCCGACCGAATATCGCTGGCGCTGGCCGTGATTGTTGTGGGTAGGAATCCGGCGTAGCCTTCTTCGCCAAGGCGATCCGCCATTTTGACCATATCCCCAGGGTCCGCCGACATGAAATCGATGCCATAGGCCCCGTGGATGTGGAGATCGACAAAGCCGGGGATGCAATATCCCTCCGGCTCTCGGTTTGCCGGACGGAACTCGGGTTGGCCGTCCCTAAATGCCACTTCGTAAACCCCCCAGCCCTGCGGCCCGGGAGCGGTGTAGACCCCGGTCACCGGATCCTCCGGGCATACCCTCCGGCATGCTTGACGACCAAGCCGTCCATTTCCATCATTGTGAGTTCCGAAAGCAAGTCATGCACGGCGAGCCCGGTCTCCTCGGAGATCAGTTCAAGGGGGATCGCTTCTGAATCGAGCATCTCCAAAATCTGGGCCTGGACGGGCGCGGCCTGTGTTTCGACTGGCGATTCCATGGTCGGCAGGTTGAAGTCTTCGATGATCTGCCCCGGGTGGTCGACCAGCGTCGCGCCTTCGCGGATAAGTTGGTGGGATCCACGGTAATTTTCAACTGAAATGCTGCCCGGCACAACGTAGAGCGGCCGGTTGAGGTGGGCGGCATGGGTGGCGGTGTTGAGCGAACCTGATGGCAAAGGGGCTTCGACCACGAGCACGGCGTCGCTGAGGCCGGCGATCACGGCGTTCCGCAGAAGCGGGGTGTCGTTGCGGCTGGGCATGCCGCAGGCAAACTGGCTGACCAGGCATCCGGTTTCCGCAATTTTTTTAAAAAGATCGGCATGGCGCGGCGGTTGGGCGACATCGACCCCGCATGGCAGAATGCAGGCGGTCGGCCGGCCAACGGCAAGGGCTCCGGCATGGGCGGCGGCGTCGATGCCGAAGGCTCCCCCGCTCACGATGGTAAATCCGGCGAGGGCCAGGTGCTCGGCAAATTTTTGGGCGATCGCTTTGCCTTGGGTAGTGGCCCTGCGCGTCCCAACAATGCCGATTGTCGGCCGGTGCAGGCAGTCGGGGTCGCCATGCGTGAAGAGCGCCTGCGGCACCTTGGGCACCCTTTTGAGGGTTTCAGGGTAATCGTCCGGGGTGAGGACGCGAAACTGCGAAATCTTGTTTGAAGAGGCCAGCCGGACGCGGGCCTTTTCTTCTTCAGTGAGTTTTGGCCAAGAAACAAAGATTTCCGTCGGGTCAGAATCAGAAGGCCGGAGGGTTTGAAAAAACTCTCCGGCTCTCTTTTCGTTGAGCGAGGCAGCAAGGAACACTTGCCAGAACCGCTCTGGGTACACGGCTAGCCGCCGCCAGCGCGACCGCCGCCGGTTGGCCCGTTCGAACGCCCGCTCCCACCTTGGGTGTTGGAGTTGGTCGGTGGGCTGCCGACAGGTTCGAGGGCGTTGTCGATCTTGACCGAGAAGGTTCGGGTCATGGCGTTGCCCAGCCAGTCGGAAGCGGCAACGGTGATGGTTGCCCGGCCATTGGGGATTTGCGGATTGACGCCGCGCGTGACGATTAGCACGCTCAGGTAATTGTCATTGCTGAGTTTGCTGACATATTCCTTGCCGTTGACTGTGACCTTGACGCTGTCGGGGTTGATGCCGATCCCGAGGTCTTCGAGTTTGAAGATCATTTCCATCGGGGCTTTGCCAGCGATGATGTTGCCTGGGGTGGGCCAGAGGAGTTCGACGGTCGGCGGGGTCAGGTCGACCCCCAGATCCTTGTCGAACATGAGGAGGCTGGCGTCCCGGGTCAGGACGAAAAGGGAGTTGCCACTCATCGCGGGCATTCCGGCGACCAAGGTGTAATCGACCTTTTGTGGGGTGGTGGTGGCCGCGTTTTGGGCCCCGCCGAGCCCGGCAGCCCCGCCACCGAAACCAGCGTCTCCGCCTCCGCCGCCGTCCTTGTCATTTCCGCCACTCGGCGCCGCGGCATTGTTTACGGTCTGCCCAGAGACGATGGGAGCGATGACATAGCTCCATGCCAGCGTGCCAGATTTGGGGTCGACGAGGTTGATGGCCCCGTTGGCGGTCGAGATGTTAACCATCCCGCCGATGAAAGAGGGCGAACCGACGGGAACCCCGATCGGCGTGGGCTTGCCAAAGGCCTGGCGGCCGTTCGTGTTGAAGATGTAGAGCTCGCCGTTTGCCGAAACGGATGCAATTGCCGAATCGTTTGCCGCCGGCATCCCCGTCAGCTCGCGGCCGACGTTTTGCTGCCAGATGGAACTACCAGAGCTGGCGCGCAGGGCGATCAGGTAGGAACTCGAGTTCACATAGATCCGGTCATTAAAGACCGTGAAGTTGCCGCTGGGCTTGAGCGAAGCCAACTGTTGGTCCCACTTGGGCCGGTTGCTCGACGTGTCGAACGAAACGATGCGGCCCCGTTGGGTGGAAAAGATGACTTGGTCGCCATAGGCGGCAATGAAATCGTGGATGAGCGATTGATCTTTGTAAGGATTGCCGATCGCCGTACCATCGGCAGAATTGACAAGGGTGAGTTCTTGCTTGTTGCCAACAAAAGCAACCGTTTTGCCCGCCACGACCACGTTGCTGGTGATGGGTTGGGTCGCCAGGAATTGCCATTTGAGCCCACCGGTTTTGGCATCCACGGCATAAACGGATTTTTCGTCGCCGGCGGCATAAACGGTGTCCCCCGCGAGGGTGCATCCGCCGATGAACGTCCCGGCAATGGCCTCGCCGGAAGGATAGCGCCAATTCAGGTTGCCGGTTTCCTTATTCAAACTGTAGATGCGCCCTCCGACCGCGACGATGACGTTGTCGCCATAGAATTGGGGGGTCCCGCTTGGGGAGAGTTTGGCGGACTCGGCCCAGCGCCAGGCAAGCGGGGTAGGGCCGGTGATATCGGCAGCGGCAAATCCGCCGCAGGCGAGCAAGCCTAGGGCGGGGAGTGCTCTCAGAATCAAACGCATCTTCAACTGTCCTTCCTGGTGCGGCCGCATGGCGGGCCTCCGCCAGTATAGCGGCCCGGGCACCCCAATGTCACGGCAGGATGCCACACATTTTGAGACGAGTTGAAAGCGGGCAAGGTCACGGGCATGGGCGCATGGGGGATAAGATGGCGGCATGCGTGCAGTGCTTTGCTACCACAAAGTGGGAACCGAAGCGGCGGAGGGCCGGTGGATCAACGTTTCACCGGAGACCTTGGCGGCGCATATCCGGTTTTTCCAGCGGCGAGGCTACGCCGTTGTGATGCCAGCGGAAGTCGCCCGAAAGGGGTTGGATCGGGCTGTGGCCTTGACGTTCGACGACGCATTCCTTTCGATGTTGGATAACGGGGTGCCAGTCCTGCAATCGTGCGGGGTGAAGGCGACGATCTATGCGGTTTCCGAAAAAGTCGGTGCTTCTGCAGATTGGGAAGGGTGCCACGGGGAACCACTCGCCAGTTGGGAGCGGCTCCGCGAAGCACAATCGGCGGGCATGGAGATTGGCAACCACACCGCGACCCATGCGAGTTTCAAATCCTTGGACTATGCGGCGCAGGTCGAAGAAATCAAACGGTGCGATTCCCGGCTCCGCGAAGAGGGATTGAACCCGCTGACATTTTGTTTGCCGTACGGGCATTATTCAGCTGAGACTTCGGAGGCAATTCGAGAGTCGGGCTACGACATCGGGTTCACCGTTGAAAAGCGGTGGGTACGGGATTCCGACGACCCGCGGTTGCTGCCGAGGTTCGCCATGAGCTTTGGAGACAAGGTGCCCGGCTTGCTTTACAAATTGTTTATCCGGCCTATGATTTCCAGTTCAAAGCGCTGATGCGGGTCCTTGGGGAACCCGATGATTTGGGCGGGGTATATTCTTCCTCTCTGAACGGGCCCATAGCTCAGTTGGTTAGAGCGCACCCCTGATAAGGGTGAGGTCGCTGGTTCGAATCCAGCTGGGCCCACCATAGATACATATCTCCACCCCTGCGCGAGGATCTCAAAGGTCAGGTTTGAGGATGGGCTTGCGCCCGACATGTTCCGGACATTGCCCCGGTCAACGTGTTGCGGACTTGAACCGGCAATCGAACAACAAGAGAATCCATGAAGCAGAAGACCGTTTCGGGCTTTGCCGCCCTGGGCGTGCACAAAAACATGTGCTGGCGCCTGGAGCAGCACGGCATTACAGAGCCCACCCCCATCCAAACCGGCGCGATTCCGGTTGCCCTTGAATGCCGAGACGTGATTGGCCTTGCCCAAACCGGAACCGGCAAAACCTTGGCCTTTGGCATCCCAATGGCCCTGCAACTCCAAAAGGGACAGGTTGGATTGGTGCTGGCCCCCACCCGCGAACTGGCCCAGCAGATTGCCGAATCGTTGCAGAAGGTTGATGTCCAGGCGGTATTGGTGGTCGGTGGCGCCGCAATGAACCGGCAAGTCAAAGAACTCCGCATGCCGCACGAAGTCGTTGTCGCGACGCCGGGGCGGTTGATGGATCACTTGCGCCAGCGCACCTACCGGCTCAACCGGGTCGCCATCGCCGTGCTCGACGAGGCCGACCGGATGCTGGATATGGGGTTCGCCCCCGATATCAAGGCGATCTTGGCCCAATGTCCGGCCGAGCGGCAGACGATGCTGTTTTCGGCGACGATGCCGTCCGGTATCGAAGAGTTGGCGATGGACTTTTTGAGGTCTCCGGAACGGATTGAAGTCGCTCCCCAAGGCACCGCCAGCGAGTTGGTCGACCAGGAACTGGTCTATTTGAAGCACGAGGAGAAATTCGCAAAACTCAACGACCTGCTGGACGAGGAGCCAGGCACCGCACTCGTGTTTGCCCGCACCCGCCACGGAGCGCGCAAACTGGCCAAAGCTTTGCGGGATGAGGGCCACGCCGCCGCTGAAATCCACGCCGACCGGACGCTAGCCCAACGCCGCGAAGCCTTAGGCGGGTTCAAGGAAGGGCGTTACCGAATTTTGGTTGCCACCGACATCGCCGCCCGAGGGATTGATGTCAAAGAAATCTCGACGGTTGTGAACTACGATGTCCCTGAAAACGCGGAGGACTACATCCACCGCA
This sequence comes from Armatimonadota bacterium, assembly GCA_016789105.1. Taxonomy (NCBI): domain Bacteria; kingdom Bacillati; phylum Armatimonadota; species Armatimonadota bacterium. The sequence continues at coordinate 53,962 of JAEURN010000004.1, forward strand.
TCGGGCGAACTGGTCGGGCCGGCGCCCGCGGCCGAGCCGTCACCCTGGCCCTGCCGGCACAAAAGAGGCTCATCCGCAACATCGAAAAGCTTATGGGCCAAGAAATGGCGCAGGGGGGGGAAATCCGCCGGCGACCGAGCCCCAAGCCAAAAGCCGAGAAAGCCTTGCCGGTCAAAGAGCCGCTCGTCGTTGAGAAAGTCGTCTCCCAAAAGCGACTATTCAAAAAAGTGGATGTCAAGCCGATCCAGATTTCGGAAAGGATCGTCGAGGCTCCCGCCGAACCGCAACCAAGTCGAACATCCAGCCGGAAGCCGCACCGCAAAGGCGGGGTGATGGCTGATCCGTTCAAGAAAAAGACCCGAGGCAGCCGCCCGGCATGGCTAGGCGAAAAAGTCAAGGTTAAGGGCCGCAAAAAGGCTAAGAAGCGTTAAGACGGGGCGGCCAATAGCCGCCCCAGATATTTCTATTACTTTGACGGGTCTGTCTTTTCGGCGATGACCCGGTCCGCCGACCACGCCCCGGAACCACCTGCGACGACTGCGGCGGCCAAAGCGATGGCAAGGACAAAGTATTCCAGCCCTTCGCCCTTTTGAGTGCCAAACCAGTTCATAAAGAACCCGTTCTGCGCGTGGACGGTCAATGCGGCAACAAGCATCGTGAATCCAATGGCTAGCGCGCTCAACCGCCCAAAGAGCCCGAGAACGAGGAAGAGCGCGCCAAAGCTTTCGGCCAAGATCGCCAGGATAGCGAGCAAAGGCGGGATGCCCATTTTGTCGTTAAAGGTCTGCACCGTGGCCTGGAAACCGTAACCGCCAAACGCGCCGGTAAGTTTTTGCAGGCCGTGGGGCAAGATGACGATGCCGAGTCCGAGGCGGGCAATGGCGAGGTCGGCACGGGCAGAGGTTTGAGTGAGTTTGTGGACGAGTTCGCGCATGGTTCTGTTCCTAATTTGCGTACGCAAGTGATAATATCGCCCTGTCACTTGCGTTGTCAAGTGAGGTATAAAAAGTCCCATGCCCCCAATCGACTGGCGCAAAAACGCTTGGATCTCGATCCTCTGCGCCTATGAGGTGCTCTACAAGGAGATCAACAAATCCATGGTTGCCGCTGGGTGCGTCGACCTCGCCACTTACGACGCCTTGCTCCATTTAGAAGAGGCCGGTTCATCAGGCGTGGATATGGGCACGTTGTCCGACCGGGTTCTCCTGTCGATTAGCGGAGTTTCGCGCCTGGTGGCGAGGTTGGAACGAGATGGCTTGGTATCAGTCTGCCGCTCGGCAGAGAACCACCGCGTCAAGCTAGTGAGGGCCACCGAGAAGGGATTGCAAGCTCGCGTTGCGGCTTGGGAGGTGTACCGGGGGTTGATCGACCAGCATGTGGGTTTGGTGATTGACGACAGAGAAGCCGAGCAAGTCGCGCAAATTTTGGGACGAGTGGTGCCGTCCTGCGCTTTGGTTGGGTGGAGCGGCCCCAAACCACAGATCAAGTGCCAGGAAGGACAAGGCGGCGGCTGACGCCTGCCCATGTTTCCGAACCGCCCGGAGCGGCTCTCCGATCCAAAAACAGTTCCAAGCCGTTGCCTTCCGGGTCAGCAAAGTAGAGGGCCCAGCTGATGCCGTGGTCAACTGGGTGGCATTCAATCCCCAGTGAATCCAAGCGTTTGGCGAAGGCAAAAAACTCGGATTCGCCCTCGACTTCAAAAGCCACGTGGTAGAGCTTCTGAGCCGAAGGGTTGAAGCCGGTGGCGCTTTCTTGCAGGGCAAGCCGGTGGTGGGCTGTGTCGTTGCTCAAAAACAGGAAGGCGCCCAAGTCCTCGGTGACATTCATATCAAACACCTCCTGATAGAACGCAGCCATTCCTTCGAGTTTGTTGACTTTGAGGTGGACGTGGGAAAGTTTGGGAGCGGGCATCAGGAGTTGCTTTCGAGCTGGCTGATTTTGTTGCGGAGCCGGGCCATGGCGTCTTCAGGAGCGGCGTCTTGCCGCCGCTTCGATTCCCGCAACACTTCCAGGGTCACTTTCAGGCGGTTCAAAAAGTTGCCGCACCGGTGGCATTGACTAGCATGGGCGATGGCATAGAACTTCTTGATCCCGGTGGCGGATCCGTCGGCCACTTGTTGCAAGATGGCTTCCATGTTTTTGCAAGGGGCTGAATCAGAGTCGTGACGTTTCATGGTGGTGTGTCTCCTTAAAGTAGGCTGAGTGAATAGAGCTTGGCGCGGACCTGTTTGCGAGCGCGGAACAAGCGGCTTTTGATGGTGCCAATCGGGACTCCGAGGATGTCTGCGGCTTCATCATAGTTGACTTCTTCGATATCGCAAAGGGTGATGACTTCGCGGTAATCGTCGGCAAGGGAGTCGACGGCTTCAAAGATCCTTTCGACTTCGAATTTGTGGTCCACGGCTTGCCAGAAATTTTCGGTGGCGGGTTCGGCGGCATCATCGAGCTGGGATTCACCGCGCCGTTTTTGTTTGCGGACGGATTGGAAGAATTCGTTGCGGAGGATTGTGATGAGCCAACTTTTGGGGTGGCGTCCATCGAATTTGTCCCAATTGGCAAAGGCGATCCCAATGGTTTGGCTGACCAGGTCTTCGGCGTCGGCATCGTTCCCGGCCAACCGTCGGGCGATTCGGTAAAGGATCTCCAGGTTCTGCTGCAGGGCGTCGCCAACTTTGGGCTTTTCGGGGCGGTTATTCGGCATGTTGCGGATCCTCTCAAAAAGGGTGGTTTGGGGGCAGCAGGGCCACCCCCATTCTGACTTACCGGGCGAGTGTCATCGCTTTGGCGAAGCTTGCTTCGCCGAGGTTGACTTCGGCGAACGAGCACCAGATTTGCACTTTCGCGACGGATTTGATGTAGCTGGGGAGGACGATGTCCCGGTTTTGCTTGTCGCCGGCGATTTTGAGTTGTTGCAGCAAATAGGTGTTTCCTTGCGCATCCACAACTTGCCATGAGGGGGCGGGGGTGCCGGGGATTTTGAAGTCGTCGCTCCATTTGAGGTGGAACTTGTTGTCCATCTTGTAAAGGGTTGCGAACCCTCCGTTGACTTCGACACCTTTGAACTTGCCGGTCTTGCCGAGTTCCATCATTTGCATTTGGCCCATATGGTCGTTTATGGGTTTGTTTTGGGCGTAGGCGGCGTGGGGTGCGGTGGTTGTAGCGATGCCCATCAGAATAAGGGCGGCGGCGAATGAGCTGAGGTTTTTCATAGTTTTGGTTTTCGTGTTTTGATTTGGTTGCGGTGCGGTCGTGGTGCTGGATGTTGGCCCGGCACGGGTTTAGGCGAGGTTGAGGAACGAATCGATGGATGTGTGCTTCTGCTCTTGTTCCGATCGGAGCAGGACAAAGCCGACGACCTTGTTGGCTTTGGTGTCCACAATCGCGACCGAGCGGTAGAGCCAGGCGTCGAGCGACTTGGAAATCCCGACTTTGGATTTGCCCTTTTTCGGGGCCCCAAGGGCTTCAAATGGCGTGTCTTTGGGGAAGGGGCCGACGCTAAGCGTTTCCTTTTTGACCAGCCGGAGTTCAAAGTTCCCGGCGGCGGCTTTGGAAAAGTCGGTTTGCAGGTAGCGCTTGTTGTCGACTTCGATGATCGCGGCCTTGCCGGCAAACGAGCTGGTGCCCTGGACTTTGCCGGACGTGACGGTGATCGTGGCAGGGAGGCCGATCAACTGGCTGGAAACCTGGAGGCTGGTGCGGCGTTTGCCAGAGTCGGCAGGGGCCAATTCCTTTAAGCCGGCACCGCCAAATCCGACGAAGAATCGCTTGCACCAGATCGAGACTCCCCGGTATTGGCTGAGGTCGGTGCCGCTGGGGATTTCGTAATGCTGGTCCCCGATGTTCCCTTTGATGCTGCCCAGGTCGATGAACCCGTTCTTGTTTACCGCGTCCGGGGTGCCGTTGTCGGCTTTAACCAAGTAGACGTGGACGTCGGGGCCGTTGGAAGTGTGGAAGTCTTTGAGGTTGACAAATGTTTTGCCTTCGGCAGAGACCAGTTCGGCAATGCCTTTGGTTTCGTGGGCATAACTTTCAAAAGTGCCGCTGGCGATGATGTTTGCGGCCCCGGAGGTGGAGACCGGGAGTTTTTCGCTCACTGTTTGATTGACAAACAGCAGTTCGGGCCGGAAGGCGGCCCACCCGGCGATGGCCAGGGGGACGGCAGCGATGAGGGCGATTGTTTGTTTGCGCGTGGGCATGGTAGGGGAAGGAATCCCGGCGGGCTTTGTTTCAAAAAAGTTTTTTGGTCCCAACCGGGGGCCCTCCCCCCTTCTCTCCAAAGGGTGCCAACCCAGTTCTTTCCGGTTTGGCGGGCAATGCCGATATACTCAGGCGATGTTGCGCTCTGCCCGGAAGGCTTCGGGGGTCTTGATGGCAATCCTATTGTCGGCGGTTGGCTGGTGCCAAACGGTTCAAACATTCGACATCGCCTTCGATGTGTCCCGCCATGGACTTGCCCACACATTGATTTTCAAAGTGGAGGCGATGGGAGGCCCCAGGCTAGACCAAGTTCTGGCATTTGGCGAATTCAACCCACCAGAGCCGGACGGCCTGGCTCATGACGGGAGGCGTCAAGCCCGAATTGTCCTCAACCGCCCAGTCAAGCTCCGCGACATCCAGCGGTTGCGTTTCAGCGTTCGGGGCGACCGACCGGGCCAAGACATCACGACATCATTTGACTTTCCAAGTTTTGATGTCATCAACCGGACAGATAGCAATGCTGTTATCTTCTCTTTCCGGATGCCGGCCGGCCAAGTGGTGACCATTGACCGGGATCACCCGACCTGGGAGACGCCGATGTGGGAACGGACGTATGACCCGGACGGCACCAAACAGGTTTTGCGGTCTTTGAAGATCAAGATCAACACCGGGGGCGATGACCTGCGGCACGACAGTTCTTGCGGGGCATTGGTCGTCATGCAGGATGGCCGGACGTTCAGGATCAACTTTGGCCGCAGCCTCGGGTTGGGGAGCAATTCCACAGCGGAGTTCACGATCCCGGTGGGATCCGCAGCCATCGACAGCGTGGCCCGGATCCAGGTCTTCAAGTCGATCTACTATTCGTTCACTCGTTTCGAATACCGGCACTTGGCGCCGTTGCAGAAATTCACCAACGCCGACGATTGGGATCTGGCGGGGTTCACGTTGACCGGGGCAACTTCGGACGGCGAAGTCATCTCAAAACGGATCCCCGAACTCGAAGGCCGGTACACCGAAGCGATGCGGTCTTGGTCGAGCGGGCGGCGGATCACGCCCTTCGCTCTCCCGGGCCGACAATCATTCTTCGAAGCGCGGACGGTGGTCGAACTCCTGTTGGATGACAACACCTTTGAGGTTGCAAACAGCGCGGATTTGCCCGAATTGAACGTTTCGGGGTACGTAATCGGCCAGCGGACCGAATTCCCGCTCATCCGCCGGGTCGAGGCGTCCACCCCATTCTTTGCCGCCCATCCTCCGGCGATGTGGTTTGGGGACACCATTTACATGCACAACAACGAATATGGCGGTGCCCACAAGAACTCGGCCATGAGGGCCGAGGGCCGGTTTTGGCGAGTCCTTCCCCACGAACCGCTGCAGGCCTTGAAAGTCAATATCGCAAAATCACCTCAGGCTGATGGCACGTTTGGAGGGCCGTATCAAGGTCGCAGGACGGTGACGATCAAAGCCGTTTACGTGGGCTTTTATGATGGAACGCCGCTAGTAGGGGATTTCTGGCCCTGGCAAGGGGTGAAGACATTGGCGGTAACGGTGCTGGATCCGCCGGTCACTCTCTCTGCGCGGAGGCCCGAAGTCTTGGTTGACGCCATCCACAATTTGCCGCCGAACCCTGGGCGCTAGCGGGCCAGACAAACCATCGTCGCGAAGTGGCACCCGGCCCCGCCGAGCACAAACAGGTGCCACAGCTCGTGAGACGAAAATCTGCCGGGCCAAAGCTTGGGGCGCTTGGTGCCATAGACCACGGCCCCAGCCGTGTAGCAAAGCCCTCCGGCGACGACCCATGCGACGGCGGCCGGCGTAACGGATTGGACGAGGGGGCCAAAAACCGCAACCAGCATCCATCCCATCACGAGATAGAGCGTGAGCCGGAGCCACGTCGGAGTTCTGTCGCGGACGGCGGAAACAACCACTCCGAAGAGTGCAAGGCTCCATTGCAAAGCAATCACGATGTAACCTTGGGGTTTGGGCAATGCCAAAAGGCAGATCGGCGTGTAGGATCCGGCGATCATCACATAAATCGCGCTGTGATCCATGCGCTGGAGCCATTGATGGTCTAGGCGCAGCCAGTGGTAGAGCGCACTGGAGGTGAACATGAAAATGCCCGCCAACCCAAAAACGGCGAACGCGGCGATCGCGACCGGGTTCGGCACAGCCCCAAAGACGAGCACCACGGTTCCAATTCCCATCAGCACCGCCCCGACAAGATGGGAAATGGCGTTGAACGGTTCACGGATGCGGGCCATGGCTTTCAAGCAGATTTTACATTGGCGGTGGTCCGAGCCCCATCGGAGTCGAGCGGTCGCCGGTTGCCGGGGGGCATACTGGGTTGGGATGGGGTCGGGCGCACGGATCGGGGTCGATGAAAGTGGGAAGGGAGACTACTTTGGCCCTCTCGTCATTGCCGCTTGCTTTGTGGCGCCATGGCACGAAGCCGTTTTGGATGGGGTCATGGACTCCAAAAAGTTAACGGACAAAAAGGCCCTTTCCCTGGCGGAAACCATCAAAGCCAACTGCCCGCATTCGGTAATCGCGGTCGGGCCAGAACGATACAACGAGATGCACGCCAAAATGCGCAACCTCAACCGGATTCTGGAGTGGGGCCATGCCAAAGCGATAGAAAACGTGCTGGGGTTGGAGGGGGTCGAAGCCGACTTGGCGATCAGCGACCAATTTGCCAACCCTGCCGGGCTCAAGCGAGTTTTGGCTCTCAAAGGGCTTGCCATTAAGCTGGAAAGCCGGGTGCGGGCCGAATCGGACCTTGCGGTGGCGGCGGCAAGTGTGTTGGCCCGGGCCGAATTCTTGAAGCGGCTTGAAACCCTGGGGGAAGGGATCGGCGTCCCGCTATTGAAGGGCGCCGGTCCAGGGGTGGATCAGCTCGCCAAGAACATCGTGCAGCAACAAGGGGCAACGGTTTTGGCAAAGATTGCCAAGCTCCACTTCAAAACCACGGAAAAAGTGCTGGGTCGGACGGGTGATTGATGGATCACTTTGCCAGGTGTGGAAACAATCAAAGCCTGTCTTCGTCGAATGCATAACGACCGCTGAAAGCGGCATCAAAAGGGACGGGCATAAAGAGAATGAAAATCAGATGGGTGGCGCTGGCTGCGCTGTCGGTGGTTTCGTCCGCAGTTTTTGCGGACCTCGACAAAGTATCAGTCGATTTCGCCCAGGGTAACCGGGGGTGCCCCCACACTTACCGCATCACAATGGAGTTTGTCGGCGGGCGTGATGGCAACTCGGTGGTCAGCAGAGGCACCATCGACCCTCCTGAAACCGCCGGTTTCCCGGCCAACAAGACCAGCCATGTGGTCGTTAACCTTTCGCCGCGCTTGAACCCCCGAATGGTGAAAAGCGTGAGATTGCGCATCCAAGGAGATCGCCCGGGGCAAGACATCACGAGCCCTTGGGATCTCAACGGGTTGCGGATTGAGAACCTGGAAAACCGACGGGTCATGTGGAACGCTACTTCTCTTGGCTGGACATTCGATGCGCGGAACACAACCAAGACTTCCGCCAATTGGGCAACCTATGATGTCGATGGCCGGGCAACGAAGACAAAAAAATGGTCGATCCGAGTCGCAACGGGGGGAGACGACCTGCGCGACGACTCTTCGGCAGGTTTGTTGCTCGTGTTCCGCGATGGCACCAGTGCGCGGGTAGATATCGGCTACGCCAAGGGCTTGAAAGCAAATTCGACTTCGTTGATCAATGTCAACCTCGGCAATACCGAGCAAAGTGTCAACGATCTGATCCAGGCGTACTTGGTTAAGTCGACGGATGCGCTCTTCTTTGGCTTCCAGAACAAATTCCGCGCGTTGGGGTCGCGTGATTTAAATGCCGACACATGGGACGTCCGGGAGTTGACCGCTTTTGCCGAATTGGGAGACCGCGATTCTGTGCAAACCAACCTTCGCAGTTTGCAAGGCACGATCACCGAAGGCATCAAGCAGGCTGTGATGGCAAGCGATTTCCATCCATTGCCGAGCCGCCAATCCCCAGCCGGGATCGGCGTACGGTTGGGTGTGCTTTTGACCGGCAGTTATCCGCAGGATGGTCAAGAGGTGCCGGAAATCCACGCCTTCATCCGGCGGCGGGGGGAACGCGATTTTGTGCGGGTTGCTGGCCGGAGCGCAGCAAACCAGGCCTACATCGGCGGTCGGGGCGCGGTCTGGACAGGCCAAGCCAGTTACATCTCACAAGGACGCCCGAGCCCAGTCTATGAGGCTCAGCAGAACATGCTGTGCGATTTCGCGCCTTGGCGCGATTCGGCCAACCCGATTGAAGAAGTCAAACTCGCCGTCTACGATGGCCCGCGGCCGGGTGGGGTCGTTTCGCAACCGTACTCAGGCAGCCGGTCGGTGTCGATCCGGGGAATATGGCTCGGTGCCCAAGGGAACATCGGCACTCCCTACGGCATGCAGGGCAACAGCGGCGGCGCCTTTTCCCAGGCCCTCATCCACAATTACTTGACGATAGGAATGGATCTGGCGCGGACGGTGACCCTTGACCGCAACCGCCGCGAGGTCACCTATCGGATTAACCACACAATGCCGGGCCAAAGCTAGACTGGTTAAAGCCAAATGTCACGGGACGATTTGAAGAGGTAAACCGTCCCGTGGCTGGTTTCAAAGCATTGGATTTCCGGGTCTCCGCTCTGGCAGACCGGTTGCGAGAGGATCGGGTCGGGGATTTTGGCGATGGCTGGCCCCTGCGCCGGTTGGTTGTTCAACGAAACAATAACGGCTTGGGCGGCCAGGCTGAGGATTTTAATTGTGTAATGAAGGAGGTTGCCCATAGTCTTCTCTTTTATGCGGGTACCGGTGCTAAGCAGCCCTTGGTTCCCGCCTCTTGAAAGGTTAAACGCGCAATAGGCCAGAAGGTTTACAGGTTGCGGTCATAATGGGTCGATGCCGGAGGAATTGCTGGATGCCGCGGGGATGCGCCGCACCCTGTCCCGGTTGGCGCACGAGATCTTGGATGGGAACGGCGGCGCCGAAGAGTTGGCCGTGGTTGGGATCCTCCGCCGGGGTTACCCGGTTGCCAAGCAGTTGGCTTTTTTGATGACCCAAGCCGAAGGGGTGACCATCCCCTGCGGCAAGCTCGACGCCCGCCCTTACCGCGACGACCTCACCGAATCCATCGAGGGTGACCAGACCGAAATCCCGTTCCAAGTGAACGGCCGGAGGGTTGTCTTGGTTGATGAGGTGTTGTTCACGGGCCGGACGGTTCGGGCGGCTTTGGAAGGCGTGATGCATTACGGGCGGCCCAAGACCGTCCAATTCGCAACCTTGATCGACCGGGGCCACCGGGAACTCCCCATCCAGGCCGATTACATCGGACGGCGGGTCGAGACGGAGCGGGGGGACTTCATTGCGGTCAAACTGAATGAGTTCGATGGAGAGGACAGCGTGATTTTGATGCGGGAATCCGAGATGGGGGCAATGCGATGAGCCGGAGTTTGATCGCGATCCGGCATATGGATCCCTCCGAGATCTTGGGATTAGTGGAGCTGGGCCGCAGCTTCAAAGAGGCAGTGGAATCGGGTCGGCCGGTCGATGCAGGTCGACGCCGGACAGTGGGACTGCTGTTCTTCGAAAATTCCACGCGAACCCGTGTGAGCTTTGAGCAAGCGTGCAACTATCTGGATTTCCGCTATGTGAACTTTGGGGGCAGCGGATCCTCGATGAACAAGGGCGAGAGTCTGAAGGACACGATCCTAACGCTTAAGCACGAGCGGTTGGAGGCCGTGGTGATGCGCCACCGGTCCAGCGGGAGCGCGCAGTTGGGCCAAGGGTACTTTGGCGGGCCGCTGATCAATGCGGGCGATGGCCAGCACGAGCACCCGACCCAGGCCCTGGGCGACGCGATGACGGTTTTGGAGCGCAAGGGCCGTCTGAACGGTCTGAAAATCGCAATTGTCGGCGATGTGATGCACAGCCGAGTGGCCCGCAGTAACGGCTGGCTTTTTTCAAAATTGGGCTGCGATGTGCGCTATGTCGGCCCCCGCACCTTGATGCCAACCGCGATGTCCAAACTCCCCGGGGAAGTGTTCTATGACTTGAGGACCGGGATCAGCGGAGCGGATGTGGTCATGTGCCTGCGCCTGCAGCGGGAACGGATGACCGATGGCCGCCTGAGCTCCATCGGCGAATTCCGGCGGCTTTACCAAGTCAACCGGCAAACTCTGAAGTGGGCCGCCGACGACGCCATCGTGATGCACCCAGGCCCCTTGAACCGGGGGGTCGAGGTGGACGACCTGACCGCCGACGGGCCGATGAGTGTGATTTCCAACCAGGTGACGAATGGGGTCTTTGTGAGGATGGCCGCCTTGAAATGGGTTTTTGAAGGAGGGATGAACGGATGAGGACGGTTTTCCGCAACGGTCGGATATTGGATCCGTCGCAAGAACTTGATGTCGTCGGCACGGTAGTCGTCGAAGACGGCCAAGTCTTGGATTTGGGCGAAGACATCGAAGTCGGGGATTTTGACGAGCTTTACGACTGCGAGGGCCTTTGGATCGTTCCGGGTCTTGTCGATCTCCATGCCCACCTCCGCGAACCGGGCGAAGAGCGCCGGGAGACGATCAAAACCGGCACACAGGCCGCTGCGGCGGGCGGTTTCACGACGATCTGTTGCATGCCAAACACGTCACCGCCCCTGGACGCCCCCAGCCTGGTGGATTTCATCATGGACAAAGCGGCCAGCCCGGAAGCGGGGGGCACGTTCGTCCAGCCCATCGGCGCGCTCACGAAAGGATTGGAAGGCCGAGAACTCGCTGACCTCGCTGCCTTGAAGAAGGCTGGTGTCGCGGCGGTAAGCGACGAAGGCGGCCCCATCCAAGATGCCAGCGTGATGATGCGGGCGATGGAATTCTGCCTGCAGCTCGACCTGCCGATCATGGTGCATTCCGAAGACCTGACGCTCAGCGAGGGCGGCAGCATGAACGACGGCCCCACAAGCGCGATGCTCGGCTTAACCGGCATCCCTCGCAGTGCCGAAGAAATCATGATCATGCGCAATGGGGTGCTGGCGCTCAACACCGGGTGCCGGGTTCACTTTATGCGGCTGAGCACTTGGGGCGGGGTCGAAATGGTTCGCCAATTCAAGTATTTGGGGGCTCCGGTGACTTGCGAAGTCTGCCCTCCGCACCTGACGCTGACGGATGAGCACGTCGGCGAATTCGACCCGATCTTCAAAACAACTCCGCCGCTGCGCACAGAAGTGGATATCGACATCTTGATGCAAGGCCTGGCCGATGGGACGATCGATGCGATTGCCAGCGACCACTCGCCCTATGCCCCATTTGAAGTCGAAGTGCCGTTTGAAGATGCGCCGATGGGCATGTCCACGTTGGAATCCACCCTTGGCATCGTGCTCACCCACGTCACACACAAAGGGATCCTCAGCCCGCTCGAGACGATCCGTAAACTCAGCACCGCCCCGGCCGAGATTTTGAATCTGGATGCCGGGAGCCTTGTGCCCGGAAAAACTCCGGTTGCCCAAATCACGGTGATCGATCCGAATGTGGAATGGGTTTTTGATGCGACCCGCACTTTTTCGCTGGGCAAAAACTCCCCGTTCCACGGCTGGGCGCTCCGCGGCAAGGCGGTTGTGACGTACTGTGGGGTGGAGGTGTACCGCGATCCGTTGTTCGCCGAGGAGCGCTATGCGCTGTCGCTGGCTTAGCCTGTCGCCGCTGTTGCTGGGTTTGGGCGGGTGTTACATCTCCCAATTGCCAGATCCGAACGATGTTCAGGGGGCCCAGCGGTTCGATGCCGAGATCATGCAACGGAACATCGCCACGGCCTATTCCACGCTGGATCTCCGCGTGCAACGGGGCGAGATGACACCGCAAGACCGGGATCGGCACATCAAAGAGCTAGTCGACCGCATTGCCGGGTACATCAAGCCGGATGATGTCCGGGATGCTGAAGCGTGGCGGGTGGCCGATATCTACCGTCAGGCCGGGGATCTTGACAATGCCAAAAAATTCTACGAACGGGCAATCAAGGTTGCTAAAACCGAAGACCGGCGGGTGAACGACACTTTGCAGTACGCCCGGGTTTTGGCCCTTGCCGGCGATGTACCCGGTGCGGTGGCCAAGGCCGTCTCGACATTTGATGCCCCTCCAAAGGAAAAGGCACCCATCATGATGGCCTGCCTCTATGAAATTGTCCCAGCGGGCCTTGGCAAGGGGCACGACATCGAATTGGCGGATTTGCTTGAAAAATCGATCTCCCAGCACATGCAAGTGCAGGTAGATCCGGGTTCTGCCGCCGGGCGCACGTTCTTGGAAACATCGCCGATCCACATCGGCAAGGCGTGGGAGCGGGTCATGCAGATCTATGCGAAGGCGGGCCGAGACGACCTCCTCCGCAAGGCGATTGAGCGGCGCGACAAAATGGCCGACAAGGCGGGGAAGGTTTAGTCGCCATGGCCTACCGGAAGCTGTTGGATGGAATGCGCGGCCTGCGTGCCGTCGTCGTCGGCGATGTGATGCTGGACGAGTACATCGTGGGCACAGTGGATCGCGTTTCCCCCGAGGCACCCGTCATGGTCGTCAAAAAGCGAAGTTCCCGCTGGGTTCCTGGCGGTGCCGCTAACGTCGCCAAGAACATTTCCGCCTTGGGCGGGTTTGCGATCGTGTTGGGCGTGGTGGGGGATGATTCGGCCGGAGAACTCCTGGCCGGGAAGTTTGAGACGGATCAGGGGGTGAACTGCAACCTGGTGGTGGACAAAAGCCGGGTCACCACCCGAAAAACCCGGGTTGTGGCCAACCACTCGCACCAGGTTTTGCGCATCGACGAGGAAGAGACGTCGCCGATCAGCCCGGTTTTGGAAGACCGGGTGCTGGAATCTTGGCTGAAATGGCTGGACACGGCCGACGTTTTGGTTCTGAGCGATTACCGCAAAGGTCTGCTGACCCCCAAAGTCTGTTCCGTCCTCATCGGTGCTGCCAGGCAAAAAGGGATTCCGGCTTTGGCCAATGCCAAACCAGGATCTGTCGGTTGCTTTGCCGGGGCGCAATTGGTGAGCCTGAACCGGGGCGAAGCCGGGGAGGTTGTGGGGCGCCGGCCAACCAGCCGGAACGAGGCGTCGGCCATGGGACGCGACCTGGCGACGGCTACGCAGTCCGACGCTGTTTTGGTGACGATGGGTGAAGAGGGGTTGGTTTCGTGGTCGGCCTCTGGAGTTTTTGAAATCCCGGCACCCCAAGTGGAAGCTTATGATGTGGCGGGGGCGGGGGACACGGTTTTGGCCACCGTTTCGCTCGGCCTTGCAAAAAAGGGTTACGACCGCGAGGTATTCGAACTGGCGGCGGAGGTCGGGGCCAAGGTCGTCCAGCACATTGGGGTCGCGGTCCCGTCCTCCAAAGACTTGGATGCGATCCGGTCCCTTTAGCGGAGGAAGCCCAAACCGGTATCATAGTGCGCCAGACCAGACGGACGGAGAAAATCCCCTTTATGAGAGTTCGCAACAAAGAAATGCGCGCCCGGCGGCACCGCAAAGAGCAGCGCATCAAAGAATTGATCCAAGAGGCCATCGCCGAAAAGAAATCGGGTGGAAAGAAGGCGGTCGCCAAGCCGGCCGCAAAAAAAGAACCGGCACCCAAGAAGGCTGCGCCCAAAAAAGAGGTGGAAACCACCGAGGCAACCGAAGCCAAGAAACCGGCCAAAAAACCGGCAGCAAAAAAGCCGGCAAAGAAGGCCGCCGCTGAGCCGGCTGCCGAATAAAAAAGAGCCTCAATCCCTAAACCTGAAAACCCCGGGCACGTTTAACAATGTGGCTGGGGTTTTTTGATTGACAAGGGCGATGCGTTCGGTAAATTGGAAGGAAGGTAAAAGTGTCTGAAGTCGCCGCGCCCGCGCAGGGCGAGGTTGCGGATTTGGCCGGTCCCGCAGAATGGTCGGGGTTTGCCGCCCACATCCGCTCCCACCCGTCCAGTCTGGCCAAATCGGCCGGAGAGCTCTCGCGCGAGTTTGGGTTGCCCGAAGAGTTCATCGGCAGCTTTTTGGCGGCCATGCGGGCCCCGGTTCAGCAAGAGTCGTTTTTGGAAGTGGGTGCCCGGGCGGTCCGGGAATCGTTCCGGGCGGTTGGCCGGGCGGTCGGTAACACATTTCGCGAACTCACGGCCAAGCCCTGGCTGTGCCATTTTGGGACGATTCTGGCCATTTTCGGGGTGATCGCCCTTCTCACGATTTTCCGGACGGCTTGGGGGCTGGGCACCAATTTCGTCTATACGGGGGCTGCGGGGGCCTTGCTCGGATCAGTGACGGTTCTGGGCGTGATGATGCAAGCCGTCGCCTATTACCGGCATGCCCAAATCCGATATGCCGTTGTGATGACGGCCTTCGTGTTTTTGTGTTGGACTGGTTTGATGTTCGCGCTGGTTAATGAAGCAGGCCGGAGCACATTGGAAGAGCGGGACATCCCTGCTAATCCGGTGTTGATTTTGGCAGCTGGCTTGTTGGCCCTGTTCTACTTTGTGTTTGCCGTTATTTCGACCCTAGCTGGGAGTTATTCGCAGTACCGCAAAGATTCCCGCCAGGAAGTCGAGGTGACGCGACAGGAGCTTTTGGATCGCCTCTTCCATGTCGAAAGCCGGTTGGCCTCGGCAGATCCGACCCGGGGTTTGCGGCGTGTCCGTTGGGTTGACCGCCTGAGAACGGCGCGGACTTTTTATCTAAACGTGGTCATTTCTGGGGTGGCGGTGGGGATGTTCGAAGTCGCGGTGATCGGCACGTTGACCAAGTTCACGGGACGCCCGATGGAGCTCCCGCAGATGTCCATCCCCCTGATCCTTTTCACTTTGACGATCCTGGCGGCCAAATGCGCCCTGGCGTTGATCTACGGGTTTGTGGCTGGCCGTCCTGGTCGTTCCATGAGCGCGATTGCGGCCCTGATGTTCGGAATTTGGATCTCATATTGGTTTCCGCTGGGCAACTACGGCCCAAAATTCGCGATGGGGATGCTGAATCCGGGCACCGTGATCCAAGATTCTCTATTGATCTTGGTGTTCGGATCGTTGATCGGTTATGCGGCGGAGATTGAAGACCGCAACTATCGCCAAAGCCGTCTGGGCGAAGACGACATCCCAACCCTGTTGGCCGAACAGGTTCAATTGCATTGGCGGCTTGGGCTCGGGCAGCAGGCAACCACGGTCATGGTCGTTGATGTCGCCAAATCCACGGTGATGAAGGCCAACGCCGAGCCCTTGAAAGTGGAGTGGAGCTTCCGGGAGTTCCAGGCCATGGTGGACGAGGTGAGTCGGAGCCACGGCGGGCACGTGTTGTCAACGGCCGGCGACGGGGCGGTTGTCGGCTTCGATCGGCCCGATTTGGCCATGCTTGCCGCCCGCGAACTGCAAACGATGATGCCCAAATTCAACATGTCGAAGAACCGGTTGGATCAGCCGTTCCGCATCCGCATCGGCATCCATGCCGGTCAAACGGAATCGAGTTTGGCCGACGCCCCGTTCAACGAGGTCATCGACATTGCCGCGCATATCGAGGCAGTTTCACCTGTGGGGGGCATCGCCGTCAGCCAGGCGGTTGCCGAAGCTCTGGATGATGGGATCCAGTTGGCAGAAATGGCGCGGCCGGTTGATGGCCAAGCCGTTTCCGTTGTTTTGAACCCGACCTTGGAACGATGATGGCCAAAATCCTCGACCTTGGCCGCATGCCTTACCAAGCGGCGTGGGACCGCCAGCTCGAAATCCACGACGAAGTCCGGGCGGGCGGGCCAGATACCTTGATCTTGGTCGAACACGACCCTGTCTTGACCCTGGGTGCCGACTTCCACGAACAAAACCTGCTGCATTCCCCTGCCCAATACCGGGATCGGGGCATCGACGTCATCAAGACCGACCGGGGCGGCGACGTGACTTACCATGGGCCGGGCCAGCTGGTGATTTATCCGATTTTCGACATCTCGCGCCACGGCAAAGACCTGCACCGGTGGATGCGCGATTTGGAGGAGACCATGATCGCCACCTGTGCGTCGTTTGGCATTGAAGCGGGGCGGTTGCCCTTGGTGAACACCGGCGCCTGGGTCCGCGGACGGAAGATCGCGGCGATCGGCGTAAAGGTGCGCCGCTGGGTCAATTTGCATGGCATCGCCCTGAATTGTGAAACCGACCTGTCGGTTTTCGACCTGATTGTCCCGTGCGGTGTGGTCGGGCATGGTGTGACGAGCTTGAGCCGCGAGAGTGGCCGGCCGGTGCCAATTGACGAAGCCAAGCCGGCGGTGGTGGAAGCGTTCGCCAAGGTATTTAGCCCATAGCCTTGTTTCGCCTGGCCCAGAAATACAAATGGGTGCCAGGCTTGCGCCTGGCACCCATTTGCTTCCATGCGGACTTACTTCAAAACGTCGACGGTTTGGAAACTGCCACCGAGGACGACTTTGGAATCGTTGCCCATCCAATCGTCTAGCGCCGTCGCATAAACCTGGCGAAAGTCGATTTTGAATTGGACATCGCCATCGTTGAGGTCGGCAAGGTCGGGCTTTGGACCGTGGAACCCGCCTTTGACGTTTTTGCCGACAAGGAACATCGGGGCCGCCTTGCCGTGGTCGGTGCCTTCGGAGCCGTTTTCATAGCTGCGCCGGCCGAATTCCGAGAAGACCAAAGTCATCACTTTGTCGGCTTTGCCGATCGCCTCCAATTCGCTTTGGAATGCGGCCATGGCATCGCTAAAGCCTTTCAGGAGCTTTTCTTGGGCATCCTTTTGCCGAGCATGGGTATCGAATCCCCCGACGCTGAAGTAGATCACGCGGGTTTGGGGCGAAGTGGCGATGATTTGGGCGATCTGTTTGAACCCGCGGCCGAACGGATGGTCGCCATAGTCGTTCTTTGGTTCGTACTTACCGAGGTTTGATTTCAGGGCGCTGATGGCATCCAATGCCGTGTTGTTGGCCATTTGGATTTGGCGAACCGCCGACCCTTCTTGAGCGGCCATGCCCTGGATGTCGCGGAGCATTCTTTCGGCATCCGGGTCGCCAACCATTTGTTGGACGTCCCCAAGGCTGGCAAAACAGGGGATGCTTGCCTCCTGGGCGCTGAGGGCGAGGGGCCTCTCGGTCGAAAGTCCGATGGCTTCGATCGGGTCAGGCTTTTTTCCACTTTCGCAGTTGCGGTCGAAGGCGCGGCCGATCCACCCATATTTGAGCGAGCCATCAGGGCTGGCGGATTGCCAAATGTCCATCGATTTGAAGTGCGACCGGTTGGGGTTGGGGTAGCCGACATTGTTGATGACGGCGACCTGGCCTTTTTTGAACAGGTCGGCCATCCCGGTCATGGCGGGGTGGAAACCAAGCCCATCGGAAAGCGGGATCACCTGGTCGCTTTGGAATCCGAGCGTTGGCCTTAGCCGGTGGTATTCCGGGTCAAGGTAGGGGATGACCGTGTTGAGGCCGTCGTTCCCGCCCGAAAACTGGCAGACGACCAGGACATTGTCGGGGTTCACCTTTTTGCCGCTTGCCAATTTGACGACGTCGGCCCGGGCGATGGCGCTGAGCCAAGATGGGGCCATCAGTCCAACTGCGAGGACGCCGCCTTTAACGAAGAGTTGCCTTCTAGTGAGATCGTTTTCCATTTCGCTGTCTTCCAACCTTGATTCTATGCAATGTCCGGACGGAAGCGACCGGAATTTGTTCATTTTTACGGTTGGAACCCCGCAAACGGCATGGGTTTGGAGCGAATTCTGATGCAGAAGCGTTAATATGGGCGACAGTCTGCGGAATGGCAAACCGGCCTTTGATCCCGCCCAAGTTGGCGACATATGGTTCCTCGGCGATCTTAACGTTGTTGACGTTGGCCGTTTTTGCCTATTCCAAGGACCAGGGCCCTGAAAGTGCGGTCCGGCGCTACCATGTGGCCGTATCGGATGGCGACCGGAGTGCGGCCAAGGCTTTGGAATCGGGCTCGGGAGCCTATTCCGACCAAATGGCGGGCTATGTCAGGACTTTGCTGGCCAATTCGGAATCGGTTTCGCTTGGGCGGATCAGACCGGATGGGCGCAAGGCGACAGTCGATGTGATCTACCGGCTCTCACGCGGGCGGGGGATCGTTGCGGTTCGTTATGTCGTTGTCAAACCCGACCTGAAATGGCGTGTGGACTTGGATGAAACGGTGAGTCTGCTGAACCGGATGAACCGCTTCGAGTGAGGTTTAATAAGGATGAAGATGGCGAGAATTTCCGGAAAAGTGCATTGGCTGACGATCGCGGTGCCGGTTGGTTTGGTGGTTTTGGGTGCCGTTTTCATGGCCGGCGGCGACGACCCGCAAGTCCGGGCGAACATTTTCATGGCCGCCCTTGCACGCGGTGACGCCAAAACGTTGGCTGAGAGTTGCGTGATGGAAGGCGTGTCCCAAGAGGACATCCTCAAGGCCTGGCAGCAGTCTGTGAAGGATGCCGAATATTTCCGGTTCACTTACAAGATCACCGGGGTCCAACAAAGCGGCGACACGGCGCAGGCGCGGATGCTCGTCAACCGGAGCCCCATTTCGGGCGGGGGTTATGACGAAAACTTCCAGCTGGATCTAAAAAAGGTTGACGGCAAGTGGAAAGTGCGCTTGAACGGGTTGAGCCGGGAGATGTACCCGTTCATGCCCCGGTTCTAGGCGCACGCTTCTGCGGGTCGAATGCCGGACAGGCCCTTGCCCGGTTTCCGTCTAGGCGGTACCTTCGGACTGGCCCAGGCACGCGGGCCGGGATCCCCTCATGTCAGCCAATGTCCGCAACCTCGGCATCATCGCGCACGTCGACCACGGCAAAACAACTCTGGTCGATGCGATTTTCAAACAGGCCGGCTTATTCCGCGTGAACGAGCACGTGAGCGACCGGGTCATGGACTCCAACGACTTGGAGCGGGAACGCGGTATCACAATTTTGAGCAAGGTCGCCAGCTGCCTTTATGGCGGGACGAAGATCAATATTGTCGATACCCCCGGCCATGCTGATTTCGGCGGTGAAGTGGAGCGGGTTCTCAGCATGGTCGATGGGGTTTTGCTGATTGTGGACGCCTGCGAAGGGCCGATGCCCCAAACCCGGTTCGTGCTCAAGAAGGCATTTGAAAACAATCTCAAGGTCATTTGTTGTGTGAACAAAATCGATCGGGAAGGCGCGCGGCCCCAAGAAGCCTACGACAAGACGATCGACCTGTTCATCGACCTCGGCGCGGACGAAGACGACCTGTTCTTCCCGGTGCTGTACACCAGCGGCGCCGGAGGGTTTGCCCGGACCAGCCCGGATGGGGCAGAACAAGACATGCAGGCGTTGTTGGAGGCCATCGTGAAAGAGATCCCGGCACCCAAAGTCGTTGAAGAGGGCCCCGCCCAGCTGCAGATCAACAATTTGGATTATTCCGATTACCTGGGCCGGATTTTTGGCGGCAAGCTGCTGCGTGGCCGGGTGCGGGTCGGCGACCGCATGACCATCGTGGGTGAAAACCACAAAACCGGCAGCTTCAACGTGACCAAGGTTTGGATTTACGAAGGCCTGAAGTTGAAGGAGGTCGAAATGGGCGAACCGGGCGAAATCGTGATGCTGAGCGGCTACGACGAAGTGCTGATCGGCGACACCGTTTGCGACGCGCAGCATGTGGAGGTTCTGCCCCGGATCGAAGTCGAACCGAGCACACTCACCATGAACTTCTATGCCAACACCTCGCCGCTTGCCGGCAAGGATGGGGGAAAGTTCCTAACGATCCACAAGATCCGAGAACGCCTAGAGAAGGAAGAAAAAGTCTCCGTCACGCTCAAGCTGGATAAATCCGCTCCCGCCGATACTGTCCGGGTCGCCGCTCGGGGTGAAATGCAGCTCTCGGTCTTGATCGAAACGATGCGGCGCGAAGGATACGAGATGGCGATTGCCCGCCCAGAAGTCATTTTGAAAGAAGGTGAGGACGGGAAACGGACTGAGCCCGTCGAGGAACTCACGTGCGAATTCGATGACGACGCGATGGGCGACGTGATGGAAGAACTTAGCCGGCGAAAGGCCCTGATTACCGGGATGGAAACCTTGGGCAACGGCCGGAGCCGAGTGGTTGCAACCATCCCGACCCGCGGGCTCATCGGACTCCGGAGCGTTTACCTGACCATGACGCGGGGAACGGGGATCATGGCAAGCATTTTCGAAGGGTACCAAGAGTACAAGGGCCCCATCGAGAGCCGCACCAACGGGAGTCTGATTTCAAAAGATCCGGGCAAGATCACGCGCTACGCCTATGAAGATGTCCAGGAGCGGGGCACATTCTTTTATCCGGTGGGAACCGAGACCTATGGGGGGATGATTATTGGTGCCAACGCCCGCGAGGACGACATGGTGGTCAACGTGACCAAAGTCAAGGCGGCCAACAATATGCGCTCGGCGACCTCAGATAGCACGGTCGTTTTGGACAGCCACCGCGATTTCAGCTTGGAGCAGGCGCTGGCTTGGCTGCGGGATGACGAGCTGCTGGAAGTGACCCCGAAATACTTACGATTCCGCAAGAAGCTTCTGGATCACTCGGAACGGCGGGTTGCCGAACGCCGGGCGGAAGCCTGACGGCTCGGGTTCTGACAAAAAAAGGGCGGGGATCCTATCCCCGCCATCGAACTGCTTTCGTGATCATCGTCGTACCAGCGGATTCTTTTGATCCGCCCCCTGCCTTTTTTCCCCAAAAGGACGCTGCCCGACGCGACTGATTCATTCTTCGGCCGAATTGTTAAGAAACACAGGGCGATTGGGACTCCCGCGGCAAAAAAGGTGGAAATCGGGACTTGCGGCGGGAAACTGGCCCCCGATTGGGCCGGGCACCCGGCTGTTTTGTCTGGACCGAGCAGAATCGGACTGGCTCCATGATCCTGGTCATCGACAATTTCGACAGCTTCACTTACAACCTTGTCCAATACTTGGGCGAGTTGGGTGCCGTGGTGGCGGTTCGCCGCAACAACGAGATCGACATTGCCGGAGTGGAGGAGTTGGATCCAGCGGGGATCCTGATGAGCCCCGGCCCCTGCACCCCTAAAGAGGCAGGCGTTTGCCGCGATATCAGCACCGCCGCGCTTGCCGGCCGTTTCGCCGCCCGGCAAGCACCGGTTTTTGGCGTTTGCCTTGGCCACCAGACCCTTGGCGAAATGGCCGGAGGGACGGTTCGCCGGGCAAAACGGGTCATGCACGGCAAAACCAGCTTGGTAGAGCACGACGGAAAGGGGCTATTTGCGGGCGTGCCCAGCCCGTTCAACGCGGTGCGCTACCACTCTTTGGTGGTCGAAGAATCGGATTTGCCTCCGGGTTTTGCCGTGACGGCCCGGAGTGCGGATGACGGCGAGATCCAAGGTTTCCGACACCGCGAACTCCCGATTGAAGGAGTCCAGTTCCACCCGGAATCCATCCTCACCGAGCACGGCAAAAAGATGATCGCCAACTTTGTGGCTATGTGCCGGCAGCCCTAGTTGGGCTCGATGGCAAACTGCTCGATCGACCACTTATCATCTTGGAAGACCAGGTCGATTCGGACTTTGGCCTTGCCGCGTTCAAATGTCGCTCGGTTTTGGTAGACGGCGTGGATCACCGGGTCTTTGCCTTCCTTTTTGGCGCTTTTGATAGAAGCGCTCCCCTTGCCTGAGACGAAATCACCGAGGGCCGATTTGTTGGCGTCCAGCGATTTTTGGAATGCTTCTTTGGAAAATTCGGCCCGGTACTCTTTGGTGGCGAGGCTTGTGAGGACCCCGGCATCGAACCCGCGCAAGATTTGCCGGGTGTAGGCGTCCCCGAACCCTTTGGCTTCTTTTTCCTTTTTGTTCACGGCGGAGGTGATGGGGGAAAGCAGGAGCATGAAGCCGCCGCAACAGGCAAGCATCACCGCTGCAAAGACCACGATCCCGAATTTGAACCCGCTGTTCATCCGACTTAGTGGGATTATCGGCCTAGGCCGGGCCGATGGTCAGGGGATGGGGAAAGAGGCGCGTCCGCAGCCTCCCGACCGGGCAGAATAGGATGATGCCGCGTACGACCGTCCCAGCTGCCGAAGAGTTGCTCGACCAAGAGATCCCCGTGTTGGACAAGGGGTTTGTCCGCCTGGTGGATTACCTTGGGGGGGATGAGCGGATCGTCCAGGCCGCGCGGGTGAGCTATGGCGCCGGGACCAAGAGTTTCCGGCAAGACAAGGGATTGATCAACTACTTGATCCGGAATGAGCACACCAGCCCATTCGAGCAAGTGGTGTTGACATTCCATACCAAGATGCCAATTTTCGTCGCCCGGCAGTGGGTGCGGCACCGGACGGCGCGGCTCAATGAGATCAGCGGCCGCTATTCGGTGATGAAAGATGAATTCTATGTCCCCGACCTGAGCCAGATGCGCGGCCAAAGCGAAGACAACAAACAGGCCCGAAGCGACGAAATCCTACAAGAGGCGGAATCCATGGTCGCAGAAATGCAAGCAGACCAGCGGCAAGTTTACGACCACTATTCGGGCATGGTCGAGCAGGGATTGGCCCGCGAGATCGCTCGAGCTAATTTGCCTCTCTCGCTCTACACCGAATGGTATTGGCAGATCGACCTGCATAACTTGTTCCGATTCTTGGCCCTGCGGATGGACAGCCATGCGCAGTACGAAATCCGGGTTTATGCCGAAGCGATGGCCAAGTGCGCCAAAGCGGTGGCCCCTCTGGCCTATGACGCGTTTGAAGAGCACATCCTCAATTCCGTGCGGTTTTCAAGGCAGGAATGCGTGGCCCTGAGCCGGATCTTGGCCGGCGGGGAAAACCCGTTGGAAGGCAGGGCCTTGGCGATTTTCGGGCAAAAATTGGAGAAATTGGGTTCGATTAGATTGCCGGAAGATGGGGATTCTGCCTTGGCCGTCGGCGAAGCAACACCGGTCTAAGCCGCGTCGCGTCGGAACGTGCGCTCAAGGTGGCGCCGGGCACCGGCGATACTGAACATTTCTTCCCGCAGAAGTTTATGGAGCATCAAAACGGTCTGGATGTCTTCAGCCCGGTAACGGCGCTGTCCCCCCGGTGTCCGGATTGGGTTGAGGAATCCTTCAAACTCCTTTTCCCAATAGCGGAGGGTGTGCACTTCCACACCAGTGATCTGACTGGCCATGCTGATGCTCACTCCTTTTCCCGCTTTCTTTTTCCTTAGACTCATGGTGTGCAAGTCGCCTTCTTCCTTTCGCAGGGATTGCTCCCAGGTGGTATGTTCGGCGAATCCCGGCAAAAAATCCAGGGTTTTCCCAACGATTTTCGGGCATGACGGCGTAGGACACAGGGTTGGGTGGGAACTTGAAAGCGACAGGAGGGGTTCTGGGGATGGCGGATGAATAGCGATTGTCCGGTATTCCGTTCGGTAGTGACAGAACTCGATGCGGTTGCGCCAGGTGTTCCTTTGATGGCCCTTGGGCAAACGGTTTTTTGGGACGAACCCATGAAAGCGGGGGTGTTCCGCGCATTTTCGGCCTTGGGTGGGAACCGCCGCTTTGTGGCCGGCGTGCACGATACGGATTATTTCGCCAAATTCCATGTCCGGGGTTCTGGCGGCTATGCGGCCCTGCCCCACAACGACACGACGACGAAGGGCCTTTGGAGTGCGGCAGGCGAGTTCAGCCACTTGTTCGGGTCCGAGACGGTTGTGACCAAGGAGGCCCTCACCGAGGCTGGGGCCAAGGTTGGAATGATCGAACAGTACCGGCCGGGATTGTTGGATGCCAAAACCGAGGCCTATGGGTGGAAGGGTGTCGTCTCCCTCAGCCCTGATTCAATGATTACGGCCGAAAAGACGCTGGACAAATTGTTCCCCCATCTGTTCGACGCCTTCCAGTGGGCATTGGATGAAAGTTTGAACCTCGTATCGGGCAACCACCACCGGGATTCCCTGGCAATGCGGGATCGGTTGCTCAAGCTCGTCTGCGATATCCGAGAGCAGTCCCAAGGGGAGGGTCTAGCCGCTTTTTACGAGCGCATGCTTCCCGAACTTTACAATTTGGTCGCTGGCGGGGCAGTTGGGCTTGAAACCACCAGAACGACTCGCCTGCTTCGATTCAACCGCCAAACCGCCGGATTGGATCGGTTCGCGGTCTTGGATTTATTCCTCAATCCGGCGACGGCGGCTTTGGCCCGGGGGGCCTATGACGACGCCGTGCGCGGGAGTGAGATCTACACTTTGGACCGGTTTGGCAGTTGCGCCATCCCGTTCGACCTGTACATCCCCGGCGTCGGCCGGGGCACTCTCAGACTCGGCCGCCGGGGCGGGGTCGTCATGGCCGATAGCCCGGTTGGATTCAGCTTCAAAACGCCAATCGTGAACCGGGAGCAATTGGCGGCGGTCTTGGAGGATCGATTTGGATCGGATTGTGTTTTGGTCGGCAAGGCGGTCAGCTTGATCCTGATGCTCTCTGCCGAATATGTGTTCGTCTTCCACGAAGGGGCGAGCGGCTATGTTTGGCGGTCGGCGAAAATGGCCCGGATCCTTGCCGATGCCGGGCATGACCTGGGTTGGAACCCGATTTTGCGTGTAAAGCACGACCCATGGGGCGCAATGGACGACTGTTGCGCTTGGTTGCATTTGCCAGAGCCAATGCAAAGGGCCTTCGGCACCGAAGAATTGAGCGCCCCCACGTTCGCCCTCCGGTGGCGCGAGGTCGCCAAGGCCCAGCGGCAAGCACTCCGGGAGCTTGGCGACGTGCGCCGGCCGTTGGCGCTTTTGGGCTATTTGCAAGAAAGGCTGGGGGGCCAGTGGGAAGTCTTGGCCGATGAATACCGATCCCTGCAAGCCGAATTCGGCAAGCTGGGAGGCGAAATCGCTCGGCTCAAGTTCCAAAAGAGGGGGGTTCTGGATCGGCTGCGGGCCGCCAAGGCAACGCGGAACCGGCTTGAACACGAGAAGGGTGCCCACTGGCGCGCCTGCATTTTTGAAAGGCACCCGGCAAAGGAAGACTGGGAGGCCCGGCAGGGCTTTGACCGGCAAATCCGCCAAGTGGATATTGAGATCGCCGCCATCCGACATGAGTTCAAAGAATTGGAGCGCGAACAGCAAGAGGCCGTCGGGGCCAAGGCGGTTACCCGGCTGCGGCGGCGGCGGTTCGACATCGCCCTTGAAGCCGAGCTGATGCGCGTCCGCCTGATCCGCGAAGCGGTTGTCTGCTCTGACGGGCTGGTTCATGCCGGCCACCGTCCTGCTGCCTGGTGGTTCCCCCTGGTGTGCCCAGACGGGACCTGGTTTCGATCGACGATGATGAAGGCCGAGTGTCGCGTCGAGCCGCTGGTGGTGCGCACAGGGGTGAGCGCCTAGTGGCGACCATCCCGTTCACCAAATTGGAAACGGTAGGCAACGACTTCGTCTTGGTGGAACGATCGGCCGCCCCGACGGCGGATTGGGCGCAATTGGCAGTCGAGCTGTGTGCGCGCCGTTATTCCGTGGGATCGGACGGTTTGCTCGTCATTTGGGTGGAATCAGCAGAAGTCCACCTCCGGTTTTTCAATCCGGACGGAACAGAAGATTTTTGTGGCAACGGCTTGCGGTGCGCCGCCTGGTATGCCTTCCGGCGAAATTGGGTGGGCGAGGCATTCGCCATCCATCAACTCGGAGAGACCGTCGAGATGGTGGTGGATCCGGCGGGCCGGGTGACAGCGGTGATGCCCCCAGCCCGATTCGACCCCCCGGCCATTCCGACAACAGCACCGGGAGAACTATGGGAAGCAGAAGTCTGTGGCGTTGTCGGAACCGCGGTCTCCACTGGCAGCGCCCACTTCGTCATCTTGTGCGACGAACTGCCCGCAGACGGTGAGTTCTTGCGGCTCGGGCCGGAAATCGAAAACCACCCGCTGTTCCCGGAACGGACAAGCGTGATGTGGGTGAGGCCAGACAGCCAGCGGCACCTTTCGATGAGGATTTGGGAGCGGGGAGTGGGCGAGACCATGGGCTGCGGAACCGGGGCCACCGCTAGCGCCTGCGTCTGGTTCCGCAAGCAAGGGCTCTCCGGAAGCGTCGAGTTGGAAAGCCAGGGGGGAGTTTTGGAAATTGAAATGGAAGACTGGCGATCGCCAATCCGGGTCGAATGCGATCCCGAAGAGCTGTTCACCGGGTTGGCAGAAGTCTCGGGGGCGGCCCTTGGGACATGCGCTCAAATGAGTGAGCGGTAAGCCGCCTGCGTTTGGGGCTGGCCCGCCACCAAGTCATGGACTGCTTGCTCGGTGGGGATAGACGCTGTCGCCCCAAACCCTTGGCAGGCCAAACACGCGGCGGCAGCGGCATAGGCCAGAGCATCGGCCCGGCCCATCCCGGAGTCGAGTCCATGCAACAAACCGGCCCGGAAGCAGTCTCCCGCCCCGGTCGAATCCACTTGACCCGGAGCCCGGAACGGGGGGAAGTGGCAACCCCGTCCTCCCGGCGAGCAAACGACGAACCCGTTCCGCCCATCGGTCAAAATGGAAAGGCAACCCGTTTTTGACCCTGCTTGTTCGATTGCTGACAAGTTGCCCTGCAGGTCGCCCCGTTTGCCGAACCGGTCGGTTGACGATTGCCAAATGTCCCCTGGTTGGTAGACGGGCGCGCATGGCCCATCCAGTTCAAAATCCATAAAATAGCGGCCCATCCGTTTTTCGGCGGCAACCAGGGCCAGTTCCAACGAAGCGGACCCGACGTTCGGGTCGGCGGTGAACCACTGTCCTTCAAGCCGACCCCAATGGGCGGAGGGGACGAATTGGCCGAGTTCGGCAAATCCGATTCCAAACATCGTCCGCTCCCCATCCGGAGTCACATAGATGTCGCAAACCGGGGTCGTTTGCCCAGGGTCGGCCACCACGGCCGAGTGCAATCCCTGGGATTCGAGCAATCCACGCAGCACCTCGAAGTCCATTCCCGTACCGATGGAATTGGCCAAAAAGGTGTGGGGGTGGCCCCACTTTTGAAGGGCGAAGGCGGTGTTGTATCCTTCACCCCCCACCGCAAGCGCGGTGGATCCGATCTCGACATAGCCTCCCGGCTTTGGCAGGTTGGGCACCTTGTGGAGCCGGTCAAGGCAAAGGGTTCCGAAGACGGTGATCAATGTTCCTTGGCGGAGTGTAGCGCGGGGCGGGTGGTAGATTCCTTGCCATGATGTGGCTCCAAGGCATTTTGAGCCTTGTTCCGTGGATTTCGGCCGGGATCTGGGCTTCGCGCCTTGCGGGGGCGATGACTTTGCCCCGCCGTCCGTGGCTGGGGGTCGCATTGATGGTCGGCGGAGCGGCGGCCATGTTTTTGGGGATGGCGGTGCTTTCAAATCTTGGCGGACTCTCGGGGACGGCCCTGAGTTGGCCGGGGTGGCTGGCCGCCACGGTTTTAGGTTGTCTTTTCACATCGGCGCAAGGATTTGGCTCCGTGTGGATCTTGCGCAGCGTCGCAGGCCCAGAAACGGGGGATAATGGGGGCGCGTCGAAAACATGAGGATTCAAATGAGATTGGCAGTGTTTTGCATGGTGGCGATGGTGTTTGGGACGACCGTGGCGTTGGCGCCTGTCCAACAGCCGCGCAAGACGAACCCCGATGCGGATCGTATCAACTACAAAATTCAAAGGCTGCTGATCATGGATCAACTGTTGCCGGTCTTGCTGACGAAGGAACAAGTCAAGGCCCTGCTGCCCGTCATCGAAAAAGCTCGCCAAGACGAGATTGATGTGGAAAAAAAGGAGCTTGAACAACTCAAGGCGATCGAACCGGAATTGGACAAAGAGCTCGACGCTGCGATCAAGGAACGGAAGACCCCGACCGACGAGTTCACGGCCAAATTCAACAAAATGGTGGGCGAATTCACCGTCAAGCGCCGCCTGCTTGTGGACCTTTCCGCTTTCGCCGTTTTGAAGAAGATGAAGGAAGTGTGCAACGATGGGCAGCTCAAGGCGGCGGAAAAGGCTCTGGATCCCAAGGCGATGGGGGAAAAAGACCCTGAATCGTTCACGAGCGACCAAAAGATCATCCTGTGGATCCGGAACGTGCTTCTCGACCGCGCTTCCTATGACGTTTTGGTTGATATGAGCCGGTGATGTTCGGCGAAACAGCCAGCGAGGCCTGGCAGCAGCGATTCGGAAAGTCCACCCCAGGAACCGGGGGCGCATCCGTTCCGGCGAATTTTTTTGCCCATCGGAGCGTCCGGCATTTCTCAAACCGGGCGATACCCCGGGAAGTCATCCAGGAGCTTGTGGGGGCGGCTCAGAGTGCCGCAACCAGTTCCAACCTGCAGATGTGGAGTGTTGTCAGCATCCAGGATGCGGAACGGCGGGAAGCCATCGCCAAATTGGCGGGCGACCAAGATCAGATCCGAGCCGCGTCATGGTTTTTGGCTTTCATCGTGGATTTGCACCGGTTAGCCGAGGCAGCACGGTCGGTTGGTGAAGATCCGGCGGCCCTGGACACCGCCGAATTTTTTACCATGGGGGTTGTGGATGCCGCCCTCGCGGCCGAACGGATGGTCTGCGCCGCCGAATCCATCGGGATCGGGACTTGCTACATTGGGGCCCTCCGCAACGATGTCTTTGGGGTGAAGGAGCTTTTAGGTTTGCCGCCCTTGACATTCGGAGTTTTTGGGTTGTGCCTTGGATACCCGGCCGAAGAGTCCACCGCCGAAATAAAGCCGCGTTTGTCCAACCAAGCGGTGTGGTTTGAGGAACGTTACGACCGCGAAAAGGGGATCGGCGACTTTGATGCCCGGGCGGTGGCCTTTTATGAATCTCAAGGAATGAACCCGGGCGTGAACTGGTCGATGCGGAGTGGCCGACGGGTCAACGGCACGCAGATGACGGGTCGAGAGGCCGTCAAACCGTTTTTGACCGAGCAGGGATTGGATCTGCGTTGATCCCGGCCAAATCGGCCGTCAGCACCTATCGCCACGTTTGCAAAAAAATGCCCGGCTCCCTAAGGAACCGGGCCATTCGTTGGACCAGTACGTTGCTCGTGTAAGTCGTCTATTTCTTTTGCCGACGCAGGAAACTCGGGATATCGAGGTCGATCTCCGCGAGTTCGATCGGCTTGTGTTGCATGGTTGCGCGAGGGCTGGCCACTTCGATGGGTTCGGGTTCGGAATGGCGGG
Organism: Armatimonadota bacterium; assembly: GCA_016789105.1. NCBI lineage: Bacteria > Bacillati > Armatimonadota > Armatimonadota bacterium. Next base: position 83,220 of record JAEURN010000004.1, read on the forward strand.
GCGAAGGGGTTGCCGCAGTTTCGAACACGGCCCGTTCTGGAGCACGGCGCGCCGTCGGATCCATTCCGGCGGCGAGGAGGGTGACGATGACTTCGTCTCCCATGGCTTCGTCCAAGACCTGGCCCATAAAGATTTCCGCATCGTCGGCATCGGCAAGGTGGTTGATGTACTCCATAGCCTCGCGGACTTCGCCGATGCTGAATGCAGAGCCGGCCGTGATGTTGACCAACAGCTTTTTGGCTCCTTGGACTTTTGTTTCCAGAAGCGGCGAATTGGCTGCCGATTCGGCGGCGAGCCTGGCTCTGGATTCGCCCACACCGCGGCCCATGCCCATGAGGGCGACCCCGGCGTTTTGCATGACGGATTTGACGTCAGCAAAATCGACGTTGATTAGCCCAGGCTTCGTGATGATGTCGCTGATGCCTTGAACTCCTTGGCGAAGAACATCGTCGGCGGCCCGGAATGCGGCAGACATTGGGGAGTTTTTGTCGACGACTTCCAAGATCTTGTCGTTAGGGACGAGGATCAGGGTGTCGACTTGATCCTTGAGGGCTTCGGCCCCGGCGTTGGCCAATTGCTTTCTCCGGGGGCCTTCAAAAACAAACGGCTTGGTGATAACGCCAACGGTGAGGATGCCGAGCCGGCGTGCCAATTCGGCGACGACGGGGGCGGCCCCGGTTCCCGTTCCACCCCCCATCCCGGCGGTGATGAAGACCATGTCGCTACCGTCGAGGAGGTCTGTGATGAGCCGTTCGGATTCTCGAGCTGCCGCTTCTCCCTTCTTCGGGTCACCACCGGTCCCGAGCCCGCGGGTTCCGATCTCGCCAATGGCGATCCGGACGTCGGCCAGGCTGGAATTGAGGGCCTGGGTGTCGGTGTTCAACGCGACGAACGTCACACCGGAGACCCCGGCTTCGATCATGCGGTTGACCGCATTGCATCCACCGCCTCCCACGCCGATGACCTTGATCACGGCTTGGGATTCGAAGAGGTTGATTGGCGTCATGTCGTCCATCCAGTTATCCACGGGCAATTGTCAAAAGACCGATTGGTCTTGTGGTTGTGGACGCCAAGGGGGGGTGAAAAGGAGCGGGTGGCACCTCAGAATCGCACTTTTTTGACCGGGTTTTCCACATTTAGAGCCGAGTAGACTCGTTGGAAATGGCACAGGTAGGGATCATCATGGGGTCCGACAGCGACCTTCCCGTCATGGAAGCCGCTGAGGCGGTGATGCACGAATTCGGCGTGCCCTATGAACTCCGGGTCATCAGTGCCCACCGCACGCCGGATGCGATGTTCGACTACGCCAAATCGGCGAAAGACCGGGGATTGAAAGTCATCATTGCAGGTGCCGGGGGGGCGGCCCACCTGCCGGGCATGGTGGCCAGTCTGACGACACTGCCGGTGGTGGGGGTCCCGGTCGCGGCAACCGGGCTGGACGGGCTGGATAGCCTGTTGAGCATTGTGCAGATGCCCAAGGGTGTGCCGGTAGCGACTGTCGCAATTGGCAACGCCCGCAATGCTGGGCTTTTGGCGGTTCAGATCCTTGCAACTTCGGACGATGATTTGGCTGACCGGTTGCAGATGTTCCGCGAGGACCAGACGGCCATGATCCAAGAAAGGGACCGGTTGACCGCCCGGGGCTCCGACTAAACTGGCCCCATGTCGGATCCGGTGATTCTGGATGGCCGGGCTTTGGCTCGAGAGGTAAGGGAAGACCTCAAACGCCGGGTTGCGGCTCTCAAAGCGAGTGGGATTTCGCCAAAGCTGGAAGCCGTTGTGGCAGCCCAAGATCCGGCGAGTTTGGCCTATGTGGAGATGAAACGCAAATGGGCCGGGTGGGTCGGCGTGGAATCCGGCAGCTTCATGGTGGATTCCTCGGTTTCGGAAAGGGCGCTGATGGATCACGTCGCCCAGCTGAACGAGGATTCGGACGTCCACGGCGTCTTGATCCAGCACCCATTGCCCCCGCACATCGACGAGGACCGCGTGCTGGAATCGCTGGGCCCGGAAAAGGACGTGGACGGCATCACCAGCGCGAGCCTGGGCCGGCTGACAGCCGGGTTGCCGGGATTCCGATGCGCCACTCCCCTGGGGATCACCAAACTGTTGGCCCGGCATGGGATCGAGTGTGCTGGCAAAAACGCTTTGGTGATCGGTCGGTCAAATATTTTGGGAAAGCCGATGGCCCTGATGCTGTTGGAGCTGAACGCGACGGTGACGGTCGCCCATTCCAAAACACAAGACTTAGCTTCGCTCTGCCGGACCATGGATATCGTCGTGGCGGCCGTCGGGCGCCCGGAAATGGTCAAAGGGGATTGGATCAGGCCGGGGGCGACGGTCATTGATGCGGGATATAACAAGGTCGAAGGCCGGGGCCACGATGTTGGCGATTGCGATTACGAGGCCTGTGCTGCGGTGGCGGGGGCGATCACGCCAGTTCCCGGCGGTGTGGGGCCGATGACGGTGGCCAGTTTGCTGGAAAACACGGTTCTGGCGGCAGAAGCCCGTTTGGTGTGACATGTGGTGGTTGGCGCTCCCTGGCGGCGTCTTGCTTTATTTGGGTGGATGCTGGGTCATGGCTCGGGCTTACGTCTCGCCGGTTCGACTGAGCCCGGGGCCGGTTCCAAGCTACATGCGGGAGGTCTTGTTTGCGGGCGACGGCTACTCCATTCCGGCATGGCGGGGCGGATCCGGTCAAGATGTCTATTTATGTGTCCACGGATACGGCGGCTGCCAATCGTCGTGGAACGCCCTTTCGACCGAGTTGGTGCCTTGGGCCGAAGTGGTCGCCATCGCCACGATGGGGCAAACTCGGAGCCCGGCGAAAGGGGTTGGATTTGGTGAGGGAGAGGCGATCGAAGTCATCGCCGTCGCCGAGGCATTGGCTGCCGAAGGTAAGAGGATCCATTTGGCCGGGGTCAGCATGGGTGGAGCCGCTTGTTGGATCGCGGCTGGCTCCCGGCCCGACCTGTTTGCCTCGGTGACGACCGAAGCGGCATTTGCCCGTCTGGACTGGGCAAGCGAGGAGTTTTTGAGTGTGAGCGTGCCATTTGGAGCGACTATATTTAGACCGATCATTCTGATGGCTGAGCGCAGCAAAGGCATCCGGGGCCACGAAGTCCGCCCGGCCGACGCGGCGGCATCCTGGAAGGGGCCATGCCTGATCCTGCAAAGCCGAGACGACGGGATGTTTAGCCCCCGCCACGCGGAAGCGCTCTCGCAAGCCACCAGCCAACCGGTTTGGTGGTTCGAGGGGCTCAAGCACGGCGAGATATTTTTGGAACGGGCGCCGGAAGTGGCCCGTACGATGTTGGAGGTGGGCGGTGTGGGGTGAACTTTCGGACCGGCAAAAGGTTGGATTGGTGGGAATTGCCCTTTGCGCAGCCCTGACAGCCGGTTATTGGATCGGCCGGTCTAGCGCCACAAAAACGGTTGCGCCCTTGCCCGCGTCATCCAGTCCGAACCTGGGGCCAGGTGCGGCACCGGTGGATCCGGCGGTCAAAGCGAAGGTCAGGGTCGACGTGAAGGGCGAGGTCCGCAATCCGGGCGTTTACGAATTCGAAGAAGGCGCCCGGGTGGAAGATGCTGTCAGGTCGGCGGGAGGTGGACTCGAATCGGCGGATTGGGACAGTGTCAATCTGGCCAAAATCCTCAAAGATGGTGACCAGGTGGTCCTTAAGGCCAAAAAGGCCCCACTCCCGGCTCCCGCCCAGTTTCCGATCGACATCAACACCGCCCCGGTCGAAGACCTTGTCCAAATCCCCGGCATCGGGGAGGGAATGGCGCACGACATCGTTCGCTGGCGCAGCGAGAACGGGCCGATCCAGAATCGGGAGGATTTGGAACGTATCCCGGGGTTCGGGCCGGAGACCGTCCGGCAAATGGAAGGCTACATCCGCTATTTTTGACCGGGCGCGCGGGGTTCGTTGATCCTTGCCGAGTAATTGCCCCGGGTTTCGATGTGGGAATATTGGTCAGACCGGACCGGAGCAACCGCATTGAGGAACGCATCCCGCCTTCCGACGAAAATTGCATTCGATTCCCCGTTGTTGTCGTTTTCGAGGACGGGGCCCCGGTAATAGAATCCGAGGGACGGGTGTCCGGAGTCGTTGATCTTGAACGGGGAACCCGAGGGGCTCGCGGTATCTTCGCCCAGCCGGGACTGGTACAGCTTAAGGTTCTTTTCGCGGGCCTCAACAGCAAACGACTGGACATCCTTGAATCGTCTAGACCAATCGGTATAAAAGACATAGTTCGCCACGGCGCAAAGGAGTACCGAAACCACGGCCGCGTAGGCGACCCAACCGGAAACGGGTTTAGGCCGGGGATGGCGCGTCAAAAGGGATTGTGCAACAAGGGCCGCAAGCGGCGGAATGGCCGGCAGGACGTAATGCACCAGCTTTGAACCGGACAAGGTGAAAAAGCCGGTAACGGCGCAGGCCCAGATGAGGAGGTAGGTGTCGAGCGGGTTTTGCGGTTTCCAAAACTTGGACCGGAACGCCCCGACGATCCAAGGGAGGAAGCTGACGGCCAGGGTCGCCGGGAAGAAGACCGGGTTGGCCCAAACCGGCAAGGTGTGGGCTTTGTCCCCGCCACGGAACCGACCGATGTTTTGTTCGATCAGGAACTTTTGGATGAAGACCTGGCCGTTCGCCAAGTAACAGGGCACGTACCAGAGTGCGACGATGCCCGCCACCAAAACAGTTCCCCCAACCCAATGCTTCCCCCAATTGCGACGGGAATCCGGGAGCAGCCAAAACGAAAAGATACCAATCAATCCAAAAAGAACCAAGGCAACCGGCCCCTTAGCTAAAACGGCGAGACCAAGCGCCGCGGCGGTCGCGAGCCTCAACTTTTGATCGCCGAGGATGCTTTCGTAGAACGTGGTGAAAGCAATGGTGAGGCAAAGGACCAACGGGGCGTCGGTCATCATCATTCGGCCGATGCCTACCACCAGAATCGAGGTGCTGTAGACCAAGGCGGTAAGGATGGCGGCATCAACAGAAACGTGTTTTTTGACGAACCGGTAAAGAACCCATGCGGTGGCCATTGTGCAGAGGAACGATGGCAGGCGGGCCATGAATTCGTTGGGCAAAACCGCACACAGGGGCATGGAGAGCCAGTACGCCAAAATCGGTTTTTCAAACCACGGCGTGCCGTTGAGGGTTGGTGTGATCCAGTCCCCCCTCCGGAGCATGTCCATGGTGACAGCCCCGTAGAACCCCTCGTCGAGATCACTCAGTCCATAAGTCCAGAAGCCGAGATAGGGGACTGCGCAGATCAGGAACCAGTACCGTTGCAGGAGGTCTCTCATGGGAGTGGGTGGTCGAAGAGGGCGTGCCGCCAACCACGGACAGAGACCCGGCAGGTGGTTGCTCCGACCGCGTTCATGAACCGCTCCAAAATGAGTGCGCCGGCGTGGATGGTTCGTTCACGCCCTTTTTCGAGCCCGGGGACGGTGCGCCTTTCGGATTCAGTCAAGCCGCACAGCCAGCCGACGGCGCGGGAAACTTCTTCAAAGTCCAAAACTTGCCCATGGATTTTCTCGGGCTGCCAGGTTGTGAGCCCTTCCCGGATCGATGCGAGGTTCGTCCCGGTTGCCCCGAGGACGAAAACTTCGCCGCACTGTCCGGGCAGGTAACAGAGCCCCACGGTTTGATCCAGTTGGCTCACGGCCTCGAGGAGTTCCGACGGGCCAGGGCACTCCGATTTCAAGGCAGTTTCAAGCAGTCCGAGCGCGCCGACTGGGAATGACCTCCTGAACAGGGTTTGCCAATCGCCGTCGGTCCGGCAGGCGGTGACGAGTTCCGTGCTGTGTCCGCCGGGATCCAAGACTGTGATGCGGTCGAGCCGGCTGAATTCCGGGTCATCGGCAACGGCAAGGAATCCGAGGCGGGCCTCATCTTCGCCGCTGAGGATGGAGACGGGGGTTCCTTGCGCTTTTGCGTCCCGCAAGAATCCATCGGCGTTTTGGGCGATGCGGAGAGCCATGGTTCCGGCCGCCAAGATTTCGTCTACGCCGTGGGATCGAGCGCATTCAAAGGCCCTTTTGAGGGCCTCTAGGGTTTGCGCAGCCCCTTGTTCCCCAATTTGTCCGGATTGTTTGACCCCGCTGCCCAGCCCGGTGACCTCACTCGTCTCGCAAAGGGGCTCCCATCGTCCGGTTTCTTGCTTGGCGATTGCCAGGAGGACGGAGTTCGACCCGACATCGACGACGGCTTTGGTCATTGGCTTGCGGAGTTTACTGGCGGCGGCTCAAAACGTCCTGATGCGGCCCAAGGGTTAGGCTACAATAGGCTTCGAAAATTTCGCGCCCCCCTCCTCCACCCGTATTGGGGTTGGCGGGGCCACGATTCAGGAACCCTATGACAACCGACGAGAAGCAGACTCCGGAAGAGTCGGCAGTTATCGAAACCGCCGCGGCTGAAGAGACGGCCGCAACCGATGCGGTTACGGCCGAAACCGAAGTCACGACCAGTGAACCCGCAGAATCTGCGGCCGCCCCGGCGGTCGAAGCTGCGGCCGATGAGGCCCCCGCGCCGGAAGCCCAAGCAGAGGCAACGCCGGCCGCCGACCCCGCCCCGCAAGTGCCAGCCGAAACGGTCGCTGAACCGGCCACAGCGAGCAGCGGGAAGCCCGGGATGACCGAGGACGAACGCCTGTTTGAAGAAGCGATGGCCATCCTCGGCGGCGAGGACACGGATTCGGGTCCGACGCTCAGCAAGGGAGAGCGCATCGAAGCAAAGGTCATCCAGGTTGAGAACGACCGGGTCTTTGTCGACCTCGGCACCAAAGCCGAGGGGATCGTGCCTTTGGCGGAGCTGGCCAACGAGAAGTTGGAATCGGCCATTGGGCATGTGAAACCGGGCGACACGTTCCAAGTCATCGTGTTGAAGACCCACAGTGCGGAAGGCAACCCGGTTGTCAGCAAGCGCAAGGCGGATTTCGACGTTCAGTGGCAACGCATTTTGGATTCCTTCGAATCGGGCGAGCTGTTCGATGCCAACGTTGTGGACCGCGTGAAAGGTGGGTTGGTCGTCGACATTGGCGTTCGGGGTTTTGTTCCGGCGACCCATGTCGGCAACGGCAAACTGCGGAACATCGAGAAGTACGTCGGGCAAATTTTGCCGGTCAAGATCATCGAAGTCGACCGCGAACGGAAGAAGGTGGTTTTGAGCAACAAGGCTGCCGAAGACGAGCGGCGGGACGAAGTCCGGGCCAACATTTTCGAGCGGGTCAAACCGGGCGAAGTGATGGAAGGGACGGTGCGCCGTTTGACCGACTACGGGGCATTTGTGGATCTTGGTGGCGTGGACGGCCTGTTGCACATCAGCGAAATGAGCTGGATGCGCATCGACCACCCGCGTGAAGTCCTCAAAGAAGGCGAAGATATTAAAGTGATGGTGTTGCGGCTCGACGAGGGCGGCGGTCGGATCAGCCTTGGTCTTCGCCAAGTTCTCCCCGACCCGTGGAATCTGATCCGCGAGCATTACAAGCAAGGCGAAAAAATCAAGGTGGTCGTCAACCGCATGGTTCAGGCCGGCGCATTCGTGCGATTGCCGGAAGGGGCCGAGGCATTTTTGCCGGTTGGCGAGATCAGCGACGAGCGGATCCAAAAACCGCAAGACGCCTTGGAAGAGCAGCAAGAGATCGAACCGACGATCATCGACTTGCGGCCGGATGAGCGCCGGATGGTTTTGAGTCTGCGATCCAACCCGCAAATCGGCGGATACCGCATGGATCCGAGTGTGGGCGCGGCCATGCGCGGGGGCCAGGGTGGCCAAGGCGGCCAGGGCGGCCACGGCGGCCGGGATTTCCGCGACGGCGGAGGAAAGCGCCGAGGTGGCACCAAGTTCCGCCAACCGGCCGAGGACACGGCTCCTTCGCAGCGTGTTGCCACGGGTGGCGCGACGATCGGCGAACGGCTTGGCTTGTTGAAAGGCCTGGTGCGGCCCGAGGCATCGGGCGAAACCGAAGAACCGGGCGAATAACCCATATTCGAGTCGGCACGCGCCCCAGGGAATTCCCAATTGGATCCCTGGGGCGCATTGCTTGTGGATAGACTGGTTGCCATGCGCGGCCCATTAGTCGTCACGGGCGGGGTGGCAAGTGGCAAAAGCACCGTCGCCGGGTTCCTAAGAGAATGCGGCTGGGATGTTTTGGATTCTGATGCGGTGGCCCGCGAAGCGTTTGAATCGGTACCTGTTCAGGATTGGCTCCGAAGCCAATTGGGCGAACGCGCTGACTTGCGGACGGCAGCACGCAACCGGTTAGGCGACCGGGAGTTCCGCGCCGGGTTGAACCGGTTAACCCATCCCTATATATATGGGCGGCTCCGAGAATATAGCGGAGACGCCCTAGAAATTCCTCTTCTTGTCGAATCCGGCTTGGCCAGCGCATTCGGGCCGGTTTTGGTTTGCGATTGCCCCCTGGATGTGGCGCGTCGCCGGCTGGAAATCCGTTTGGGTGGCCGTGGGGCGGCCGAAGGATTGCTGGCATCGCAAGCCGTCCCGACGGCCCGCCGCATGTTTGCTGACTACCTGGTTCGAACCGATCTACCGTTGGATTCCGTCCGACAGATGGTTCAAACCATCGCAAAGTCCTTGCGTTGAGCGAAGAAATTCGATTTCTGAGCGCATTTGGCGGGATTTTTGCGGAAGGAGCCGTGCTATACTCCCCGCGAGCGATAGCTTCCTTGCCGGCAGCGTTGCGCATCTATGCGCGGTGTTGCGTGGCGGGCTTGTTATCGGCTAACATTGGGTGAATGGCCCAATGAAGCGGACTCATGGGACGAGCCGGTTTTGGGAACGTGAACATGCAGAAGACGAAGTTGTACGAGGAGGACGGGTCACAGTGGAACTGAGAACGAAAACTCGATTTGGCGGACGGTTCGTCCGTTTGGGCGCCCTGTTGGTGGCCGCCGCGACGTTAGGCATTGCCATTCCGGCGTCTGCCCAGATCCAGGAAACGAACCGCTATGCGGTGACGGATTTCGCGGTGAAGGTGACGGCCCCGGACATCGACTTGGGTGCGGAAACCCGGGACAAGGTGCGGGACGCGCTCTCGCAGGTGTTCCAGCGTGACCGCGAAACGGTTCCGACCGACCAGGTTTCCCGTGCAATGCGCGACTTGGGGTTGATGCCCCCGGTGACCCGTGCGGCAGACCTCCTGCGGCTCGGCGATGCGCTCGATGCGCAATACATCGTGACGGGGACAGTTGAAAACTGGCGCGTCGTTCCGGTGAACGGGATGAAACAGGCCCAGATCATTGTTTCGGTGCAGGTTCGCAATGTTTCGGGTGGGATTCCGGTCAATGCTGCGGCTGTGACTGGGAAATCGGCCCCGCGCGGTGCCGACACCACTGAAGCGACTTTGCTTGGGGACGCCTTGACCGATGCTGCTTTCAAAGCAGTTTCTTCGATGGAAGGCAACATCTTGCCGACCGCGACGGTTTTGAGCACGACCGGCGACACAGTTTTGATCAACCACGGCACCCGTTCTGGCCTTCAGAACGGAATGCGGGCGATTTTCATGCGCGGGAGCGAGCAGGTTGCCGAAGGCACCGTCAGCAACGCGGATGTTGATTCTGCGTTTGTCCGCGTGACCCGGGCTACCAAAGGTGTGCGCCCTGGCGACAAATTCCAAACGATTGTCGATGTTCCGGTCATCCGTCCGGGCTGGGGTGGCGACGGCGACCCGAAGACTTCTAACCCTCGGCGCTCCAGTGCTGGCAACCAAGCTTTGTTCTCCCTGTTGCTGCTGCTGGTCATCCTCGGGTTCCTGTTCCTTGGCGGGCGCGGCGGCGACAACACGGTTGTCGGCAATGTGAAAGCCGAGGCCATCTCCAATGGGCTCAACCCAGGTGTCCGCGTCAGCTGGACCTTGGATTCGTTCGCCCGTGGCAACAATGAAGGGCCGTTCCGGTGGCAAGTCTGGCGCGAAGGCGTCAACACAAACCCGGTTGCGACCGTCCTCGCCCCGAGCACAGCAATCGTCGACGACACAGCCTTGACCTATGCCCCCACAAGCGGAAGCCAGTGGGATGACTTCGGTGGGATCACCGGCGGCAACAGCTGCACTAACGGTTCCCCTCCGGGCGGTGCCGATCCGACCGTGACGCCGCTGACCGTGGGTACGCCGCAGCGCTATAGCGTTGAAATGGTCTACCGCGTCGATGCGAACTCCCTGCCGTTCCCGCCGAACAACTCGTCCGGCTCCACAACGGGTACCACGGGGACGACCGGTACCACCGGTACCACCGGCACCACCGGTACTACCGGTACGACGACGGGTACGACGGGGACAACGACCGGTACCACGGGTACCACCGGCACGACCGGGACGACGGGTACCACCGGCACCACGGGCACAAACGCGCAATACTGCTACTTTGTCTCCGTCCGGGTCCCCGCTTCCGGCCAGGCGACGGCTTTGAACCGCCCGACCCTGAACTCGCCGAGCGACCCCTCGAACGACACTGGCAACACGGTCTTCAGCTTCGGCTCCGTCCGCGGCATCGACCTGACGGTCTCGCTGGAATACGTGGTGCAAATCTCACCCGACCCGATCTTCGGCTCCAATTCGGTGACGTTGGGTGAGTTCATCGACACATCCACACCGACAGGGACGACGCTCTCCACCCAACCGGTGGCGACGGGAACCCTGTTCCCGACGGCGACGACGCTCTACTGGCGTATCGGCGTGCGGAACATCCAGGACGTGCCGGGCCCAGCGGCAGACGGCACCGGCCGCCGGTACATCTGGAGCGGTGCGCGCCGCTTGACGCGCTAACGGGGAACGAAACAACCCCTCTGACACGTCCCACAGGTGGGCTTGGCAAAGGCTAAGCCCACCTAAATCCAAACAAACCAAACAAAAAAGTTTTGCCATGAAATCGATGAATCGAAGCACACTGACTCTGGGCCTGGCCGCGTTGGCATTCGGGGTCGCCCACGCCCAAGGGTCTTGGACGGGCGAATGCGTGGATCCTGCAAACACCAGCGCCTATTCGACCCCGTACATCTACAACATCCTTGCGACGCAGTTGATCGGTGTTGCTTATGGGATTAGCGGAACCGTCACCCAGGGCGGCACGACGGGTCCGTGCTTCGCCACGGCTCGCCAGTTGCAATTGGGTGGGCGATTCGCCTTCGGGGTTCCGGGTGCCGGTTCAGCGCAATCGACTTTTGATGACGGCATGGCCTTGACGATGGGCTGGCCCGATGAACCGGTTGGCGACTACAACTATGCTTTGATTACAGGCCCGGACGGCGCACTCAATGGGGCCGAGATTTTCGGCGGGGCTGATGGTGCCGGCATCACGACGACATTCGTCGGGGCCAGCGATCGGTATGCCATTCTTGGCATGGTTTTGGCTTCGGGCAGCCAGGTGCAGCTTGAAGTCCGCGTGATTGCCGATGCAGTCCGCATGACTTGGAATTTCATCGACACGGCTTCAGTCGGCGGGTTCGGCGTTTACTGGGTGACCTCTCCGTGGATGCGGATTGGCGGCTTCGACTATCTGGGCTTTAACCAGGCAAACACGGCAATTGGTTCGCTCTCTGGTTTTGCCAAAGTGACTCCGGAGAACTACCTGGGCTACGCAGCTTTCGACGACAGCTTCCCCATGCGGACATCGAAGAAGCGCGAGTTGAGCGATTCCAACTTCCCGAAAAAGCTCCAGGTTCTTTGGGGCCAAAGCGAGCCTTACGGTATCCAATACGATACAGGGTCTAGTTCCAGCTTCCCCAAAGCTTCGCAAACCGACTACATCAAGGTCGGCAGCTGGTTCGAATCGGCACAAGACAACGCGCCGAGCCTCAACCTTTTCGGCGATCCCACGGGGCAGTTGGATGACAATGACGTCTTTTTCGCAGGAAGCGGCATTGCGGTCATCCAGCACTTCATCCCGCAAAGCACGGGTGCAAATGGCCAGGCCAAAATCGTCCAGTACATCCACACCAACTGGAGCACCGGGTTCTATGACGATCCGTACACCGCGGTCTTGGATGCGCCGCACACCATCAACTATGATGGTCCGGGTGCCGGTAGTTCGCCGAACCCGATGACGATCCGGGTTTGGATCGACAACCAATATGCAACGATCGACGAAGAGGTTGCCCTCCACAATGTGAGCGCCCAAATCGATCTCCCGGCTGGGTTCACTTTGGCTCCTGGCGAGCAACAGGTCAAGAACATCGCCCTGATCAACCCGAACCAAATCCGCTCCCTGGAGTGGCAGGTGGTCAGCGATGGCGAAACCTTTGGCACGCTCCCGGTTTCAGTCACGATCAAAACGGTGCCAGGTCCGACCAAGGTTCTCACCCAGACGGTTCGGGTCGGCGCGTCGCCGGTCATGAGCCTTGCCGCGGGTCCGAACATGGTTGGTTTCCCCTACACGTTCGGTGATTCGAGCTTTGACGGGGTCCTTGGTCTCACATCCGGTGTCGACTTTGTCGCCTATCAGTGGGATCCGACGCTCCGGGCCTACGTGCCAACGACCAGCAGCCAACGTGGCGTCGGCTACTGGGTTGTTCCCAATGCGGCCCATCCGTCGCTCCAACTCAACAACGCCAACATTCCGGCCGATATCAGCACCGGTGGCCTCTTGGTCAACTTGAAGCCAGGTTGGAACTTGGTGAGCAACCCCTACAACTACGCGGTGCCCATCAAGCAACTCCTTGGCGTTGCCGAAGACGACAACACGGAGTCCCTGACCTGGACCGAACTGGTTACCCGCCGGTATGTCGCCAGCAACCTGACCTACTTCGTGCCGAACTCTTCGCTCCCGGGCGGCGGCAGCTATGCGCTGCAATCCGACTCGGGTGAGATGCAGCCGCACAAAGCCTATTGGATCTTTGTGAGCGCTTCCAAGGATGTCCGCCTGATTTGGCCGCCGCTGTTTGAACTCGGTGTTCCGAACTCCGGTCGCTCCGTTAGCGATTCCTTTGCCCAAAGTGATCGGGAATGGCGATTGCAACTCTCGGCTCGGTCAACGGCCGGCGTCGATACCCAAAACTACATCGGGGTTGTCACCGATTCCAAGAAAGCACAAACTCTGCAAGTGCCCAAGGCGCCGCAAGCCCCTGGTCAAAAGCTGGAAATGGCGGTTCTCGGTGAATTCAACGGCCAACCCACGCGCATGGCCCAGTCGGTCTCGGCCCGGGCCGGACGGCAAGAGTACAAGGTGCAAGTCAGCGCCGAAGAGCCTGGCGACGTGACCGTGACTTGGCCGAACCTGCCGAGCCTGCCCCGCAACCTGCGCGTCAAGATCACCGACGATGCAACGGGTGAAAAGCGAGATCTCCGCGCCACCAGCGGCTACACGTTCCACATGGATCAAGCCGGAACGCGCTCCTTGACGGTGACGGTGGAAGCCGGCGGTTCAGCCCGCCCGGTCATCGGCAACGTCGTGGTCAGCGCAGATGGCCGCGCCCCAGGTAGCCCGATCACGGTCAACTACTCGCTCTCGGCTGACGCCTTGGTCACCGTGCGAGTCCTCTCCTCAACGGGGAAAGAGGTCTTCACGGTCACCCGCAGCCGCAGCGACAACGCCGGTGAAAACTCGGCCACGTGGACTCTCCGCGACAATGCCAACCGGGCCGTTGCCCCTGGCAGCTACAAAGTGGAAATCCTCGCTGAAACGCCGAACGGGGAACGGGTTCGCAAGGTCGTCCCCGTCAACGTGATCCGTTAATCAGGAAAACTGAACAAATAGGACGGCCGCCGGTTCATAATGAGCCGGCGGCCGCATTTTTTGCGCAGCCTGACCGTCTGATCAATAAGCCATGGGGACGCTTCCAGCCACAATATCCCGGTTGAGGATTGCCATCCTCTTTGTGTTGGTTGCCTTTGCAGCGCTGGCCATTGGGCAAAACGGGACGATCCAAATCGATTCCTACCCGGCGATGGCGGTAGCCGATGGCCGCAGTACCATTACCGTCACCGCGCAAATTCGGGATAGCTCCGGCAATCTGGTTCCCAATGGAACTCAGGTCGTTTTCGATACAAACCTGGGGTCTTTCCGAGAGCGAATCGTCCAAACATCCAATGGTTTTGCCCGGGCGATCCTTGTTGCCGGGGATCTGCCGGGAACGGCCCGAATTCGTGCCTCGGCGTTGAAATTCAGCGCGGCAGCAGAACTGGATCTTGAGTTCGTTGCTGATCGCACGTTGCTCAGCTCGGCCCAAGATTTTATTGAGGTGGTTGGCAGCGAGACCCTATGGTACAGCGTCCAGGACCGGGTTTTGGAGGCGTCGGGATCCGGGCAGGGGGCAACCCTAAAGTATCAGAACATCGAAATTTCCGCAAACGACCTGCAAGTCCAGGTGCAGACCTACGAAGTGAGGGCGCGCAAGGCCAGGCTCAAAATAGGCAACTGGGAACAGGAATTCGAATCGCTCTATTTCCGCTTGAACAAGAAAGAGGGTTTCGGTACGACAACTTTGTTGATCCCGGCCGAAGAAGGGGATCCTTCAGCCGATGGGCTTCCCACCGAGGTGGGTCCGGCTGACCTGCCGATGCGGGCCTACTCAGGGTTGATGGAAGTTGGCAACCGGTTCCTCCGGTTCCCAACCTCCGGTTTGGATACCCGCAGCCTGCGTTTCCAGACCATTGCCGATTCGGTTTCGATGATTTCGGCAAAAAAAGCGGTCGCCTATCCGCGGAAGGAAGTGCAGTTCCACCGGGCCGATGTGCGCATGGCCGGGCAAAGGATCATGCAAGTCCCCCTGTTCACGGTGAATGTCAACACGGCAACTCCCGTCATCACCGAACAGTGGGTGAACATCTCCAACAACAATTTTGCGCTGAACTACCCCTATTACCTGACACTCAAGCCTGGCGAGACCAGCGCCCTCCGGTTGCGCTACGGGGCGAATTACGGCACAGGGACCGGTGCGGGTGGCGGCACGTTCTTGGATTACGAGTTGAATTGGAACAAGGGGATCCATTTCGATGGTGGGATGAACGTCGGGGGGATTGGCCGCGACGATTGGGGGGCTAGTTTGAGGCAAACGTGGTCCAGCACTGATTCAACAACCCTTTCGATGCAAGTGAACTTCCCGGCCCACCGCGATGTGTTTGGATCGGCCAATCTGAGTCGGAATTTCGACGGGTTCAGTGCCAATGTCACATCGACATACGGTCAGAGTTTGGCGGGCAACCACTTCCGAACCGATTCGACCCAGCTGGTGATTGAAAAGGATCCCATCAAGTCTCTGCTGATCCCAGGCAAGATCTTTTTTGGGGTGACGGCTCGGGATTCCCGCATCCGGACCGATGGCGGATCCAATTACCAACAGGCTACGGGCGGAAGAATGCGCTTCGTCGGAACCCCGGTGCGGATCGGGACGAGCCTTTTCAACTACTCCTATTCATTAGAGCAAGTCAGCGGCCACAACGTCAACCAAGGTTTGGTGCAGGTTGGCACGCTGAATCTAGCCCTCAATCCGACAAACGGGGCGTTTGTTAACCTGACCTACGAATATTTGGACGATGGGTTCTCCTCAGATTTGATTGGACACCACAAGTTGTCGATGGACGGCTTTTACAATGTCGGCAATCTTGGGTTCAATGCTTTTTTGTGTCAAAGTTTGGATGCGGACACGATGAGCATGAGCGCCCGTTTGAGGTACAAACTAGGCTCGTTGTGGCGAGTGAGCTACGGCTACTTCTTCGACCAATTTGGGTCGGATTCGTTCTTGGATCAATCGTACATCCTCAGCTATCGGCTGGGGTATCGGGAAGTGGGGCTCAGCTATTCGCGCCGGACGAAGAGACTGGGCATTGAAATTTTGGGCACGAGCATCGATTAGCGCTCTGGGGTTGGCGTTAGCGGCGGCGGGTTACGGCTCGTTTGGCCGCTATGCGTTTGCCCAAATCCCGCAGGTGCCCGGTCTTGTTTTGGAACAGAACCGGTTGCGCGTAGCCCATGCCCCGGCCGATTCCTTGTACTTCGCGGCCCCTTTGGGCGATCTTAAGGCAAAGCGGATCGACGAGGGCGAGGCGGTGTTCCAAAGCCGGGATTATGCCTTTGCTCCCGGGGCGGTTCGGTATTCGCCTTGGCGTCCGGGGCTCGAGCTCTACTTCCCGTTGGATTTTAAGTTCACGCTCAAAACCGACCTTGGACCCTATCTAACGTGGGCTGAAGGGAGTGTCGGTGCCGATGTGCCCGGCGCGCCGAGCCGGTGGTACTTGCTGAATTTTCGCGATGGGCAAGCACCATTGATGTTTGTTTTCGAAGAGCCGGTGCAGCTGATCGTGACTGGCGATTCGGCCAATTGGACCCTTACCGGCCTTCAAAAATACAAGGGCTGGGTGCGCGTTTTGGCGCCGATTGGCCCCAAGAGGGTGGCCGCAAACGTGGCTTCGCTCGGGGCCTTGGCCAAAGATGTCGGCCCCCTGGCGGGTTGGCTGATGCGTCCACGGCCAAACCTGGTTTCTTTCGAATCCCGGTCGGATGCCGGTTACCTTACGGCCATCTGGAAGTTCGACGGAATCGGGGCGCAGATCCCGACGCCGTTGCACTTGTGCAAGGCCGGTGGATTCGAAACGCGAATTTTGACGGGTTCCACGCCGATTTTGGCCCAACAGGCCGAAGGCCCGGTCTCGTTCAGTTTAGAGCCCCGGATCGCCGTGCGGTTCCCCATGCGCCGGATCCCCGGGGGCCGCGCCCTTGCGGTGGGCAAGCCGTCCCAAGGACTTAGCGCAGCAAGCGGGTTCGACGTCCCCAGCATTACCGAATTGGCAATCAGCCTGCTTTCTGGCGAGCGGGACGAGTTGAGCACGGAACTTTACGCCAGTTGTTCCGACGAATACCGTCGAGCGTTGCCGAACATCACCGATCTCGTGACGGGCGGCCATTTCGCAACCCCTGGCGACGGCTCGGGCCTGGATCTGCTTGCGGGTCAAGCGCTGTTGCAGCAGTGCGGGGGGTCTGGCCGGCGGGATCTGTTGGACAAGGCCATGGAGTGCCAAGACCATTGGGATTGGAGCCTTGTGGCCCAAGACCCGAAAACCCGGGCGAGGGCGACCGCGCTGTTTGCTTTGGCGGCCTCTTTTTCCTCGGATGTCACAGTCCGCGCCCGGGGAGCCATGGCCGAAGCCTCGTGTCGGGCGGCGTCGGTGATGGATGATTATGCCAAGCGGCGGGATTTCCCCAGCCTTGGTCTTTCCCCCGTTCAGCCGATGAAGCCGTTGCGCGACCAAGTTTTTGGGGACATTGCCCTGGCCAAGCCTGGTTTCGGGTTTATCGACATGCTAACCAGCCCGGTTCGGATCGTCGATGGCCCGGCAGTGACCGTAGAACGGAACGGGGAAGCCTATATTCTCAGTTGGCGCCATCAAAGGGGCTCGGCAACCACCCTCGATCTGGCGACGGCCTACCCGGTGGAGATCGAGGCCCTGGACAACCTGGCCGAAATCACGCCGTCCTCGTTTTTGGCGGAAACCCGGTTGCATTTGGTTCCAAAAGGAGAAGGGGTTTGCCGGGCAATCCTCCGGTTGCCTCCCTGGGCGCTCGGGATCCCCGATGCGGTGGAACCCCCGCGGTACAGCGAATAGGGATCCGGTTGTTCAGGCCAGGTCGGCGTTGTAGTGCAACCCCACGTTTTCCTTTCGGGATGCGGCACCATCGACGATGAGGGCGGCAACTTCCAGGAGGTTCTGGGCCTCGGCCGAATAGGCGCTGAACGGCGCGCTCGGCGGGGCGGCAACATCATCTAAAGCTCCGGCAATGAACGAACGGAGCGAACTGAGCCCGGCATCGGTCCGGAAGATCCCGGCGTGGGTTGACATCTGCTTTTGGAGGGCGTGGCGGATATGGATGGCGTCGCTTTCTGGGATGCAATGGGGCGCCCGGTAAGCGGGGCTGGCCGGGAGATTCGGCGATTCATGGCCGACGGCCTGGGAAGCGGCAAAGGAGAAGACGATCGCTTCCAGAAGCGAATTGCTGGCCAGGCGGTTGGCCCCGTGGACACCGGTGCACGCGACTTCGCCGCTGGCATAGAGCCGTGGGATATCGGTACGCCCCTGCAGGTCGGTGACAACACCTCCACAGGAATAATGTTGGGCGGGGACGACGGGGATCCAGTCTTTCTCGATTTCAATCCCGATCTCACGGAGCCGATTCCAGATTGTCGGGAATTCGTGCTGGAGATCGGCGGCATCCAGGTGGGTGGGATCCAGATAGACGCACCATGTTTTGAGTTTTTGGATCTCCCGCTCAATGGAACGGGCGACGACGTCGCGGGGGGCCAGTTCCAGCCGGTCGTCGTAATCGTACATGAAGCGGCGTCCGTTGTGGTTGCGGAGGGTTGCCCCGGCCCCCCGCATCGCTTCGGTGATCAGGAAACCGCTCAATTGAGAATGTTTGAGCGTGGTCGGGTGGAACTGTTGAAATTCCATGTTGGCAATGGCTGCCCCGGCCCGGTGGGCTAGGGCAACGCCATCTCCGGTTGCGACGCGGGGGTTGGTTGTGTGGGCATAGACTTTGCCGCACCCTCCGGTGGCCAGCATAGTGGCCCGGGCGGCAAACTGTACTGGTCCAAGGTCGTTGACTATCGCCTCGGCCCCGATGCATTGTCCATCGGCAACGATCAGTCCGGTGACAAAGCAGTTTTCGTAGACTTGGATGGCCGGGTGCTTGCGAACGGCCTCGCTGACCGCCCGTTCCACTTCCCAACCGGTTTTGTCGGCATGGTGGACAATCCGGTGGCGGGAATGGCCGCCTTCGCGCCCCAGGTCGAGGGCATTACTTGCCGAGAGGTCGAACCGGGTTCCCAACTCGGCAAGCCACTCGATCGCCGCCGGGGCATTTTGAACAAGCATCCTGACGGCATCGGGGTTGCAGAGCCCGGCACCGGCGATGAGGGTGTCTTGTTCATGGAGTTCCCACGAGTCGGATTCCCCGACGGCAGCGGCGATGCCACCTTGCGCCCAAGAGGTGTTGGAATCCTGCATTTGGGCCTTGGTGAGGACGGTCACCTGCCCATGTTCTGCCGCTTTGAGGGCAAATGCCAGTCCGGCGAGTCCGCTGCCGATGGCGAGAAAGTCGGTCTTGTGGGTCTTCACGCGGGCGATAGTTTAATCGAAGCCGGGGGGCCGCGGCGGGGATGTTCTATAATATTGCCGTGTCGGATGACACTGGCCAAGGTTCTGGCCGCAAGCGCGGCGTGCACTGGGCGATCAAAGCCTGGTTATTCTTCCACTGTTTTGCGATTGTCACACGGACGATCCCCATTCCGACCGAAGAGGATTTCAACCGGGCTGCCAAGCCGGGCGTGACTCCGGTCAAGCTGAATTCGGAAGTCAAGATCGCCAACTTGAAATCTTGGCGACAAAAGGAGTGGTTAGTCCCTTACTACACCGAGACGCTTGGGTTTTGGCAGTACTGGGACATGTTTGCCCCCAACCCGGCACAAGAAGACGTCTGGATTGACGCGGTCGTCGAATTCGCAGACGGCTCCGAAAAGGTGGAGCCGTACCCGCGGATGGCAGAAATGCCCCTGACGCGCAAATTCCTTTACGAGCGATATCGCAAATACCGCGAACGCATCACGGAGTCCCAATATTCATGGAAGTGGCCGCACACGGCCAATTGGTTCGCGGCCAAGGCATGGACCGATGAATCCAACCCGCCGGTCCGCGTGACATTGCGGTGGCACTCTTACCGCGTTCCGGCACCCCCCGCCAAGCCGGATTTCAACTATTCGACCAACGGATTTTACACGGCGCTCATCGACCGAACGGCGATTGCGGGGATGCGACCATGACCAAGCTCAAGTCGGTTTGGAAAAGCATCGACGACGGGATATTTGGTTACGGCTCGCCGTTGCCCATGGGCGTATTCCGCATCATCATTGGGGTGTTGAGCCTGGCGGATTTTGCTGTCCTTCTCGTCTCATTCCAAGATTTTTTCACGGAAAAGGGGCTTTATCCGGTTTGGATGAGCGAGCGTTTTTCTGAAGGCATCCCGCATTTCAACCTCTTGGCAGGAGTGACGGACAGTCGCGTCACCTTGGTGTTCTTGATTCTTGGGATGGTTGCGGCGGCGATGACGGCTTTGGGGCTGTTCACCCGTGTTTCGAGCATCGCCCTGTTCGTGCTGATGCTCACGATCCACAACCGCAATGCCGACATCCTGATGGCTGGGGACTGGCTGTTGCGCATGTGGGTTTTTGCGGTAGCGGTTGGGCCGAGCGGGGCCGTGTTGAGCTTAGACCGCAAGTTTTTCGGTCGAGGGAAGCCGGTAGAAGAGGTGTCACTTTGGCCACAGAAGCTTGTGCAGTTCCAACTGGCGGTGGTTTATTTCATGACCGTGTGGTTGAAATGGGGCGGCGACCTTTGGCAGAACGGGACGGCGACCTACTATGCGGGCCACCTCAAAGAGTTTGAGAAATTCCCGGTTCCCGATTTCATCTACTCCCCGATTTTGGTGACGCTGGCCACTTACGGCACGCTGGTGGTTGAACTGGGCATGGCAACATTGGTTTTCAGCAAACCGATGCGCAAGTACATCATCCCCTTGGCTTTGCTGATGCACGGGTATATCGAATATTCTATGAATGTGCCGCTGTTCCAATGGGTGATTGTGAGCGCATTTGTTTGCCATTACTCGGGAGAAGAGATAGCGGCTTGGTGGGCCCGTTTGCAGACGAGGTTCGGCCGGGTGCCGGAGGAATCGGTGGCCAGTGCGTAAGGCCAAGCTGGGTGAGTTGCTCAAGTTCTCCAAGCCCAAGGGGCCGGGTTTTGGGATCGATGCGGGATTTTATCTAAGCGTGATGGCGGCCCAGATGCCGTTGCCGGCCATCCGGCAGGTGGTTGAGCCCAAAGGATTGGAAGGGGCCGTGGTGGGTTTTGGTGTCCCGATGAAAGGGGACAAAGAAGACCTTGGCCGCCCGATGGAGCGGGGGGCTTATGCGATTGCCAGCCTGGACCGCAAGACCTTGATTCGTTGCCTGGTTGTGAGCAAAGAAGAGGCCGGCTTCAACCCTGATTCGTTTCTTCGCAACCCGCGTTCCGCCTCATTGTCAGAGGATGCCCGGTCGCGCATGGCGGCGACCTGGATGTTGGTGCAGTTGACCTTTGAAAGCTATGACCCCCTTGTGCATCCGGCGGTCCGGCTTTTGGTGGAAGTTGCCGACCGTCTGGCACTGCTGACCGGGGGACTAGTGGCGGATCCGGTCAGCGAGGTCTACCGGCTCCCCGGCGAATCGTTGCATGCGGCCGTCCCCGATGGCTTTGCCGTGCAAGACAGCGTCGCCGTGCACAGTCACCCGGAAGGAGGCACCTATTCCTTGAACACCCTCGGGATGCGCAAATATGGTTTGGAGGAGTTTGAGATTTCTGGGGTTGAAGAGCGGTTCCTTGGGGTGGCGGAGCGCCTTTTGTTGGGGATTTGCCAGGGGGTGCTCAAGGGCAAACGGGTTTCGGCCGGGGACACGGTGGGGAGCCGGCGGTCGCCGTTCCGGATTGCAGTTGGCGGCCTTGACCGTGGGAAGTGGGAAGGCATCCCAGTGCTTGAGGCCATCCCTGAAGAATCCGAGGATGTAAACGCCGTTTTGGCGCGTTGGGAGATGGAACATGGCTAAGCCGACCAGGTCTGAGTTCGAAGCGGTTTTGGACAAAGTCAAAGAAAGCCCTTTGCATGGCAAGGAGTTGAGGCAATTTGCTATGGGCTTGCTCGACGGTTTTTCCACTTACGACTGGAGCGGTATTTATGCCCTGCAGGGTGACATGCTGCATTTGGACGCTTTTTGCGGGGCCCCGACCGACCATACCGAGATTCCAGTGGGGCGGGGCGTGTGCGGGACGGCGGTGGCCGAGAATGCGAACCAGGTGATTGATGACGTCCGCAGCTTGGACAACTATTTGAGTTGCTCCGCTTTCACGCGGAGCGAGATTGTCGTCCTGATCCATGGCCAAGGCGGCATCCTGGGCCAGATCGACATCGATGGGCACCAAATCGGCGCCTTCGACGACGACGACGAACAGTTTTTGAAGGAACTCGCGGCCCAATTGGCGGGCCGATGGGATTGAATCCCCGTAGGAAGTGTTGAAGGAGAACAGATGGATCCGGTCTACCCGCACCTTGAGCGAATCGTCAGCCCCGCAGATTTGAAGTCCATGACGGACAAGGAGCTGCTGGAAGTTGCGGCCGAAGTGCGCCAGGCGATTTTGGACAACGTGAGCCGGACAGGCGGGCACTTCAGTTCCAACCTCGGCACGGTGGAACTGACCGTTGCGATGTATGCGGCATACAACATGCCCCCGGACAAAGTGGTTTGGGATACGGGCCACCAGGCCTATCCCCACAAGCTGTTGACGGGCCGGCTGCCGCGGTTTGAGACCTTGAGGCAATACAAGGGCCTGAGCGGCTTCCTCAAGCGGGATGAACACGAGTTGGATGTTTTCGGAGCCGGGCACGCTGGCACAGCCATTTCGGCGGCATTGGGTTTTGCGGCCGCGCGGGATCGCAAAAACGGCAAAGAAAAGGTCGTTGCCGTTACCGGTGATGCCGCGATTTGCGCCGGGATGAGTTGGGAAGCGCTCAACCACGCTGGGGAACTGCAGACCGACATTTGCGTGATTTTGAATGACAACCGCATGAGCATCGCCCCGAACGTGGGCGCGTTGACTACCTATTTCAACCGGCTCCGGTCACGGCCCTATGTGCAGGGTTTGGCCCGACACGCCAAAAAGGTAATCGAAAAGATCCCTGGCCCGGCACCCCGGATTGCCGCCGGATTGCGCCATGGCGTGACCCACTACTTTGCTCCGGAAGAAACCGGGACAATTTTTGAAGAAATGGGTTTCGAATACATTGGCCCGGTGGATGGCCACGACCTGCCGACTTTGCTTGAGATTTTCCGGAACATCCAAGAAGCGCGCTACCCGGTGTTCGTGCATGCGATCACGGTCAAAGGCAAGGGCTATGAGGTTGCGGAAGAGAATGCGACCAAATGGCACGGTGTCACGCCGTTTGACCTTTCGGAGTGTGAAATGCCACTGAAAGCAGGCCGCCCGACCTACACCAGTGTTTTTGGAGACGCGATGGTGGAACTGGGTGAGGCGGAGTCCAAAGTTGTGGCGATTACGGCTGCAATGCCCGATGGGACGGGTTTGAACGCGTTCAAGGCCAAGCTCCCCGGTCAGTATTACGATGTGGGGATTGCCGAACAGCATGCGGTGACCTTTGCCGCCGGTTTGGCCGCCGCCGGGGACAAGCCCTTCTGCGCGATCTATTCGACCTTTTTGCAACGCGGGTACGACCAGGTTTTGCACGATGTGTGCATTCAGAACCTGCCGGTGCGGTTTGCGATGGACCGGGCGGGATTGGTGGGAGACGATGGCCCAACGCACCATGGGGCCTTCGACATTTCCTTTTTAACCCACATCCCGAACATGGCCCTTTGCGCTCCAAGGGACACTACCGAACTCCGTGAAATGTTGCGGTTCATGGCCGGATTCGATTCCGGCCCGGTTGCCATCCGGTACCCGCGCGGGGAAGCGCCGGAGAACCTCCCGGAAAGCCGCACGGCGATCGAATTCGGCAAATGCGAGGTTTTGGGTGTGCCGGGAACCCCCCGTGGGGCGGAAGATCGGGTCGATGCGGTGGTGGTTGCGGCCGGTTCCATGGTGACAGAAGCCTGGGCGGCCGCTTCCCAGTTGGCAGAAACCGGTCTCCGCGCCCTTGTGATCAATGCCCGTTGGTGCAAACCCATCGATTGGGAAACGGTTGCGGATTGGCTGAAACCATCGACCCTTTTGGTGACAGTGGAAGAAAACGTCCGGGCCGGCGGATTTGGCCAACAGCTGACCGACCTTTTGGTTGAAAACGAGAGATTGCCCCGGCGTGTGACGATCATGTCCCTTCCCGATGCTTGGGTAACGCATGGCAAGCAACCGATCATCCGCGGCGAATGGGGGCTGGATGCAGTGGGCATTGTCGCGGCAGTCCAGGCGGGAGTTTTGGGCCGGGGCCTGGCATGACACGTCAAGCCCCGCTGCCGGCAGATTATGCGTCGGCAACGGCCGATGAGCTGAGAGCGCGGATTTTTGCGGCAAAGCAAGCTTTGGGTTCGCGGTTGGTGGTTCTGGGCCACCACTATCAGCGCGACGAGATCATCGAGTTTGCCGATTACCGGGGCGATAGCTACAAACTTGCCAAAGACGCGGGGGCGCACCCGGGGGCCGAGTTTATTGTTTTTTGCGGCGTGCACTTTATGGCAGAGTCGGCAGACATTCTGACGTCGGCCAACCAAAAGGTTATTCTGCCCAACATGGCAGCGGGCTGCAGCATGGCCGACATGGCCGGGATCTTCCAAGTCCGATCTTGCTGGCGGCAACTGGAGGAGTTGGGGATAACCGGGATCATCCCGGTGACTTACATCAACTCGGCGGCGAACTTAAAGGCGTTTGTCGGTGAGCATCACGGCACGGTTTGCACATCGACGAATGCACCGGTCGCCGTGGAATGGGCGCTGGGCCAGGGAGAAAAGGTTTTGTTCTTTCCCGACCAACATCTGGGCAGGAACACGGGGGTCAAGCTCGGCTTCGATTCAGACTCGGATATGGCCCTCTGGGATCCCTTTAAACCTTTAGGTGGAAACAGCGCCGAAAAGTTGAAGGCGTCCAAGTTCATTTTGTGGAAAGGGCATTGCTCAGTTCACAAGCGGTTTACGGTTGAGCAGATTTCCCAAGCCAGGGCCGAGCATCCGGGTGTTCAGGTTGTGGTCCATCCAGAATGCCCGCTTGACGTGGTGCGGGCCGCAGACTACAACGGGTCGACGGAACACATCATCAAGTTGGTTTCGGATTCTGATCCGGGCTCTGTTTGGGCTGTGGGTACGGAGGTGAATTTGGTGCAGCGATTGGCCAAGGAGCTGCCGGATCGGACAGTTTTCTGCTTGGATCCTGAGATTTGCCCTTGTTCGACCATGTATCGGATCCACCCGAGTTTCCTTTGCTGGGTGTTAGAGGAGTTGGTGGCCGGGCGCGTTGTCAACCAAGTGGTTGTCCCGGATGAAGTTGCAATTCCGGCGCGGTTGGCGTTGCAGCAAATGCTCTCCTTGGAACCCCGTGTCCGTGACTGACCGCTTTTTTGAACCAGGGCGTTGGTTGCGCGGCAGGCCACTGGGGGGCCCAGAACGCACGACGGTGCGAATGCCGGGTGACCACATCTCAGGTGGAGGAGTTCATGGCCGGTCTCTTAAGGCCAATTCGAGGACTTGGTCCGCCGTGTTAACGAATGTGAATTCCATTTGTTGGCGCACAGCATCTGGCAAATCGTCGAGGTCGCGCTCGTTTTCGGCCGGAAGGATGACTTTGCGGATGCCGGCCCGGTGGGCGGCCAAAACCTTTTCGCGGATGCCGCCGACGGGCAAGACGTGTCCGCGCAAGGTGATTTCGCCGGTCATGGCAATGTCGCACCGAACGGGCCGGCCGGTGTAGGCACTGGCTATGGCGGTGAGGATGGTGACACCGGCCGAAGGGCCGTCTTTGGGCACGGCGCCCTCGGGAACGTGGATGTGAATGTCGTAACGGAACTCATGTCCGCTGAGGTGCGCCTGGTTTTGCCTTAGGTAGCTCATGGCCGCGTGGGCGGACTCCTTCATGACATCGCCGAGCGAACCGGTCAACTGGATGGTCGGCTGGTCGCTGAATGGGGCGGCAAGGGCTGTTTCGATGCTGATGATGTCCCCGCCGTATTCGCTGTAGACCAATCCGGTCGCCATGCCGACTTCATCCTTTTTGCCTTTGAGGCCGTAGCGGAACTTTGGCCTTCCCAGGAACTCCCGTACGTCGCCGGGTGCAACGTGGACAGAGGTGGCTTGTTCGGCGGCGATGCGCCGGGCGGTTTTGCGGCAAATGGTGGCAATTTCGCGGTTGAGCTGCCGGACTCCGGCTTCGCGGGTGTATTCCCTGACAATCGCTTCAATGGCCTTCGTTTCCACTTTGAGGTGGTTTTTCTTTAATCCGTGTTCGGCGATCTTCTCGGGAAGGAGGTACTTCTTGGCGATTTCGAGCTTTTCCTTTTCGGTGTAGCTTGGGAACCGGATGATTTCCATTCGGTCGCGGAGGGGGGCCGGGATGTTGTCGAGCAAGTTGGCCGTGCAGATGAACATGACGGCACTGAGGTCGAACGGGGCTTCGATATAGTGGTCGCTGAAGGTGCTGTTCTGTTCGGGATCCAAGACTTCCAGGAGGGCGGAGGTGGGGTCGCCCCGGAAATCCGATGTCATCTTGTCGATT
This sequence comes from Armatimonadota bacterium, assembly GCA_016789105.1. NCBI lineage: Bacteria > Bacillati > Armatimonadota > Armatimonadota bacterium. The sequence goes on from JAEURN010000004.1 coordinate 109,476, forward strand.
TCGTCGAGGAGTAAAACGGGGTTCCGTGTTCCGGCTTGTTTGAGCGCCTGGATGATCCGCCCCGGCATCGAACCGATGTAGGTGCGCCGGTGCCCCCTGATTTCTGCTTCGTCCCGGACGCCTCCCAGGGAGACCCGCTGGAATCTCCTTCCCAGGGCTTCGGCAATCGAGCGGCCCAGCGACGTTTTCCCCACGCCTGGGGGGCCGACAAAGCAAAGAATGGGCCCCCGCAGCGAGTTACTGACTTGCCGGACGGCGAGGAAGTCGGCGATCCGGTCTTTGACGAGCGCCAACCCGTAGTGGTCGCGGTCGAGGACGGAGACGGCTTGGTTGACGTTGATGGAGTCTTCGGTGATTGTATTCCAGGGGAGGGCGAGGAGCCAGTCCAGATAATTCCGGATGACCATTCCTTCTGGCGAACTGGACGGGGCTCGGTCAAGCCGGCGGACTTCTTGCATGGCCCGGTCCAAAGTTTCTTCTTCCAGCCCAAGGGCTTCGAGTTTTGCCCGGTAGGCGTCGCCTTCTTCGCTGAAGTGGTCGCCTGCCCCAAGCTCTTGTTGGATGGCCCGCAACTGCTCGCGCAAATAGAATTCGCGTTGGGTCTGACCGACCTCGCGTTCGACTTTGGATCGGAGTTGGGATTGGAGTTCGAGCACTTGTTGCTCGCGGGTGAGGAACCGGACGAGTTCGGTGAGCCGTTCTTCTGCTTCGAACAGTTCAAGCAGAGATTGCTTGACCGCCGAGGGGGCCGGCATATGGTGGGCCACGGTGTCGGCGAGTTGGCCCGGGTCTTCGATAGCCGTGATCGTTTCGCTGACTTCCGGCGGGATTTGTAGACCGAGCGAGGCGGCTTGCTGGAATACGGCAACAGCTTCTCGGACAAGGGCTTCGGTGTTGGCGGTGATGGCGGGGGCGGCTTCAACGACTTGGTACCCAGAGGAGAAAGACTTGTTCCGGAATTTAAGTTGGCGTAGCTGAACCCTGACCATCCCCCTCATGACGACGCGCATGTTCCCGTCCGGAAGGGGGAGGACATGGAGGATTTCAGAAAGGGTGCCGACGGGGTAGAGGTCGGCGGCCTTGGGTTCGTCAACCGTTTGATCGCGCTGACCGACCACGATGACTTCGCGGTCTTTGCTCAGGGCGTCTTGGAGGGCCCGGACGGACATATCCCGCCCGACGAGCAAAGTTTGGATGACGCCTGGGAAGTGCACCGTGTCCCTTACGGGGAGAACCGGCAGCCGGACGGGGATCTGCGGCGATTGATCGGTTCGGGCAGGGCGCGCCATGACTTTACGTTACCGCAGGCCGGCCCATTTTCAACCTGGTGGGTCTTTGAGGTTTTGCACCCCATCGGAATTCTGGGGGAGGGTGAGGGTTTGCATGGAGTGGCGAATGGTTTCGTCGCTCCGGAACACTTCGGCAAAAACGTGGTCGATGATCTCGAATATTTCGATGAGAATAGTCAATCGTTTCCTAACGATTTCGGCTTGCTCACTGGCATCGCTTTCCGGGATCATGGCGAGGCAGTCCCGGATTGCCGCCACGGTCGGGTCGATTTCGCGCCTCTTCCGTTCTCGGACGACACGGGTGAACATTTGGACGATGTCGCCATCTGTCCGGTAGATGTCTTTGCGATCCCCCGGTCGGCGGTACCGTTGGATGACGCCCCATTCGGTGAGGTCTCGCAGGTTCATGCTGGCGTTGCCCCTTGAGATATGAAGCCGATCGATCATTTCATCCATCGTGAGGTCTTCGCCAGAAACGAGCAAGAGGGCATGGAGCTGGGCCATAGTCCGGTTGATGCCCCAGCTTGAGCTCATGCGGCCCCATTCCATGATGAACCTTTCCTGGGCGATTTGGGTCTGCTGGCTGGGGGTGGCTTCACTCACTCTGTTCATTTTACGGGTTTTGAGTCAGCTTTGACCCGGATGGATGAGCGGGGGGTGGCGTTGTCCCGATTGTAAGTTAAGGGACTTGCATGGGACGCATCTCAGCCAAAGACTTTGTGGGGACTCGGGCCCGCTTCCAGCGGCTCCGAGACGCGAAGCTCTTTGCTGGGTGGATCGAAGACTTTTACGGCAATTTGGTGACAATTTCCACGAATACAAACTTTGCGGTGGAGATCGGCGACGAGTTCCGGTTCGAAGGGTTTGGCAACAAAGTCTCGATTGTGTTCAACGCAAAGCTTCAGACGGTGGGTCAGCTCGACTCGATGGCAGAAGCCAAGGTGACGAGCGTTGACGGGACAAACGTAAAGATCGTCGAAGCGAGGCGATCCAAGTTGGAACTTTCCGTGAGTTCGCCCGTCCGGTTGGCGGCCAGCCAAGAAAGCCTCAGGATGCAAACGAACGAGGTTTTCGTCCAGATTTCCGAATCTGAGCGCGACTACACGGGTTTTGTGATTGATGTGGGCCAGCAGGGAATCGGTCTCGTGAGCCAATTCAAGCTCAACGCACGGGCCAGCGTCCGGGTTGTGATGGATACGCGGCTAGGACCAATCGAGGCGCTGGGTCAGGTGCGGTACTGCCTGCCTGACAAGGATCGCGACGGGATGAACCGGATCGGCATCATGTTCACCGACATGGACCGGGTTCACCGCCCCCGTTGGGATCGGTACCTCTCCGAGGCCGCCTAAATGTGTGACGGGCAACCAGCCATCAAGCTGTTGCCAACCCGTGTGTTTGGAGCAACCCGGAATTGAGAAAGATCAGCATCGAAAATTTTGTTGGAACCCGCACTCGGTTTCAACGGCTGAGCGATGCCAAGCTCTTCACGGGATGGATCGAGTCAGCCGAAGGCAACGACTTGGAAGTGAGCACACTCACCAATTCTGCCGTAACTCCAGGCGATGAGTTTCGAATCGAGGGGTTCGGCCACAAGGTGTCGATGACGGTCATGGCACGATTGAAGGAGATCGGCAAACTCGACTTGGCCACCGAAGCGCGGATTTGCGGGATTGAAGGCACAACGGCAAAAATCGTCGAAGCCAAGCGGATCCGCTTGAAGATGGTGGTGTGCGCCCCAACCCGGTTTGCGGCGACTGAGGAAAGCTTGCGGATCAAGGTGCCCCTGTTCCCGGTCAAAACCATCCAAGGTGGAACAACCACCGAGGGCTATTGCGTCGATATCGGCCCACAGGGTTTTGGGATGGTTTCCAGCGGGCGGCTTTGCCCGGGCGAAGCGGTAACGGCCGATATTGTTACCCCTAACGGCGTGGTGAGTTGCGCGGGGGAAGTGCGCTACAGCTTGGAGGATCGGGATCGGGAAGGGATGTACCGAACCGGCGTCAAAATCCTTTCGATGGAGCGTCGCATGGCTCCCCGTTGGGAAATGCTCTTGCGCGGCTCGCTTTAAGAATCTGCGAGCTTGCGGCCTTGCTCGGCGTTCTTTTCAATGAATTCGCGCCAGTTGTCGGGCACATCGGTGTCCACAAAGATGGCCGAAACGGGGCATTCCGGTTCGCAGAGTCCGCAATCGATGCACTCGTCCGGGTTGATCACCACCATGTCGTCCGTTTCATAAATGCAGTCCACCGGGCAGACTTGCATGCAGGATTTGTCTTTGACCCCGATACAGGGTTCAGTCACGACGTAGGGCATTTGTTCGCCTCATTATGTCGCACGGGGCGGGGCCCTATCCGGTCAGAGGCCGCCCGCATGAGAAATAGGGGGTCTATGGTCATGTTTGGCGCGGGAAGTTGGTAGGTCTGGCCCATTCGCCGGCAACGCTGGGCCAATTGTTCGCCTACAATACAGATTAGGAGACCTCCTACAACCGATGTCCATCACTCTTACAGAACGCGCCGCGACCGAATTGAAAGATCTCATGGCCAGCCAGGAGAAACTGGATTCCGCGCTCCGGGTGTGGGTAGCCGGAGGCGGCTGCTCGGGATTGACCTATGGCATGGCCCTTGACGATGGCGAAGCCGAGGATGGCGATCAAGTATTTGACAACGGCGGCATCCGCATCGTGATCGACGGCTTGAGCCTGCAATACATGGACGGGGCGACCGTGGACTATGTCGACGACATGATGGGCGGGGGTTTCAAGATTGAAAATCCCAATGCGGTTGCAAGCTGTGGTTGCGGTTCCAGCTTCAAAACAGAAGATGGTCAGGGCAGCGGCTGCGGCGGCTGCGGTTGCGCCAGCTAACAAAACCGAAACTTGAAAAGAATTTTGGCCCCGGGTGCGAACACCCGGGGCCAAATCATCTTTGAACGCCAGTTTATCTAGGTCAGCCGGTGAGCATCTCGCCCTGCGCCTTGAAGACGCAGTGGACGTACTCCACCCATTCGATCCGTTCCATGGCGGTGCTTGGCGTGAGCCGGAAGCCGGTGCTGAACAGGTCAGAATCCTCGATCGGCTTGGAATGGAGCGATTCCGCGTGGACAGAGATGGGGTTGGTGTTGCCGCGGCCGATTTCCAGTTTGTATTTGGCCCCAGCGATAAAGGGAACCCGGGAGCGGACTTGGAGTCCCCCAAGGCTGATATCGACGATGACCGACCGTGTGCTTTCTGTTTCGCCGTCTTTGGTGAGGATGGCGTAGTCCATCAGCTCGAATCGGGCATGTTTGCGTCGGTCTGCGAGGTTGTGTTCCATGTTCATTGGCTGTAGTTCCTGGCGTATCGAATGAACTGCTGTGTTGATCTTTGGCAGGAAAGTAGCAACTCTTTAGTGCATTAGGCGGCTTTCCAAGGTTCTTGCTGGAGTTGTTGGGGGATGATGCCTTTTTTGTGGATGACTTGGCAAAATGTTGCAAACAGATTGGAATCGATTTCACCCTTTTCCGATACGGAGTTCATGATTTCCAGAACCTTTTCAAGATCCATCCCGCGGCGGTAGGCCCGGGTGGAGGTCATGGCATCAAAAATGTCGGCGATGGCCGAAATTCTGACAAGTAGCGGGATTTCGTCCCCTTTCAAACCATCGGGATAGCCTTTGCCATCCAGCCTTTCATGGTGCCACCTGACGATAGGGAGGCATTCCCGGAAGAGGTCGATGTTGCCAATGATGTTGACACCGTATTCGGGGTGCTTTTTGATGATGGCGTACTCTTCTTCCGTCAATCGGTCCGGTTTGGTGAGAATGGCATCGGGGATGCCGATTTTCCCGACGTCATGGACCAGGGTTCCCAATTCCAAGATCCTTAGCTCATAGGGGCCGAGCCCAATGGCCTCGCCTAGCCAAACGCTGTATTGCATGACGCGTTCGGAGTGGCCAGCGGTATAAGGATCCTTGGCTTCAACGGCTTTAACCAAGGCGCGGACGACGTTTTCCAAGTTGCGTTCCAACTCGGCCATGGCGTCACCAAGGAGCCTGTTTTTGTTGGCGACCTCTTCAAAGGCCGATTCCATGGCATTGGTGGCTTCGACAGTGGCGGTGAGGTCAACGGTGAATGCGATCATTTGGCGGCAGACGCCGTCCGGGTCATAGACGGGGACGCCCCGGGTTTCAACATGGAGGGCAGGGCCGCGCTGGGTCCGAATACGGTAGGCGGTCTGGAAGGGGGTCGCCGTCCGCGAGGATTCTGAAATCACGCGAATCGTCTCATCTCGGTCATCGGGATGGATGCACTGAGCCAATGTTTGCAAAGTCGGGGCAGACTCGTTGGCTCCGGTTTGGAACCGCCACTCAGCGTTGGCGAATGTCACTTCGCCATTACGCAAAACAAACATCCCGACAGGCAGGTTTTCAACCAAGCTGGAAAGTTGGGCTTGGAGATTATTGGAATCACTGACGGTTTCTCGGACCCGGCGGTCGAGGTTGGCGGCGTTTTGGGAAAGTCCGATTGCGATGAGGCTCAGGGCAGCGATGCCGAGAAGAAGCCGGAATTGAGCCGCATTCTGGTCATCCATGATTTGGCTTTGTTCGGAACTGAATTCTGCCAGCTGCCTGTCCATACGACCGATTTGGCTTTGCATCTGGGCCGATCCTGCTGATCGGTCATTACGCCCATTGAATTGGGCAAAGTCGTCAAAAACTGTGGCTTGGTTGATTCCCCCAAGCGCGGACTTCAGGGTCTGCAATTCCTCATCTGAAATTTGTTTGCCGGCAACGGCATCAGAGTAGGCCTGGCGGGTGGCATCTCGTGCGATCTCCCAATTGGCGGCGCTTTCTTGAATTGTCCGCAAATTCTCTTGCCGGTGAAGGATCCGAACGGCTTCGACGCCGATCCCGAGGACGGCGGCCAGCAAAAGGAATTGAGCAAACCGCTTTGCCTTTGCGGCCACGGTTTGGGCTTGAGGCTGAGCCAATCCGCGTTGAACGGACAAGGAAACGATCCAAGCCAACCCGACCAGGGCGGCGGCAATGGCGGCAGCGATCCACTTGAATCCCGACAACCCAGCTTGAATAGAGCTTTCGACGAGGGCAGAATCTGAGTCGACTTGCACTGCGGCAACGACGGCACCGGATTCATCGACGACCGGGGCAAAGGCCGAGTACCAGGTTCCCCAACGGTCTTCGACCAAGGAAGTGTCGGCAACCGCGACTTTATCCGCCACGGATTGGATGAGCCCGTTGGGGACAAACCCATCGGGATCGAGCAGATTGGATTTGGACTTTTGATCACCCAGCGAACTCGCGTCGGCAAGGAAGCAATAGGTCGGACCGACTTCTTTGAGCACGGCGGCGTGCGTGATTGACTTGTCGGCCGCAACCACCTGCTTCAGAACCTTTGTTTGGATTTTAAACGGCTCGGAGTCGGCCTGGTCCGGAGATTGAAGCGCCGCGACGGTGGCAGGGTCGATGCGGTCAGCCAGGAGTTGCGCAACCACTCGAAGGTGGTTTGCGGTCTCGTTACGCTTTGCTTCGAGAGCCGCCTGGAAAAAGATCGAGCCGGCCGCCGCAAACGCCGTTAGAAATGAGATGGCCAGGGTCAAAAAGACAACAAGTCTTGTCGGTCCCTGCTTTTCAGAAATCGGCCCTTCCACTCGTCCTCACAAGGATGATCGGCTTCCTGACAATTAACAAGAGGGTTGAGGTTGCGGGGCCGAAAAGTTAAAGTGCCCCCGGCCACAGGCCGGGGGCACTAGAGCTGGTTAGCGGGCGGTTATTTTTTTGAAGCGGTTTGGATCAGGACGTGGCCGGTCGCCGGATCATACGAGATGTCCAGGTGGAGGGCGGTCGTCATGAAGCTTAGCGGGACGATGCTCCGGCCATTTTCGATGAATGGCGCGCGTTCCAACTGCACGGTTTGCCCGTTGACTTTGGCGTTGGGGTCTCCGATTTTGAACCAGATCGTCTGGCCATCGGCGTCGCCGTCTACTTCCTTGGTCGCGTGGGTCCACTTGACTTCGCCGCCGTAGCTTTCAATCAGGTGGCGGAACGGTGAGAGCGGGATGCCGTCGGTGACCCGGGGGGCAACATCGAAGTTGATTTTTTCGCCGCCGAGGTAGATGTCGAACCGGTCGGTGTCGGGGAGCCGGACACCCGGGACGATGGCGATCGGCTTAGCTTCTGCCGGTTTGACCGGATCGGCCGGTTTGGTGGGTTTGATGTTTTCGACAACAAGATCGCCGGGCCGGGCCGGATCGTTGGAAATGGTGACGGCTTGTCCTTTGTGGGGCTCTGCCGCTTGGGCGCCGGTTGCCTGGCCGCTGCCTGCCATGCCGTTGCCGGATACGGCCGGCTTTGTGATGTCGGCTTTGATGGGCGCCGTGACCGGTGCCGTGGCATCGGTCGGTTTGACCGGCTTATCCGGGGTTGCCGGGGGGTCTTGGCGTTTGGTGCGCCCACCGGGGTTGTCGACGAAGATTCGGAGCTTTTCCGTTTTGAATGTGGCGTTGGCGTCATCGACGACCCAAGCCTGGACTTCGTGCCAACCGTTCGGGACGGTCATGGTGTCCCAGTGGTAGGTGTACGGCGCATAGTTTTTAAGAATTTTGAATTCGTCGTTGACGAAGAAGCTCACATAGATGTTCTTGAGCTGGGATTTGAAACCGACCTGGATGTCGATGGTGCCTTGGGCGGTCGAGTTGGGCTTGGGCGAGGTGAAGTAGACAGGCCCTTCCCCGGAGCGGTCGATTTTGATTTCCGAGTTTTCCGTCCCCAGGAGTTTGCCTCCGGCGTCGTAAAGTCGGATTTCGACCTTGTTGTTGCCCGATTCAAGGGCGGCCACATCGATGTCGAACGTGGTCTCCCCGGTGTTGAATTGGTCTGAGACCTTTTTTGAGGCGATGCTCTGCCCATTGATGCGGAGTTCGACCGTGGATGCGCGAGCTCCATCATATTTGACAGTGAGCGTTTTATTGTTCGCCGCCCGATCAATCATGATAGAGGCGTCGACGAAGCCAGCCTGTGCGACTGCTGCGCCCATCACCAAAGCCACGAAGAGCAAGATTTTGGATTTGATTCCGTTCCTCATCCCGTTATCCCGTTTTGCGGCGGGCGCCATCGCCAGCCACTTGTTCCCGATGCGTTGGAACACGATGATCCCACGCACCACCGCTACTATATCCGGTCCCTTTGGTCTTTTGCTTAGGTTTGCGCATGGAGAAAGGTTAATTCGGCGTTAAAGTCAGGTTGAATAGGGATGGTGCACCGGTTCGCAGATGTGGCATTGGACTTTGAGCGGCTCGCCGATTGGCGGGCAGACGGCAAAGTGATCCGGCTACGGGCGCATGAGTGGAAAAACGGGGTCTGGGAGCACGAGATCCGGCTCTTTGAGCCTTCAGATGGCATCTATGCGGCGGCCGACACCTGCTACTTGGAGGTCACGGGCGACGATGCCGGCGAGCCTGACGACAGTTATGGCCAGGCACTGGCCGACGCTTTGAAGTTGCCGGTGGCGGTGCTTTTTGGGATTCCTAACCAACCGCTCTGGGGTGCGATGAGGGAAGACGACCTGATTGCACACACCTTTGAGCAGTACATCGAGACCGGTGACCCGGAATGGCCGCTGCTGGTGCCGATGGTGCGAAGCGTGAGTTGCGCGATCGACGTTGTGGCCGAGCGCAGCCTGGAGCGTTACCGGAAGTTCATCATCGGGGGGGCGAGCAAGCGGGGCTGGGCTTGTTGGCTTGCTGCGCAATTGGAAGACCCGCGAATCGTGGGCATCGTTCCGGTTGTGTTCGACAACCTCAACATGCAGTTGCAAATGACGAACCAACGCCGGGTTTGGGGCGAAATGAGCCCAATGCTGGAGGATTACACGCGCCGCAAACTGCACGAGATGTCCCACACCCAAGAAGGCCTTGCTTTGATCCGCATGGTCGACCCGTGGACGGGCATCCGGCTCCAGCACGCCCCGGCCCTGGTGGTCAATGGTAGCAACGACCCCTTCTGGACGGTCGACGCGGCCCGAGTTTATGTGGACATGATGCCGCAAGGTTCGGCTTTGCAGGTCATTGGGAACATGGGTCATTCGACCGGTGCCCGCGATTACCGGCTTTCGACCGTTGCCAACTTTTGTGCCCGGTGCGCCGGCACGGGCGTGTTCCCCCAAGTGCGGTTCGAACTTTCCGACCAGGCCGAGGGCCTGACGATCACGGGATCCTCCAACCTGGAACCCCAAGCGGTTCGGGTGTGGGGCGGGGTCAGCGAATCCCAAGTGTTCGTGGGCTCAGAGTTTTTTGTCGACCTTCTTTCCGAGCCCCGCGTCCACATCCCCCGCCGGAGCTCTTACAACCAGGCGGTTTGGATGGAAATGGAATTTTCTGGCGATTTGGGGCCGATTCGCCTCACAAGCCCGGTTGGCATCGTCCCCCGGTTGGCTTAGCGCGGGCCGGTTTCGGCCACGATCACGCTGCTGATGCCGCCACGGACGGCGAACCTTCCGGTGATGCGCATCCACCGGGGGTTGCATGCCGCTGAAAGTTCATCGAGCAGGCGGTTTGTGACCGCTTCGTAAAAAATTCCCTGATCCCGGAACGAGTGGTAGTAGTACTTAAGCGATTTGAGTTCGATGCAGGTTTGGTCGGGGATGTATTCCAGGTCGATGACCGCGAAATCGGGCAGTCCGGTTTTGGGGCACACGCTGGTGAATTCCGGGCAACTGTGGGTGATCGTGTAGTCTCGGTGGGGGGCCGGGTTGGGGAATGTCTCCAAGATCTGTTCGCTCATTGGCTGAGTTTACTGGCACTGTGGACTGCTGGCCTGGCAGTCCGGCAGGACGGGGAGGAACTGGGTGGCGCGGGTATAAGAAAACCCATGGTCGCCGTCGTTTTCCCGGGGCAGGGATCCCAAAAGCCCGGAATGGGTGAAGAACTGTATCACCACAACACCTTTGCCCGCCAAGTATTCGACCAGGTTGAAACAGCGACGGGGGTCAACGTGGCGAACCTTTGTTTCAATAGCGACGAGCAAACGCTGCGCCAAACGCAGAATGCGCAACTTGCCCTTTACACGTGCAGCCTGGCCGCTTACTTCGCCCTGAAAGACCGGTGCCCCGAAGTCGAGGTCAAGGGGATGGCGGGGCACAGCGTCGGCGAATATGCGGCGTTGGCCGCCGCGGGGATCATCAGCTTGGAATCCGGCGCGCGGCTGGTTCAGCGGCGGGGAGACATCATGGCTCGGGCGGGCCAGCTGAGGCCGGGGGGTATGGCCGCCGTTTTGGGTTTGGACCGGGCCGAGATCGAATCGGCGCTTGCGGCAGTTTCAAACGGGGTGGCGGTCGTCGCCAACGACAATTGCCCTGGACAGTTGGTCATTAGCGGCGACTTGGATGCCATCGCCGAAGCGACCGCCCTGTTGAACGAAAGGGGGGCAAGGAGGGTCCTCCCCCTCAACGTGAGCGGGGCGTTCCACTCGCCGTTGATGGCGGAAAGCGCGGAAGCGATGAGGGTAGCCCTCGACGAAACGCCGTTCCACCCGTCGGCAATCCCGGTCTACAGCAATGTGACGTCGCGTCCGGGTTCCGATTGGCCGGAACTTTTGGAACGTCAATTGAAATCGCCGGTGCAGTGGACCGGTACGATGGAGCAAATGATTTCCGACGGTTTTGAAACCTTTATCGAGTGCGGCGCGGGTGAAGTGTTGCTCGGGTTGTTGCGCCGGGTGGACAAAGACAAAACGGGTTTGCGGGTGATGGATTCGGCGACGTTGGATGAGACGGCTTTGGCCTTTGGGGGTGCGGCATGACAGGTTCCTTTTCCGGCAAAGTCGTGGCGGTGACGGGCGCCAGCCGGGGGATCGGGGCGGCAATCGCGGAAGCCTTTGCCGCTTCGGGGGCATCGGTGGCGTGTTTGGCGACCACGTTGGACAATGCGGCTCGGACGCGGGACAGGATTTTGGAATCCGGCGGCCATGCGGCCGCCTATGCCGTGGATGTGGCGGATCAATCCAGTGTCCAAAAGGCGTTTGGATCTGTCGAGTCGGAGCTCGGGTCGGTGTCGATCCTCGTGAACAATGCCGGGATCACCCGAGACGGCCTGATGATGCGAATGAAGGCCGAGGACTGGGATTCTGTGTTGGGCGTAAATCTGAAAGGGGCCTATTTGTGCACTCAGGCGGTGATGAAAGGGATGATGAAGGCGCGCTGGGGCCGGATCGTGAACATTACCAGCGTGATTGGGTTGCACGGCGCTTCGGGCCAGGCGAACTATGCCGCGAGCAAAGCCGGGTTGCTGGGCTTGACGATGTCAACGGCCAAAGAACTCGGTTCCCGCGGCATCACCTGCAACGCCGTTGCGCCCGGGTTTATTGAAACCGATATGACCAGCGAGTTGCCCGAAGATTTCCGGGCCCATGTGGAAAAAACTGCTCCGGCCGGCCGCTTGGGGCTCCCCGGTGACATTGCAGGGGCCGTGTTGTTCTTGGCGGGCGAAGGGGCCGGGTACGTGACGGGCCAATGTTTGACGGTGGATGGCGGATTGTTCCTCTAACCAATCCGCGCGGACCCGGGTCGAAAGGGTGGGGAAGCCCTAGCAACCGACCCGGGGGATTCGGAGTAATATAGCGTCGGGGAAGGGGTCAGCCCGACCCTGGAAGGAAAAACGAAACATGGCTGAAGTTTTTGAGCGCGTCCGCAAGGTCATCTGCGAACAGTTGAGCGTCACCGAATCCGAGGTGGCGGAGGACAAGCGCTTCCAAGAGGATTTGAACGCGGACTCGCTTGACGTCGTGGAGCTCATCATGGCCCTGGAAGAAGAGTTTGGGATTGAAATCCCCGACGACGACGTGGCGAACATGAAGACGGTCGGCGATGTGACCTCATACATCGAAAAGAAGGACTGAGCCGGCCACGGCGCCTTTTTGAGCAATGGGATTTCCCCCCGAACCGTCAGGACGGGTCGTCATTACTGGGATGGGGGCGGTCACGCCCCTTGGAAACACGGTCGGAGAATTTTGGCCCCGCTTGATCGCGGGGGAGAGCGGGATTGGCGACATCACCCTGATGGATGCCACCGACTACCCGACGCGTATTGCCGGTGAGGCCAAGGGGTTCGACCCTGAGCTTTACCTGGACAAAAAGGAGGCCCGGAAAGTCGACCGGTTCATTGCGTTTGCCGCGGCGGCAACCGCCCAGGCATTGGAAGATGCCAACTTCCCGACGGATGATGATGAACTGAAACTGGAAACCGGGGTCTTGATCGGTTCGGGGATCGGCGGGCTCATCATGATGTCCGACCAGACCAAACGGCTTTGGGAGAGCGGGCCGAGCCGGGTTTCGCCGTTTTTGGTGCCGTACATGATCCCGGACATGGCCAGCGGATACACGTCGATTTTGCATGGGTTCCGGGGCCCCAACACTTGCGTGGTGACGGCGTGTGCCACTGGGGTCAATGCGATTGGGGACGCCTATCACATCATTCGACGCGGTGACGCGGTGGCGATGGTCGCCGGCGGTTCCGAAGCGCCGATTTCTCCAATCGGCTTGGCGGGATTCTGCGCCGCCCGGGCCATGACCACCAACAACGAAGCCGGGCCAAAGGCAAGCCGGCCGTTCGATGCGAACCGAGACGGCTTTGTCATGGGCGAAGGGGCCGGAGTCTTTATTTTGGAAGACTACGCGTTTGCCAAATCCCGCGGTGCGCAAATACTGGGCGAGGTCGTGGGATATGGCATGAGTGGGGATGCCCACCACATCACGATGCCGGATCCTGATGGGGATGGGGCCCGCCGCAGCATGCTCAAGGCCTTGAAATCAGCCGGATTGGCACCGGAGGATATCGGCTACATCAATGCCCATGGGACTTCAACCCCCTACAACGATAAGTTTGAGACGATTGGGATCAAACGGGCCTTTGGCGACCATGCTTACCACGTCCCCGTGAGCAGCACCAAGAGTGCCATCGGTCACTTGCTTGGTGCGGCCGGCGCTGTGGAAAGCGTGATCTGCGTCCAAGCCCTGAGGACCGGGGTTTTGCCGCCGACGATCAACTACGAAACGCCTGACCCGGAGTGCGACTTGGACGTCATCCCGAACGTGGCGAGAGAAGCCACCGTCGAATATGCGATGACCAATTCGTTCGGTTTTGGCGGGCACAACGGCACGCTAATCTTCAAGAAAACGGTGTCTTGACGTCATGGCCCGCACCCTCGACGAGGCGATTCAGGCTTTTGTCGACCACGCGGGTGCCCGGGGCAGCGCACTGACCGCCAAGGGTTACGGTTCCGATTTGGCCCAACTCGCCCAAACCACAAACGGCGCATTTGACCTTTCGGAGGCGACTTTGCGCCGGTATTTGCGCGAATTTGGCAAATCCCCGGTGACACGGGCCCGGAAACTAAGTTGCCTGCGCAGTTTCATCAAGTTCTGCCGGACCGCCGGGTGGATCGATCACGACCCCACCGAGGCACTCGAGGCCCCTTACCGCCGGCGCGAACTCCCCAAGAGTCTGAGCCAAGTCCAAGCGGAAGGGTTGATGGAGGCCGTGGCCGGATCCCAAACGCCGAGGCGCGACCGCGCGCTACTGGAACTGGCCTATGCCACAGGCTTGCGGGCGGCGGAGGCCGTCGGCTTGGATGTCACCGATATCGATTTCCGCAACCGCCGCATCTCCGTGGTGGGCAAGGGCGACAAAGAGCGGATTGTGCTCTTTGGCGAAACGTGCTCGGCCGCGTTGGAGGACTACATTCATAAGGAGCGGAAGGCTTCTGAAGGGGAATCCGCGCTGTTCACCAACGGGAAGGGCCGGCGCCTGACAGCCCGGACGTTCCAAAACATCGTGAGCCGTTGGGCGGCCGCCGCCGGTTTGCCCGGCGACGTCTCTCCGCACACCTTGCGGCACAGCTTTGCAACGCACCTTTTGGACGGGGGGGCGGACTTGAAATCGGTGCAACAGCTATTGGGCCACGAAAATTTGGCCACCACGCAGATCTACACCCACATCAGCATCGACCGTCTGCGGGATAGCGTTGCCAAGGCGCACCCCCGGGGAAAGGATCCGGATTGAGGTCGTTGTGGGGAGCGGGCTCGAGGGCAGATTGTTCGTGCGTCGCCCTCACACCCAAGTGCTAGCCCGGCGGAAGATCTTGTATGTGACTGGCCGGCGGATGTGGGCAAAAACGAAATTGGGGTAGCCGGCCATAAAGTCCAATTCATAATCGTCGGGCGGGGCGATGAGGACAAGGGGCACCCCGGCGGCGATGGGGTGATCCATTTTTGATTCGGCAAACTTTTCGTACCCGGAGATCTTGTGGGGCTTTTCCAGGGTGGCCAGGAGATCCACAAAAAGGATGTCGGCCCCATCGCACGCGTCCAAGGCCTCTGGCCAGTCTGCGAAGACATGGAGTTCGTCCGTTGGTTGGAATGCCCCTTCGGTGTTCCCAACCAGATCCGCGTCTTTGGAGATCAGAACGAACTTCATGGTTCGACTATAGAAGACGTGGCAGGGGGTGTGCAAGGGTGCTCGGGGAAAGGCTGATAGGTAAACATTACTAAAAAATGATATATCATTCATATTCGTGGGACATTGGTGATATGTTCTGCATTCGAGGATTTATTGTGGTCAGCATCGACTTCGATTTGGCATCCGACCGGACGGGCGATTTTGAGCGGCTGCGCCGGGAGACCGAGCGGAAGGCCTATTCCATGGCGCTCCAGCTCACCCGCAACGTTTCCGACGCCCAGGATTTGTTGCAGGAGACCTATTGCAAGGCGTGGCGCGGCTTTGGCGGCTATTTGCCGGACCGTCCGTTTTTGAATTGGATTTTGCGGATCATGCAGCGGGCGTATCTGGATGAGAGGCGCCGGGACAACCCGGTGCGGCGGGCCGAGTCACTTGAAGCGGGTGCCGAGTTCGGATATGCCTCGCACGAGTTGTCGGTTGTCGACCCGCATGAAGGACCGGATTCGGGCTTGATCCGGAACGAGTTGGCCGCCCAAGTCCGTTCCGCGTTGGCCGAATTGCCGCACAGCTACCGCGAAGCCATCGAGCTCTGCGACTTGGCGGGGGTCGGGTATCAGCAAATTGCCGACCGTCAGAACACGACGGTTGGAACCGTCCGCTCGCGGATCCACCGCGGCCGAAAGCTCTTGCGCAAGATTTTGTCGGATCGGGGTGTGCGGCCTGGATTTTAGGCCGCTAAGGCCCTAATCCTTTTCGCCCGCCGACCGATACCAAGAATGCGATGCGAATCGGTTCTAACCCCGCCCAACCGGTAATCCGCCCCACGGAGGACGTGGCCAGGCTACAACACCAGGCTTCGGTATTGAAAAAAGCGTTGGAGAGCCAAAAGGAATCAGCCCAACAATTGATGGACATGATAGAGCCAAAGGGCACACTTTTGGATATCCGCGCTTAGCACGGGTATCTTTCGGGGTGGTTTGAGCAAGAAGGCGCCCGTTTCGCCCGTTTGGTGGAAGAATACGTTTTTCCTATTCGGCTTCATGTTGCTCGCCGTGGCGGTCGTGGGCATCTTCCGTGGCGAATCGACCATCCGCGATCCGGGGCAAAAGTTTGAGACGGGTTTGGTTATTTTTTATTTTGTCGGCGGGGTTGCGATGTTGGTCAATGGTTGGCTGACGCACGCCCAGTCGGTTCAAGCCTTCCACGAATATCACGAGCTCCAGGGAGATGGCCCGGGCAAATCAGTTGCCGTAGGGTCGGATTCAGGGGCAGGAGAAGAAGAGAATGGTTAAGTGCACTGCCTGCGGCAAAGAGATTGAGCACGTCCCGAATTGGTTTGATTCGGTCAACGTGGTGTTGATCTGCAACAATTGTCCCAACCGCGATATCCGCAACATCAGCGAGATCCGTTTGGACGAAAACGGGAACGAGATCAAAGACCCCAAAAAGTAAGGCTGATTCAGGCGGCGCGTTCGGCAGAGTCGCCGGAAATGCGTTCCAGCATAAGCAGAGACGGGGCATATTCCGGGCCGAGTTTATCGATACAGGCCTGGCGCAAGTCGATTTCAGTCAAGAGCGACCAATCGTTGACGGTGACCCGCGCCAAAAGGTTTTGGCCCGCCCACCAGACGGTGGCCTGGTGAACGCCTTCGATCGTCGCAAGAAAGTCTTGGACGTCGATCGGGTCGGGCGGCATATTCCGAACGACTTTAAGGTGCACATCAGGTTTATCGGGCAAAGATCAAGATTCTGAACCCCTGATGATTGCCTGATATTGTGCGAACGTATCGATATCAGTGCCGATGTCCGAAGCATGGGTGACTACGGCCTGGACTCCTGACCTGAGGAACGCCCCCACCGCTGATTCGACGGCCGACACGGGAACCATGTAGGGGAACAGTTTGGTGGCGGCTATCAGGAGGAGGGTCCGCAGCCCGGCGATTTGCCCTAATTGGAGCGGCGACTTGCGGGCGTTGTAGGCCGCTTGGATGACCGGTTTGGCTTCTTGGAACGCCTGGATGTCGATGAGGCAAATGTTTCCGCCGGTGAATTCGCCTTCCCGGAGTTTCAGGCTGGTGCGGTGGAGTCCGGGGTGATCCCGGCGGCAATCTTCCATGGGGATGATCGGCCAATTCCATCCGGCGTCATCGTTGCAGTCGGCAAGGAAGGTTCTGATTGACTCGGCTTTGAGGTACGGCAGGTCGGCGGTGACGAGCAGGAATTTTTTGGTGGTGACGAGCCCGGCGCCGATTTCGATGGATTCGACAAACGAGCCGCCACCGTGGGTTTGCCTCCACTCAGTCCGGGATGGCCCCCCCACAACGATCGGGTCGGCAAACTCCCGGCAGACGGAATGGACATGGTCGGCCAAGGTTGCGCCCTTCCACGGCAGGGCCGAGCGGGTCGCGGCCCCGGTTTGGGCGGCCGTTTCAGCATCAGATTGCCCAGCAGCTAGGATGACAATGTCGTGCATAGGGATTCTTTGCGGGAGAGGAATCGGGCCGAGAAGATTTCGCCCAGTCGTTCTTGTTCCAGTAAAAGTTTGGCGCGTTGGGCGGCAACACCGTCCGGAAAAATCCCGAAGACGGCGGTTCCGGAACCGGTTAGCGAGGCGACCTTGGCCCCGTTGGCCAAAAGCCGCTCGGCGATGTCCCCGCATTCGCATGGGGCCACCCGCTCAAAGTCGTTGTAGAGGTCTTGCCAGTTGTCAGGAAACCCCTTTTGTGGCCGGGGCGCGGCATCTAGTTTCCGGTAAGCCTCGCCGGTGGGCATGCCGATCCCGGGTTTGACGACCAGGAGGGAATCCTCGCCAAGATCCTCATTGGGTGTGACGATTTCGCCGTAGCCTTCGACCTTGGCGAACCCGCCCACCAGGAAATAGGGGACATCGGCTCCGACGGCGAAGGCAACTTCCCGGGCGAAATGTGCGGAGACCATATGGGGCATCACGCGCATCAGGCACCTCAAAAGTCCGGCGGCATCGCTGGATCCCCCGCCCAGTCCCGCCTCATTGGGGATCTGCTTATCCAAGGTGATGTGGAGCGGGGCGACGGGCACCAACTCTCGAACGAGGCGGAGCGCCTTGGTCAACGTGTTGTTGGCCGGCAAACCCGGCCAATTGCATTCGATGAGGTCTTCTCCCGTGGGGGAATCGCCGACTGAAATCTGGTCGGCCAGGGAGATGGATTGGAACAGGGATCGGATGGGGTGGTAGCCGCTGTGGTCGGGCGGATCGACAGCTAGGAACAAATTGATTTTTGCCGGGCACAAGGTTGAGCAGATCATGGTTCCACCGCTTGGTCTTCATTCCCGTTTGTGATCGGCGGGACAGGTGGTGGCGCCTGAGAAAGTTCTTGACGGGGCCCGACCGTTTCCCCGGGCAGTGTGTGGATGGTTTGGGTGAAAGGCATCAACTCGATTTCATCCAGGGCCTTGTCGATGGCGGAGAACTGCATTTTCGCTTCCGCGACGATGTTCAGGAATTCCTTGGTTTCGTTTTCTGGCGACCGCCCCGCCAGGGTGTAGTTGAGCATTCGGATGCGGAGCGTGTCGAGGGTCGTGGAAAACACGACGCATTGGGCTTCGGCCCTTTCGACTCCGGCGATGGCAAGTTTGTATTGCTGGGTGTATTCGGCGACATTGCGGTCGGCGACTTTGTAGAGTTCTTGGGCTTGCGGGTCGTTCACAAGCCTTTCGCCGGCCAAGAGCTTCGGGTTGTTCAGGCTTTCGGACTGGTGGATTTCCCGAAGGGCCACGTCGGCCCGGCGGAGGGCCCGGTAGATATCCGGCATAGTCGTGGAGATGGTGCGTTCAAGTTCATGGAGGTCGGCGATCCGGCTCCGCCGGAGTTTGCCCAGGGCCTCGCCGAGTTTGTCCCGCCTTTGCCGGCATTCCTTCCAGAGGTATCGAAACCGTTCGTGGTGGAACCGTTTTGGGATGGACCGGAGGAAGGCACTGTAGAAAATCCACGCCATAGCGAGCGATCCGGCGGCATAGGCGATGGGGTTATCCCGGGCGAACGGGTTGGAAAGAAAGAGCCAAGTGACGAGGACGGTCATCCCGACAGCAGATATCGTCCTGAAGCTGGACGCTTCCACCAAGAATGCCTTCCAGTCGCGGCGGCGGATATCGTCCATTGGTGTCGGATCCTAAAGGATCGGCGGGCGGCGGTAATCCC
Source organism: Armatimonadota bacterium (assembly GCA_016789105.1). Taxonomy (NCBI): domain Bacteria; kingdom Bacillati; phylum Armatimonadota; species Armatimonadota bacterium. Next base: position 128,389 of record JAEURN010000004.1, read on the forward strand.
GACCGAATGCCTGTTCGATTGCATAGGCGTCGCGGAGCATGACTTCGTCGCCCATGACGGGGCCGGTCAGCAAGAATCCGACGGGAAGGTCGTGGGCCAGGCCGCACGGGATGCTGATGCTGGGGAATCCGCCCATGTTGGCGGGGATGGTGCACATATCCAATGCCTTCAACGCCATTTGGTCTTTGATCCCTCCCAGTTTCGGCGCGACGATGGGGCTGGTCGGGCTAACGACGTAATCGACGTCTTGATAGGCGCGCTCAAACTCGGCGGCCATGAGCCCGCGCACTTGTTGGGCGCGGTGGTAGTAGGCGTCGTAATATCCGCTGCTGAGGGCATAGGTTCCCACCATGATCCGGAGCTTGACTTCAGGTCCGAAGAGTTCGCCGCGGGTTTTGGAGAAGTTGCCGATATGGCCTTCGCCGACAATCCGGGGGCCAAAACGGACGCCATCGAACCGAGCGAGATTGGAGCTGGCCTCCGCAGGGGCGATGATGTAATAGGTCGTGACCCCGAATCCGATGCTGGGCAAGCTGATCCTTTTGAGTTCGGCCCCTTGCCTGACCAGGTTATCGAGGGCGAGTTCGAAGACATCTTTGACTTCTGGGTCAATTTCCGTCCCGAAGAGTTCATCGGGAAGCCCGAGTTTGAGTCCCTTGACCGACCCGGATTTGAGCGCGGAGATGTCGATCTTTGAATCCGGCAAAGAAGTGGAATCGAGGGGATCGTGGCCAGAGATGGCTTGGCTAAGCAAGGCGACATCCTCGACGCACTTCCCAAACGGGCCAATCTGGTCGAGACTTGAGGCAAAGGCGACGAGCCCGTAGCGGGAAACCCTCCCGTACGTCGGTTTGAACCCAACGAGGCCGCAGAGTGCGGCGGGGAACCGGATCGACCCGCCGGTATCGCTGCCAAGTGAGATGGGGGCGAGTTCGGCACTGACCGCAGCCGCCGAACCTCCTGAGGATCCGCCGGCTGCCCTTTCCGTGTCCCAGGGATTGCACACGGGCCCGAACGCACTGTTTTCGTTGGTCGTCCCCATTGCAAACTCGTCCAGGTTTGTCTTTCCCAACGGGACGAGTCCCTGGCTCTTCAGTTGGGAGACGACGGTTGCATCGAATGGGGGGACGTAGTTTTCAAGGATGCGGCTTGCGCAGGTGGTTTTGAGTCCAATGGTCGAAAGGTTATCTTTTAGGGCAACCGGCACGCCGCAAAGCGGGGCGGCATGGCCGGAATCGATCATGGCTTGGGCCGAATCGGCAGCGGCCATTGCCCCTTCGGCATCGAGGGTGAGATAGGCGTTGTAATTGGCGTTTTCGCGGTTGATCCGGTCTATGAATTCTTGTGCGACTTCACGGCAGGAGGCCTTCCGGCCTTGGATCAGGGCCGCAATCTCGGTGGCCGTCAGGTCGGTTAGCAAATCCAGGTCACTCCTCGATGATGGTGGGGACGATGAACAGCCCCGCCTTGGTTTCGGCCGCATTGGCCAGGGCCGCATCGCGGGGGAGGCAGGGGCGCACTTGGTCGCTGGAAAAGACGTTGCGCATGGCGACCGCATGGGGTTTGGGCGCGAGCCCTTCCACATCGAGGGATTGAATATCTTCAAAGTGGCCGAGGAGGGCGTTGAGCTGGGTTTGGAAGCTCATGAGCTCGGGTTCCGAGAGTTCCAAACGGGCCAGTTGTGCCACATGGCGCACCTCGTCCAACGAAATCGACATGGCGGTGATTATAGCCTCAGATAGAATGGAGGGGCATGTCCGTTTGGGGTCGCCGGGGAAGCTATGCCGCCACCGCCTTTGTTGCGACATTTTTTGTCGTGGTTTCCACGGTCGGGCATGTTGCCGCCCCGTTTGTCGAGCCGGAGGTGAACCGCGACTTGGATTCCTCGCCGGCGGATTTTATCCGGATGGCCCGGGAGCAGAAGGTTCTGTGGCGCGCTTGGGGGCCGGAAACGGTTGCCGAATCGAAGCGTCGCGACCGGCCGATCTTTCTGGTTGCCGCTGCCCCTTGGTCGGCGGCGGGACAACGCATCGACGAGTTGCTTTCAACCGTGGAAGCCGCCGAATTCCTCAGTCAGAAATATGTCTGTGTCCGGGTCGACCTGTTGGCTGACCCGGCGTGGCGTGCGGCTCCGTTGGCGATTGCGCGGGCCAATCGGGGAGATGCCCCGGACTTTTTTGTCGGTGTGGTGACGGGAGATGGGCGGGTCGTCTCTTCAATAGGCCAAAGGGAGCTTTCAACGATGAGTCAAGCTGTTTTCATCGCCACGATGAACCGCATTCTGCGGGCAGCGGTCGACACGGATCAGAACCTGGACGATGCCGCCCGGCAAGAAGTCTTGAGCTTGCGGGGAGCCATTGAATCTGGGGGCACCGAAACCGACGATTATGCGGCCAAGGCGGAGAACGCGTTGGCTGCCTATTCCCGTTTGGTGCCATACGAGGCGGACTTTTTGATCGATACCGGCCACTCCGACCGGGTTGCTGAATGGGTGGACTCCCTGTTGGGCTCGACCCGGTGCGACGTTACTTGGGGGGGATTCTTTGAGACTTGGGTGGAGGAAACCGGAACAACCCGGTTTTCCAAGTCTTCATTTTCAAATGCGGGCATGCTCCGTGTTTTGGCCCGGCTTTGGGTGGCCGGGTCTCAGCCCCGGCACTTGGGGGCCGCCAAGTGGCAGTTTGACTACGTTGCCGACCGCTTTTGCCGCGAAGACTCGTCGGCCGGCGATTATGTCCAATGGGAAGATGCGTTTCGGTCGCCCTATTACTCGTTCCCCCGGCGGCGGGTGGAAGGGTTTTTGACGCAAGAGGAGCTGAAACTGGCCGAAAAGGGGTTGGGAATCCGGTATGGCATGCCCATCCAAGGTTTGCCGCGGATGGTTGACATCGACGATTGGGCCGATGGCGGTCAGCGGTTGGCGGGCGTGCTTGAAAAGCTCCGAGCGCAAGTTGAGAAACCCGAGGGCCCCCGCGGCGAGATGGTCTCCTTTGAGGCACAAGCCGACGCGGTGCAGTCTCTGCTTTATTCGGCTCGGATCATGGGCGACGAAGATCGGCGGGACGTTGCATTAAACGCCTTCCGGCAGTTGAGGTCGCGGATGCGGGCCGGGATCGACGACGTGGTGGCAGGTCCGCCTTCCCAGGATGGCCTCACGGTTGGGCTGCCGACCTATTTGGCCTATGCGGCAGCAGCTTGGGAGGCCTATCTGGTTGGGGGGGAGGTGGACGATGCCTGGGACGGGGTTCAGGTGCTGGATCGCGCCATTTTCCTTTACCGAGATTCTGGCAAGTCGTTGTGGTGTGGCGACCAATCGGCTTTTGATGAGAATTGGCGGCCCGTCATCGCTCCGCCGGTTTTCGACGGCGTGTCGCGTTCCCCGGTCGGGGAATTGATCCGGCTGTGCACGGTTTATTCCGCGTGGCCGGGCTGCAAATCGCACCGGGGGAGCTTGATCCGGGCCCGAGATTCTGCAGTGGCTCAATCTAGCTGGGTGTTGAGCGAATCCCCCCGAAATCTTGGTGGGTTGGCCGTTGCGATTTTGCGGATGCACCGCGGGCAAATCATTGGGTTTAGCGGGGAAGTGGATTTTGCCGACTGGGAGGGCCGGCACCCGGGCTTGCCCTTGGTCCGCTTGGAGGGTGGGGCACCAGGCTTGCGGCTCTTTTCCAACGGCATTTGGACGGGCCCTTACCGGCAAGATGAGTTGGAACCTCACCTGAGGTAAGGTCCCTGTCATCCCGATCTTTTGGGTTAGACTACCGAGGCCCGGAGAGGTCGCATAGTTGGTCTAGTGCGCCGCACTCGAAATGCGGTGTAGGGCAACCTACCGTGGGTTCGAATCCCACCCTCTCCGCCATTTTTTTCTAGGTTAGCGTTTCTGGAAATCAGGCAACGGTTTCCGTGTTGGGACTTTTCCGCAGATCAGATGCAATCAATGCCGCGACGAGGGTGAAGGCGCCCGCAAAAATCACCCCTCCGTGGATCCAGGTTAAGAATGCCATTGGCATGGCGAGAACGATGATGGGAAGAGGGATGATCTTGGACTTCAAAATTCTTGCGCTTAACAAAATCGCTATCCCGACACCAAGCAGGGCGGCCACTAACAAAGACATGTAGGGAGTGAGGGCCGGGATGACGGCAAAGCCAAGGGATTGAAAAAGCAAAACCCCTAAAATGGTAGCAAGCGGAAGTCTTTGGTAGAGCAATATTCCGGCTAGAACGACAATCATTATTGGCGAAAAACCGAGCACTTTTGCAACAAGAAATCCGGTTCCATCATTCGCAGGGAATGAGATGCCAAGGCTAGATGCACTGAGTACATTTTGTAGCTGCCAGGTTTTTGTTGATCCCGTTCCACCTTGCGGCAAAGACGCCCCTTCAGTCACCTTGTAAGTCATATTGGAGATGAAGCTCAGCTTGAAGTCTCTAATGAGGCGTCGGTCGCTAGCTAGGCCGTAGACAAGTTTCCGCGAACCTTGAGTGCGGTAGGCAACGCGGGCATCTAATTCTTGCCCACCGGGCACGTCACCTTCCCAAACTAGCCAGCCGTTTTCGTCGGGCTCGATCACTTTTTCGTTGCCCACGGTCAGGCTGAAATCCGAAAGGGGCCCTTGCTGGTCTGGCTGGGGAAAAGTGAACCGCATCCTCTGCGTTTGGGACTGGTTGTTCTTGAATGTGTACGTCGCATCAAAATCCATATTGAATGCGCGGACGGCCGGTTTGGAGTCTGGGAGCCGATTGGCGCGGATGGTAACAGTTGCTGACTCAAATGGCAATGGCTCTTCGTCATCGCGCACAACTGTCCGAGTGACAAAGAGCTCGTTTCCGCTTCGTTTGAATTCATCTTTAAGCTCTTTGACATTGTCTGCCGAGGGATCGCCTAAGTAAGGGGCAAGAATCGAAGTCCCGTATTGTCCGATTTGATCAAAGACATCGCTGGGGAGGCGCAGAGTCCGAGAATACGACTTTTGAACGCGATTTACGATGGTCGGGCCCGACTGGTAGAGTGGCCCAACGTCTTGAGCGATGCGACCTTGGGATGATTGAGACAGCTCAGCTTGTGATCGCGCTTCAAAGATGTCATTGACGGAGTCAAGGATCCGGCACGACACCATGACTGTCAGGGCAATGGCGACGAATGTGCCAGCCCATTGAGTCCATGGCGCGATTGAAGCCTTCAGCCGTTCTGCAACTTCTTGCCTTTGGGAGTTGATCCAGATCCATCCGATGATAATGGCTGCAGCAACGATTGATCCGGGGAGGGAGACACGGCTGAAAAAGTCCAGGAGATCTGTTGCGATTTCTGTTAGCGCTTTGCTGAGCCCAGTGCCCATCACTGACCATGCCCTTGTGCGGCAACCCAAACCGCCCGTGTAGTAGACGGCCCATATCGCCGCCAGTTTCTGGGAATTCAATGCTTCCGCTGAGGCGCGGATGCGCCCAGAGTGGAGTTGTGGACGTTCGTGGGCCACCGCGCTTGGCTAATTAAGGCCTGTAAACGGCGCCGTCATTCCCAGGTGTCGGAACTTGACAACTATCCGGGTTTCCCATTTCCGTTGCCGAAAATGGGAAACCCGTTGCCGGCTAAGGAACCACGGTTGGCTCGGGTGCGGGGGCACCAGAACCGGATCCTGCCGGTTCAAATCCGTAAGTCCCCTTCTTGGTGGCTGGGATTCCTTCTTTCATCCACACGGGCATGGGCTCACCTTTGAGGTAGTAGCCGAAGAATTGACCGAGCCGCACGGAAAGGTCTTTGCGGTTTTTGCGCTGGATGAGGTTGTGGTCTTCGTTGTTGTAGACCAGCATCCACACGGGCTTTTTGAGTCTCCAGAGGGCGGTGAAAAACTCGATGCCTTGGGTGTAGGGCACCGAACCGTCTTTGTCGTTGTTCATCATCAGCAACGGGGTTTGGACCTTGTCGGCAAAGAAGATCGGCGAGTTTTCAATGTAGCGGAGAGGATATTCCCACGGCGTCCCTCCGATGCGCGACTGCCCCCCTTCGTATTGCATCTGCCGCACCAGTCCGCTTCCGTAGCGGATGCCGCCATAGGCACTGACCATGTTGCTGACCGCGGCACCGGCACCGGCGGCGGCAAACATATTGGTTTCGGTTACCAAATAGGCAACTTGGTAGCCGCCCCAAGATTGGCCTTGGATGCCAAGTTTTTTACGGTCGACATTTCCCATTTCCACCACATGGTTGACCCCACTGACGATACAACTCATGGCCCCTTCGCCGGGATACCCAGTCTTATAGGTCACATCGGGGACGAACACGAAGTAGCCGTTGCTGACAAACCAGGCAATGTTGATGACGCTGGCACTGGGACCGGGGGTTTGGTATTGGTTGAGCGAATCCGATTCCAACTCATAGAAGTAGGTGATCATCGGATACTCTTTTGTGGGGTCGAAATTGTCGGGCCGGTAGAGTTTGCCTTGCAGCCGTTGGCCATCAAGGCTGGTCCAGTTGACGAGTTGGACTGTCGGCCAAACGTAATCGGCGGTTTGCGGGTTGGCGTCGCTGAACCGTTTGGCATTGGCCAGGTCAGCGTCTGAGCTCACATAGACGTCGCGGTAGTCTTTGACCGTCTCGCGTTGGAAGAAGAAGACTTCGGCATTGCGCGCCCTTTGCAGGTTGCCAAAGAGGGCATCTTCCATGAAAAGCACCCTTGGCGACTTGAAGGCATCGAATGTCCCACGGGCTATGCCGTCCTGTTTGGAAGTGGTGTCAAAAACCGAGAAGTAGCGCATCACGGACGGATCGATGTATTCCAGTTCCGGGTCAACGGCATCGAACCGGACGACCCTCCGCCAGTTGCGCCCATATCCGCCGGTGACGCATTTGGCTTGGTCGCCGTTGGTCAGGTTGACAGCCCAGATGTCGAACTCGTCGTAGACAAAGGCGATGCTGTCGTCTTTGGTGTATCCGGCAACGCCGTAGGGCCCTCCCCCGGTCGGGTGGTCATCGTTGATGTCGAAAATCGGGAACGGGACACGGTCGCTGTAGGCTCTTGAGTCCCCAGTTGCCGGATCCATGACCATGGAAAGTTTGGATTGCAGGTCAAAGAGCATAATCCAACGTCCGGTGGGTGAGAATGAGGCGGAGAGGTAGCTGTCGTCGGCGATTTGGAAGAGTTGCCCGGTTTTGATGTTGAGCCGGCCGACATAAGCCGGCACGGCGCCAGCCCCGGAGAACTTGTCTTCGTTGACCAAGCCGTAATCCCCGTTGAGGTTGCGGGGCATCGTGACATCGGGATGGGCCAAGGTTTCAATCTGGTACACCCGTTTGTCTTTGAGATCGTAGATGGCGGAGTAGGTGCGATTTTTCTCGGCGTTCACCCGCAGCAACTGCTCGGGTTGCAGGGCCTTGTCCGTCCAGCTCCACACGTCGAGTTCGGCTTTGTCGGATGTGTCGGCCGGGGCCGGCTTCTCATCGGTTTTGGGTTTGGGCACAGTGCTGAATTCAATTCGATCCCCAGCTTTGCTCCAGCGCAAGGTTGAAGATTTGTTGATCATCCATCCTTCGGGCATTCCGGCATCCCCGGCTGTTGCCACTTTGTGGAGGTTCTTGCCATCGGTGCCGGCCACAAAAATTGAGTGGGAAGGCTCCTTTCCCCGATAGTCGTCGATATCGCAGAGGATGGCGACCTGCTTGTCGTCTTCGGAGACGGCGATGCGGCGGTATTGGGCCAGACCCTCCATGACCGGTGTCGATTTTTCATTGCCAAGATCCAGGGCAAACACGCCGTGGCCGGTCAGCCCTTCGGGCGTTGACGTGTAGTAAAGCCGCGTACCCGTTTCGTTGAACTGGCTGAGCCCGATGTTGTCCAACTTGATCTCTTTGCCAGATTTGAGGTTGCGCAGGACGATTGTGGCCCCGTTGCCGTGCCCGGCGACTTTTTTGTCTTCAGGCTTTTGCGGAGCGGCCGGCGGTTGTTGGGAATCGGTTTCCGGTTTGGCGGCTGGCTTCGGCTCTTCCTTCTTGGGCGGCTCGGGCCGGTAAAGGATCCAGTCGCCTCCCTTGGGTGCGAGGGAGAACGAGGTGATTTTTTCAAGTCGGGTTTCTTGCCCCGTCGCCAGGTTGAGGATAAGCAGAGAGTTTTTGGGACGGTCTTCGGTCGGGACTTTCTTTTCGGTTGCTTCTTTGAGTTCTTTGGCTGTGGGGGTAATGGTGGCGATGGCGTATTGCGAATCGGCTGAGAACTGGATGTTTTGGCCACGCTCGAACTTGTAGGACTTGGAGCCGTTGGTGGCTTTGATTTCAAAGGTGTTGTCGCCTTCTTGCGGGCTGATTGTGAATGCGATCCAAGCCCCGTTATCAGACAGGCGGGTTCCGACCAGCGACTTCCACGAGTCGTACACATCGTGGGTGAGAACCTTTTTTTGTGCAACGGCGGGGAGCGATGCCGCGACCAGGAGTGCGGCGATGAGGGGAAGGGTTGACAGACGCATAGCGGTTGACCGCCAAATCGGCGGTTTTCCGATCTTACCAAAACCCTGTGCCAGGACAGCAGATTGTTTAGATGCCGCTTAGACGCCGATCGATTTGCGGGCGTAATCGCCGGCAACCGGGAGCATGTACCACTGGCCTTCGTTGGCTTTGATCCCAGCCATGATCATGAGCACAAGAGCGCCGATCCCCGCGATCAGGCCGATGGGGACGGTTACCAAGGCCCCAATCCCGCACGAGATGGCGGTGATGATTCCCAGCACGATCCCAACGGCCCAAACCACGCCGTGGAGGATCAGAGACTGGAGAGCGTGGAACCCGATGAATTTAGATTGGTCCTTTTTGGTGAGGTAGAGCACGAGGGGGACGATAAATCCAAGCCCAGTGAAGAGGGCCAACACGGCACCCCCGATGTGCGCGATCATCGCCATTTGTCTTTCTTCTGCGGTCGGTTCCATAGTGCTTCTTGAATCCTTACGGAATGAGAGTGTGACAGGATTCGGTGGCGATCTGTCCTCTAGTGGCAAAATATCGTGCAATGTCCAATCACAATGGGGAGTGGGTTGTCAAGCCCGATCCCGGCTTTAAGCTGTCGGGTTCGCCCACAACCGCGCCGGATTCGGCGGTGAAGATTGATGTGCGTGCCGAGACCCAAAAGCTCGGCGAGCGGATGGAAGAACTGTTCGACCTGATGTTCTTTGCCGGGACGAACTCGCTTTTGATTGTTTTGCAGGGGATGGATGCGGCGGGCAAAGATGGGACGATCCGGCATATCCTGAGCTTTTGCCATGCCCAGAGTTGCCGGGTGGCAAGTTTCAAGGTGCCGACCCCCCCGGAGCTGGCGCACGACTTTTTGTGGCGGTGCCATGCGCAAACTCCCGGGAAGGGCGAGATCACGATCTTCAACCGCTCGCACTATGAAGATGTCGGGGTTGTACGGGTTCACAACCTTGTCCCCGAAGAGGTTTGGCGCAAGCGGTATGGCCATATCAATGACTTCGAGAAGATGCTCGCCGAAAATGGCACGATTATCCTCAAAGTGTTTTTGCATGTGAGCAAAGAGGAACAGGAAACGAGGCTGCTCGAACGGGAGAACGACCCGAATGCGTCCTGGAAGCTTAGCGTCGGCGATTGGAAAGAGCGGGAACACTGGGATGGCTACCAGCACGCTTACAGCGAGGCGATCGGCCGGTGCTGCTCCAAAGAGGCTCCCTGGCTTGTCGTTCCGGCTGATAAGAAATGGTGGCGCGACCGGATCGTCACCGAAGCGATCGTTAAACTCTTGGAGCCCTTTGAAAGGGGGTGGCGGTCCCGCCTGGAGGAGGTCGGGGCCAAAGCCAAGGCCGAATTGGCTGAATTCCGAGCCGGGCAAGCCCCCGGCCCTTGATCGTTTGGGCGCGGGGGCTTGCTGGCCAGATCGTTTAGACGCAGGCGGTTTCGGGTAAGGCCAAGTTGAATCCAAGGAACCCATCTTGGACATTCACCAGGTTCTGGTGGCCCATCCGCTCGAGCACACTGATAGCCACCGGCGACCGGGTGCCGCCTTGGCAATGGACGAAAGTTTTTGCGTCGAAGCGGATTTTGTCCTTGTTCTTTGCCATGTACCCCATCGGGATGTGGGTGCTTTCCGGGTGGTGGTGGAGTACATATTCCCCAAGGCCGCGGATGTCGAGCAGGGAGCCTTCTTCGATAGCGCAACTGCCTGCAGGGACACTTGGTGTGGATCTGAGTTCCATTCCTGCACCGGGGAACGCGGCCAATGCCTTTTCAGTAAAAAATCCAACCACATGGTCGAGGCCGATCATTCTCAGGTCTTTGACGGCTTGGCGGGCATCGTCTGCATCCAAGGCGATCAAGACGATGGGGCTGTCATAAGGCACAAACCACCCGGCCCAAGTGGTAAAGCCCTGGGCGGCGACAGGGGCATGCAGGGAACCCGTGACGTGGTTGCCCAGATAGTTGATGCTCGGCCGGACATCGAGGATGACGGCATCTTTGGCCAAAGTTGGGTCGGTGAGTTGCGCGGGGACGACCCGGTTGCGGAAGCTGGCGGCCTTCATTTTGTTCCGCATCTTCATTTGTGCAAAGTAGACCGGGGGTTCCGGTTGGCCGGCAAGGACGTCTTTGACGAACTCTTCTTCGGTGTTGTGCCGCAGGCCCCAGTTCGAAAGTTTTTCGTAGCCGAGGCTGCTGACTGGCGAACCCCCCAACGATTTGCCGCAGGCCGACCCGGCGCCGTGTGCGGGCCAAATCAGGATGCTGTCGGGCAGGCTTTTGAACCGCTCCAAGGTGTGGAACAACCGGCGGGCACCCGGTTCGGCCGTCCCCATGATCCCGGCAGCCTCTTCCAGGAGGTCGGGCCTTCCGACGTCGCCGACAAAAACGAGGTCCCCCGTGAAGGCTGCCACGGGTTCGGATGATGTGGCTTCGTCGGTCAGGATGTGGGTGATGTGTTCTGGGGTGTGGCCCGGCGTGTGCCAGATATCGAAGCGGAGGGCGCCGATTCGGAAGGAGTCGCCTTCTTTGAGCAACGTCGCCTTGATGGCCGGGTCGTACTTCCAATCGGCATCCCCTTCATCGCTGAACAGGAGCTCGGCACCTGTGACTTCGGCCAATTCTTGGGAACCGCTGAGGTAATCGGCGTGGATGTGGGTTTCCGTGACTTTGGTGATGCGCAACCCTTCGGCCTGGGCGGCTTGGATGTATTGGTCAAGGTCGCGGTTGGCATCGATGATGCAGGCTTCGCCGGCGCCAGGGCACCCGACGAGGTAGCTGGCATGGGCGAGTTTTTCGTCGTAGAAGCGTTTGAGGATCATGATTGTTGTACCTTTTGGTTAAATTTGTCTGATCTTGCGGGTTTGTTCCAAGGCATTTTGGCGAGGATGAAAGCCATGCCGCAGATATCGGTGAGTCCGGCGAACGTGAGTCCGGCCCCGACAAACGCGGCAAGTCCGAACCAGCCGGGGTGGACGGCGAATCCGAGCGAAACGCCGGTGAGTACGAGGACACCGGCCCCCAACCGGACTTGGCGGTCGAGAGACCACCGGGTTTGGGTGCTGGAGACGACGGGCCGGTTCGCCTGAACCCATGCGTTGGTGCCGCCGTCCAAAACTTTAAGGTCAGGGTGTCGATCTTGGATCAGCTCGCAGGTGATGCCCGCGCGCTGCCCGGATTGACAGACGAGGACGACACTGGTTTCTCCCAAATCGGCAAGCCGGGATTCGATTTGATCCATGGGGATGTTCACTGCTCCCGGGATGTGCCCGGCGGCAAATTCGCCTGGGCTCCGCACGTCGATCAGTGTCGGCTTTGCGTTTCCTTGGGCAAGAGTGTCGAGTTGTTCCAATGAAATGTTCATGGCGTCTTATCTGGGGAGAGGCGTCGGCTTTGGAAAGGATTCAGCCGGTGTGGGCCTTCTTGACCACGAGTTCTTGCACGAGTATGAACACCCCGGTCACCAGCACGAAATAGCCAAATGCCGGTTTGAGTTTGGCCGGGTTGACTTTTGATTTGAACTGCGTTCCCGTGACCAGGCCGGCCACGGCGACAGCAGTCAGCCCGATTGAGAAAGGCCAATCGACATGGGTGTTGCCAATGGCCCCCGTGAAACCGATCAGCGACTGTGCGGCAATGATGGCGAGTGACGTTGGGATGGCTAACGGCATCGGCAAGCCAAGGGTTTGGTTAAGGGCGGGGACGATGAGGAACCCCCCTCCGGCCCCCAAATATCCGGCGACCATGCCGACAAACAACCCGATCATGGAAGTCTTTGCCAGTTCTGCCAAAGTTAGTGAACCATTTGGTTTAGAATCACCGGCCAAGCCGGCCTTTTCTGGCCGGACCATGCGGTAGGCGACAACCAGCATCAAAGCCGCAAATAGCACAAGGAGGAACGTGTCGCGGCTCAGGGGCCCAACCATGTGTGGCGTGGCGGGCAGCAACACCTTGCGGGCCAGGAACGCCCCCAGGGAGCTCGGAAGGGCGAAGGTGAGGGCCGTCTTTATCTGAACGCTCTTGAAGGCACCCGAGGCAAAGAGGCCGATCAATGTGGAAAGGCCCACGACGAGGAGGGAGAGGCCGGTGGATTGTTCGGCTGAGAACAGGAACAGGTAGACGAGCACAGGGACGATGAGGATGGAGCCGCCGCCGCCCAGGAGGCCGAGCACAAACCCGACGGCAAAGGTGGCCGCCCACCCGGAGGCGTTGAGCATAAACCCTAAGAGCCGGAATGCCGGTGATTCGATTCAGCGGGGCCTATTCGATGACTCCCGGTTCGTTCCCGAAATCGAAATCGGGCCGGAACAGGTAGCTGTGGCACTGGTACTGATCCGACCATCGGCTAACCGGTTGGTTGGTCCCGTTGTAACTGGCAAACGGGTCTTTGAGCCGATTGGTGTTGCCGGTCGAATACACGCCGATTTTGACCCATTTGGCATGGGAATCGGCATAGGTGAAGATGATTCCCCCCATGTGTAGGTCGTAGCCAAGATTGCGCGAATTGAGGCTAAGGAACGAGGAGTTCCCGTTGCCGCTGTTGATGGGGCACCCAGGGGTTGGGGGACGGTAGCTGCAAACTTGGGTCGTGTCGTAACAGAACATCGGGGGATTTGCAAAGGCCCACCCGGTCAAAGAGGCACGGCCCCGCCCGTTCCACAGCACGGGGAGTTGCGAGGGGGCGGTCACGGCGGTGTGGCTGTAGCCGTTGAGGTTGCCGTTGTAAGTGTAACTGATGTTAGGGGCCGAGCTTGGGGGGACTGCTCCCGGATAGGGGCTGGAGGTCACCGCCACCGGCACGCTGTTGGAATCGTAGAGCAGCTGGTAGTTCTTGGTGTAGGGGTAGGTGTTGGTTGCCCAAGAGCTTTCAAAAGCCGCCCTTGTCAAGGCATTAGTTGGCGTGTACCAAGATCCCGCGGGATTGAGGACGCCGTGGTTGTATTGCGCCGGGTTCGCCGGGTTCGGCGCATAGGTGATCGGCAAGACATCGTCGTAATCAGAAATGTAGATGTGCACGGCGGTGGCGATCTGCTTGAGGTTGCTGACGCTCGTGATTTTTTTGGCCGCCGCCTTTGCTTGGGCAAAGACGGGGAAAAGGATGGCGGCAAGGATCGCGATGATCGCGATCACAACCAACAGTTCAATCAGGGTAAAGGCGGAGCGGCTATTCATTGTCGGAGACTGATACGATCCAATATAGCCGAACTTGGCCGGCCAATGTGAAACTGAGTTGAGAATGCCGGGCAATGGAGTGAATTCCCGGTCAAAATGGGGGCTGATGCCCCGCTTGCACATGGTTTTTGCCTTCGTCTTGGCGATAGGTTCCGCCCTGGCTCTCGCGGATCCTGTCGACGACTTTGTGGCCCAAAGGATGGCCGCAGACCATCTGCCGGGAGTTGTTTTTGCCGTCATTGACCCCAAAGGCAATGTGGCAACGCGGGAATACGGCTTTGCGAATTTGGAAAAGCAGGAAAAGTTCACCGTCAACAGCGTTCACCGGATTGCAAGCCTGAGCAAGCAGATGTGCAGCTATGTGGCGCTCTGCTTGGAAAAGGAGGGGAAGTTGAGCCTGGATGACGAAGTGCTGAAGTGGTTCCCCCAAGGGCCGGAAAGCTGGCGTGGGATGCGGGTCCGGCACTTGATGGGCCACACGAGCGGCATCCCCGATCCCGAGGGGTTCGACTATGCCAAGGAATACACGCTTGACGCCTATGTCGCCTTGGTTGGCAAAGACCCGCTAGAGACGGCTCCCGGAACGAAGTTCCGATACAACAATTACGCCTATGGGCTTTTGGGGGCCCTGGTGGAAAAGGCTGGGGGTTCGCCGTTGCCCGTGCTGGCAAAGAAACTGATCTTCGACCCGGTTGGCATGACGGGGACGGGCTATTACACCAAAGGCACGGCCTACCCCCACGAAGTCATTGGATATCGTTGGCAGGACGGTCGGTTCGTCATCCCGACCCGTGAACGCCCCCAGATGTTCAACGGGAGCGGCGGCGTGCATTCCACTCTGGGCGACATGGTCAAATATGAGTTGGCTTTACGATCTGGAAGGCTAGACCGGTCGATCTTGGACCAACAATGGACGCCATCATTCCCCAATGCGGGCAACTATGGATTCGGCTGGTATGTGGATCCCGGAGCGCTCCGCCACACCGGGACGACGTTTGGTTACACATCCGCCTATTACCGGGAGCGGCCGGACGGTTGGGCAGTGATCCTGTTCCGAAATTCGGATACGGGCAGCCAAATGGAGATGGCGTTGGCGGTTTTAGACCTTTGGAAGGCTCAAGTTTCCGCACAGTCCAAACAGTGATCGAGGGCCTTGCGGATTCTTGCCCGGGCCCGGTGGAGCCGGGATTTCATGGCGGCAACCGATATCCCAAGTCGCTGGGCAGTCTCCTCTCCGGACATCCCTTGAAGATCCCGCAGTTCAAAGACGGGTCGTTCATCGGGTGAGAGAACATTGAGGGCATTGTGGACTTTTGCCACCAGTTCGTTGGTTTCAAAGTCGGGTTCTTCCGAAACAGCGGGATGGCGGTCGGCAAGTTCGACGAGCGGAAGGAGGGATTCTTTCTTTTTGATACGGCCGCACACTCGGCGGCCAATGACGGCAAGCCAGGCCTGGAACCGCTCTTTATCCTCAAGGTTTTCGTAGTGCCGGTAGGCATTGAGGATGGCCTCGACCAAGACGTCCTCGGCATCTTCCCGGTTGCCGCAAACGCGCAGCATTTGCCGGTAAACGGCATCTTTGTGCCGGCGCAGCTGGGATTCAAACTTTTCGTCCGTCATCGGGATTCCCAGGTGCATCGATGTTCGCGTTCGCGGCCAAGAAATTTTGAATGTGGTCTGGCGTGAGGATCACCACATTGGGTCGGGCGACTTTGTGAAAGGTGTCGTGGTCGGTGTCGGACAAGGTACCGTCGGCATGGAATTCGGCCAGCAGCTTGGCGATGACGGAAGACGGAGTTGGATAGTGGGTGCCGACATCAACCCACAGTCCCGGTTGCTTCCCATCGCTGAAATAGGCGACGGCGGAAACAAAGATCTCATCAGGCGGCCGGTTTTCCGAGGCGGTGCTCCACGCGCCGTTGTGGCAGCTGTGCCCAAGGGCCTGCAGGGCTGCGGCCACTTCGCCGATGGGGGCATTGTGGCGGCAACAGTAGATTGCTTTTGATTCTTCGTCCCGCACGGTGAGGACGGTGGATTTGCCTTCACGGGCCAAATAAACCCTTGTTCCCCGGGGCCAGCGGTCTTGGAGTTCGGCAAGGAATCCGTCCCAGTCGGTTAGGAGTTGCATCCTGGTTGATTATGCCTCGACAACAGCGTTGGCCGGACCATCGCGAAGGGCGGCTTTCCAGGTAATGCCGAAACGGTCAACATGGCAAGTCCGGCCAGCAAAGAACGCGGCGAGCGCATCGGGATCCGGGGCGGCGGCGGCATCGGCAAAGAAGGCAGGGCCATGGGGGAGCCCCGCTTCGATGACGATTCGGACATGGTTCGAATCGATGGTCCACCCCCCGGGGGTGTGAGTCGCCGGTTCTCCCAAAAGTTCGGCATAGTAGGCGGCGGCTTTGGCACCCTCGTGCAAGTGCAGCGCGATTTTGGCAGGGACGGCCGCCACCCTGTCCATCTGGTCGATCCAATCCTTGGTGGGTTGGCCTTGGTGGATGTTCCAGGCGATGCCGAACCGATCGGTGACGAGGTTGAGTTTGGATTCCCCGTTCCAGGCTTGCTCTTGGCATCCGAATGCCCTGAGCAGGGCCCTTGCCGAAGCAAGGTCTTTGGTGAGGAGTTCGAGAATGGGCGGTTGACGTTGGCCCGGGTCAACATAAAACGAGAGGAACCCGGCTTCGAGCCGGAGTCCTTCGGCATCGGCTGTCTGCTGCATTCCGAACAGCCTCGCGTATTCGGCGACCATCTCCCCCGGGCTGGGGGTGGTCAAGCCGATGCAAGGACTGATGCAGAAAGCCATCCTGGGTTCGATGATATCCAAATCGGCATGCTGGTAAAACAATTGGGAGTGAGAACCTGATGTCTGAGACGATAGACAGCCTGCTGACCGAGAGCCGAAAATTCCCGCCGCCACCTGAATTTGCCGCGGCCGCCAACGCCAGCGACCCCGGAATCTATGGGGAGGCGGATTCTGACTGGCAGGGTTGGTGGACCGGTTGGGCAGAAAAGCTGGACTGGTTTTCCAAGTGGGAAACCGTTTGCGTTTGGGATCAACCGTTCTCGCAATGGTTTGTCGGGGGCAAGGTCAACGCCTGCCACAACGCGGTCGACCGCCATGTGCTCAGGGGCAATGGGGGCAAAACAGCTTGGATCGCCGAAGGCGAACCGGGCGACATCCGGGTTTTCACCTATGCCGATGTGCACCGCGAAGTCCAGAAGGTCGCCAATGCCTTGAAGGCGCTGGGGATCGGCAAGGGGGATCGCGTTTGCATTTACATGGGTCAGGGCCCGGAATTGTGTTTGGCGATGCTTGCCTGCGCCCGCATTGGCGCAATCCACTCGGTGATCTTTGGCGGATTCAGCGCCAAGTCGATTTGCGAGCGCGCCAACGACGCCCAAGCCAAGGCGATTGTCACGGCCGATGGCCTGTGGCGCCGGGGCAAGGTAATCGGCCTTAAGAAAATTGTCGATGAGGCGCTGGAAATGGGTTGCCCCACGGTTGAAAAGGTGCTGGTCCACCAACGGGTCGGCGCGGAGGGCCCGGAACAATCCAATTGGAAGGAGGGCCGGGACATCCGTTGGGGAGAAGCTGTCGACCCCCAACCTGCCGACTGCCCCTGCGAGCCTATGGATTCTGAGGATGTTCTTTTCATCCTCTACACCAGCGGATCGACGGGCAAACCCAAGGGAATCGTGCACACCACAGGCGGATACCTGACCGGGACGATGGCGACCAGCAAGCTAGTTTTTGATTACAAAGATTCCGATGTCTACTGGTGCACGGCCGATTGCGGTTGGATCACGGGGCACAGCTATGTGGTTTATGGCCCCATGTGCAACGGGGTGACCCAAATCCTCTACGAAGGAGCGCCTGACACGCCTGACAAAGACCGGTTTTGGCGGATCGTGGAACGCCACAGGGCCACCATTCTTTACACGGCACCGACTGCGATCCGGACATTCATGAAATGGGGCGAGGAGTTCCCCCAACGGTGCGACCTGGGCTCGCTGCGTTTGTTGGGTTCGGTCGGGGAACCGATCAACCCAGAAGCATGGATTTGGTACCACGAGTTCATCGGTGGCGGCCGGTGCCCCATCGTGGACACATGGTGGCAAACCGAGACGGGGGCGATCATGATCACACCCTTGCCGGGGATCACGGTGACCAAACCCGGGAGTGCAGGCCGGCCCTTTCCTGGAATTTCCGCTTCCATTTACAACGAGGCGGGAGACGACCTCTTGGCCACCCACGGGGCGCCGGTGGGAGGATTCCTGGTTTTGAAAAGGCCGTGGCCCAGCATGTTGCGTGGGATTTGGGGGGACAACGAGCGTTACCGCCAAGTCTATTGGAGCAAATTCTCCGATGCTTACTTTGCGGGCGACGGGGCCAAGGTCGACGCTGATGGCGACTTTTGGCTTTTGGGGCGCGTGGACGACATCATGCTCGTGAGCGGCCACAATATCTCGACAATGGAGGTCGAGAGCGCCCTGGTTGACCACCATGCGGTGGCCGAAAGCGCGGTGATCGGCAAGGCCCACGAGATCAAGGGGCAATCGGTTGCGGCCTTCGTGATCCTCAAATCGCACGTTGAGGCCAGCGATGCCCTGAACATGGAACTCCGGGCCCACGTGGCCGAAAAGATCGGGTCGCTGGCCCGGCCCGACGACCTTTACTTCACAGCCGATCTCCCAAAGACTCGGAGTGGGAAAATCATGCGCCGGTTGCTGCGGGACATTGCGGAAGGCCGTGTCCTGGGGGATGTCACCACTCTGGCCGATCCGGCGGTTGTGGCCGCTTTAAAAGAGCAACACGACGAGAAGGAAGGATAATCCCGGCTGGATTGCGGGGCCCCGCCATGGCATGGTACGGAACAAACCTTCCATGCGAGGGACACAAGTTTTAGCGGGTCTGGCCATGGTCGGCGTGATCGGGATCCTGTTGGCTTACCCGGCGGGGGCCAAAGCCTCGCCGCAACTGACAATGGCGACGGGCGTCGGGATTGCACCCCAATCCAACACCGGATTTATGCCGGGCGCGCGCCGGGCGATTGACACGGCCAAATCGGATAAGAAGGAAGCCGACGCCAAAACCAAGGAGCTGAACGGCCTCATGGACGACGAAGACAAGTCCAAGGGCCCCGACCTCAGCAATTTGCCGGACAAAGTCTATTCTGCGGCAGAACTGATCGTCGGTGTTTCCAGCAAGGGCGACACCCCGTTCAAAGGGTCTTTGGTCAAGGCCGAAGGG
Source organism: Armatimonadota bacterium (assembly GCA_016789105.1). NCBI lineage: Bacteria > Bacillati > Armatimonadota > Armatimonadota bacterium. The sequence goes on from JAEURN010000004.1 coordinate 147,258, forward strand.
GTTGTGGTCAAAACAGAGCCCGGCAACGGCTTTGTGACGGTGTTCCTTGGTGCACCCAATGCAAATGCCAAGTCACCCATTTTCGCCTTCCGAGTGCCGGGGAACCCGGTTTTCGAGCTAGGCAAAGTCGTTTCCCTCGAAGGCAAGTTTGAAGGTCGGACGCGGGTAGAAGGGATCCCGGTGGACGTCTATGTCGCCTCCTCGCAAGGCTTGTCTGCGACGCCGACATCGGAAGGCACCCCCAAAGAACCCGATGCTCCTTTCGGCGGATGGAAGTTTGTCGGATCGGTGGAATCAGAAGAGGGTGCGACCGCAGTCTTCGTCAAAGAAAAGGAAGTGCTTTATGCGCAGCCTGGCGACTTTTTGACGGATGACGTCAAGCTGGTCAAAGTGAAATCCGGCGAAGCGACCTTGCGCGACAAGGGCCAGATTTCGACCATTAGCCCCTGGTGACCCAGGTTCCCAGATTCAAAAACTTTGAGCCACCCGTGAGGTTTTTCCTCCGGGTGGCTTTTTTGGCACAGGCCGTGCCTTAAGAGTAAGTGGGCTCAGGAGAGCTTTAACTCAACTCCGACAGAGACGGCGGGCGGCGGCCTGGTTCGCCGCCGTCCCGCCGCACTTCCGGCCGAGGCCCTTTAGGCGCAGCAGCACTGGCAGGTGCATTCGCCGCCAGTTTTGCAACCGCAATGGTCTTGGTCGGTGCAATTGCAGGTGCAAGTGCAGTTTTCGCAGGTGCAATTAGGGTTGCAGCAACAGTTTTTTGTTTCGTTTGTGTTCATTGTTCTTTCTCATCGTGAACTGTCTTGGCCCTCCGGTTTCAGGGCGAAATCCGATCTGGTGTCAGAGCGGCGGCCCCCTGGGTGCGCCGACTTTGGCGACACTTTTGGCCCAATAAACGACGCTGGTAGGTGTTGATGTCCGGCAAGTAGCCGGGGCCAGCGAATTGGGACTTGCAAGAGTGCGCGCCTCGCTTTCATTGGCAATCCGGACTTCGGCTTGGCCGCATGGGCACGCCGGCCCGCAGTGGCACGGGTTACAACGGCATAGGTCTTGCTGGCACAGCGCAAGGGGAGCCGCGGCAATTGGGCCCATTAGGGCAATGACCGTGCAACAAACGGCAAGCCGCTTGGCGATCCGGGCAGCGATTTCCGCGACCATGCTTCGTTTGAGTTTAAGCCAAGAACTCAGAACTTGAGACATAAGTGGGTATTCAGGGGCCCGTCGGATTTCCGAGCACAATAAACATCCCTGACCGGATCACTCGGCCATCGGATGGGTTGATGAATGAACTGCCCTCAAAAACGGCAATCGAAAAAGTGATCTTCATCTTTGGATTCCTAGCAAAAAATTGATCGACTGCCTCCTCGCTTTCGTATCCTAGCCCCTTAAAATTGAACTTCGACTGGTCGACGATTCTCTGCTTGATTTCCGGTGATAGGTCATTGAACTCAAATTGTCCGTCAGGAATTCCTCCAAACGGTTGGCAGAATTGTCCTCGATATGAAGCAACCAGCGTGCTGTAGCTGTTTCGGTAAGCCAAAAACAGAGAATGAACCTCCACAGCCGCCTTTGTCAAAGCGCTTGTGAGATCAATTCCGGCAAGAACAGCATCTTCTTGCGAAAAGGAACCAGGAACAAGCGGCCGCACCGAATAGTTTTGGTTCACGTATGAACTGAGCGAATAGCCGACCGGGCGATTTCGCTTCTTTCTAAACTCCTTTGCTTCTTCCAGGGAAAGCGATTCTTGCAACGGTCGCGCGATCTCATTCTTTGTGGGACAAATCTCTTCGGTGAAAGCCTTGGCACCTGGGACGTCGAAGGAATACTTCACGCTGATCCCCAGCCCATAACACTCGTCACCTGGCTTTGCCTGTGAGTTTTTTCTGGGAGCTGTGTTTTCGCAAATGGACTGACAGATGTTGCCGATCGGGCTGCCCATGGCAAACTTTGTCCCCCCATTCCTGGTTGCTTCATCGACCAGCATCGTCAGTTGTCTCAGGGCCGTGAGAGGGGCAACGCTTTCAGAGAGGTAGATATCGGTGCTTTCGCCATAATAGAGATGAAAATCAATCCCGGTTTTATCTTTGAGCGATTCGACCGAACATTGCGCTGGTTCAATCATCCGGAAATCATCATTCCGTTCGTTTTCTGCCAGAACAAGCATGACCGACCGCGGTTCTTCGACCATTTTGGCCGCAGCAATGAGGGAAAGATAGATTCCGATGGAGAGCATCATGGCCTTATGAAACCGTGTGGTAGATTTCGAACGACTCGTTCATGTATCCGTTTCTTGTTGCATAGTCATAAGACATGGGCATGCCATCTGTAGAAAGCAGCATATGAGGCAAGAAGATAAAGACCTGCTCACGATCGTATCGATGCCATATATTAGACACGGTTAAACCATTTGGAGCATAGATTCCCGCTTTATAATTGGTGAGGGTCTGATTCGTGAAGCATAATGGGGTTAGCTCTGTCACCCAGGCTGGCTCTTCAGTCACCGCTCCATAAACAACATTTAACGGAATTGTCCTCGTCAAATTGATTGCAAACCATTGTTCGGAGTATTCATTCAGTTCACCCGGGTTTAATGTTAGCGCGCCGCCTTGCCAAGTATCTGATTCTGTGTAACTGTATTGCACCCACTCACCATGCTGGGCGAAGGCAATTGATATCGAAATTCCGGCTGCGAACAGTGAGAGGATTTCTTTTGCCATGGACATATGCTACCGCCCCCCCCTTTTTACGGAAGTCAACCCACATCCGAATCTTAACAACTTGTTAATTGTTGAGGTGCACTGTGCAATTATGCCTTGCCCTTGAGCATGAGATTCCAGTACATCCAAGGCAAGAAATGCTTTTTAAGCATGTACATCGACCACCGTTCCTTTGTCGGATCCAGGGGAAAGCTGGGCAAAACTTTGTCATCGTAGCCGAATTCGGCCATGATAAGTTTGCCATAGCCTGTGACCAGCGGGCAGGAGGTGTACCCGTCGTATTGGTTTGGCAAAGGCTTGCCCGCCAAGTGGGCAACCATGTTCTGTTCCACAACGATGGCCTGTTTGCGGATTGCCGCCCCGGTTTTGCTGGTGGGGATCCCCGCCACGTCCCCGAGGGCAAACACATTGGAAAATATGGGGCTTTGCAAGGTGTTCTTATTGACTTCGGCCCACCCTTTCGTTGGACCATCGGCAATAGCCAAGGGGCTTTTGGCAACAAATTCCGGCGGATACATTTTGGGTGTCACGTGGATGAACTCGTAGGCAACGGATTCCATCTCTTCTGGGGCATCCAGGTTTTGGAAGGTTGCCGTCCCGGCCAAGTGGTCAATGGCCACCAAGTCGCGGCGATAGTGCATCTCGATGTGTTTGCGTTCGACGACCTTGTTGAGGGCCGGCACATAGTGCGGGTTGCCAAAAATGGTGGCCGGGGCAAAGTATCCCTTCACTGAGATGTTGTCGGCGACGCCGTGCCGCTGCCAATAATCGTGGGCCAAGTACATGATTTTTTGCGGGGCCCCGCCGCACTTGATGGGTGTGCTGGGCTGGGTGAAAATTGCCGTCCCCTGTTTGAGGGCTTGCAAGCCCGCCCAAGTTTTGTCGACGGTATTGTAATCGTAGTTGCTGGCAACCCGTGGATCGCTCTGGAGCGCTTCGGGCAATCCTTTGATGGCGCCCCATTCGATCCGGAGCCCCGGACAGAGGACGAGGGCTTCGTAAGTGATGCGCATTCCACCGGATGTGAGCAGGGCATTTTCACCGGGCAGGAGTTGCGTCACCGATTCTTGGATCCAGTTGACCCCGGGGGGGATGAGATCTGATTCGTTGCGACAGGTGTCTTCCTTTTTTGCCTCGCCCCCGCCGACCAAGGTCCAGAGCGGCTGGTAATAGTGCTTCTCCGTGGGGTCGATGAGTGTGATCTGGCTCGCCGGGAAATGTTGGGAGAGCCGGGCAGCAACATCGATGCCAGCGGTGCCTCCGCCGACAATCGCAATCTTGGTCGTGGAATCCGTCATTGGAATCGCCTTGAAACCGCATAGTGGCCGATTTTGTGGTTGAGGATTCCACTTTTTTCAAAGGATCTCGAATTGCGGGATCTTTCCGGCAGACGCTGGGGTGCTTCGCGTTTGCAAACAAAAGGTATGCGGAGCCATTCCACCCCGGCCACAAAACGTGAAACCGGGGTGAAAAATCACGGGAAATTCAGAGATCTCAGTTCCCATAAAGCACAATGCTCGTCACCGTTGTGCCTGATTTACCATCTTTTGAAGCTGTTGACTTCGTGGAAATCGCCAAATGGTATTTAACTTCAAGCATCGGGTTGCTGTCAAGGAACCTTGTGGCATCTTCGGTATTTGAAAAGCCAAGCATTTCCGGGTTCGATTTAGCCATCTTCGCCAATTCGTCTTTTACCCCGGGCGGCAAATTATTGAAGTTTGCCTTCTTGATGTTCTTGCTGCCTTCTTGTCCATAGGCGGAATCGGCCAGTTGGACAACTAGTGAATCCACAGCGGCTTTCGCGGAACGTTGAGCTGCTTCCAACTCTCTGCCGAGTTGCTCCAAAAAGTGAGACATGGATTGAAGAGCCTGTGCTTGAAGAAGCGTTCCCTTCAGCGTGCCAAAATCTGTCACTTTGTAGGTACCAAGATCCATGACCAGTGGAAATGGGGCATCTCTCCTCTTGGCCCGTAGGTGTTCCGCCGCAGCGGCATCATTGTCGGTTTCTGGAGGCCAGTAGACTGTCGCTAACGGCTTTTTTGGAAGGGAAACAGATCCAAAAACCGGTCGTCCAATCGTGCCAGAAGGATCGCTTATTGAGAAGGTGGCGCTGAGGGCCATGAATTTTTCCTGTGGCGCAACCTCGATTCTCTCCATGTTTTGTCGCTTGCATAGCGCATCGAAGAGCTGCTGACCCTCGGGAGAATCGCATGAAAAGGTGGTTTGGCCGGAATTCCTGACGGAATCGGCCCACTTGGCCGTGGCGAGATAATCTTCAATAGGAGCGATCTGCTTCGAAACAATGATGGTGAAATTGTCATCTGGAAATGACCAATACTTGATCCCATTGACGTGCAAGAAAGACTCAATTTCGGTCAAACTAGTGTCTCTGGGTTGCTCGCTTAGGGTCTCTTGTTCGGCCAACGCCACAATCACGGGCTTTGTCCGAGGTTCAAGAGGGATTCCTGGTATTTGACCATGATTGGCCATCATTAAGGAGGCTAGGATGGGGATGCTTAAGATCATTGGGTCACTACCACGATCCTAAATAGCACATCTTCAAGTTCGTAGCCTGATCTTGAAATCGTCTCGGAAGTCGCTGAATTGGTAAAACTCTGCGCAAGCTGGAAATGATGATACTCCCAGGTGCAGTTCCAGTAGAGAACATTATATTTGATATCGTTGTAATGGCCAGTAAAAACATTCGTGTTCGGCGTTGGGGTCAGGGCGATATTGGCGTTCCAGGTTGGAGGGTTTTGCACAGTTGAGCCTTCGACCAATTTTGTTTCAAGCGTCCTTGAGACGTGGAATGTGATCGACGATCCACTCACAGTATAGTCGTTTCGGGGCGAAAGTCCAAATGTCAGGATCTGCGTGCCGTTGTCGGTGCGGCTATATCCGTTGTCCGTCCATTCGGCATTTGCCGAAGCTGTCATCAAGGCAATTGCGGCAATGAGGAGTTGCTTCATAGGCCCGACGCTACCCCCCCCCGGATGAGAGTCAAGGCCCGATTGTTTAATTTTCACCCCGGCCACAAAACGTGAAACCGGAGAGGAATAAATTTGACAAGAGAGTGCCTTATCCAAAATCATGGTTTGATAATGAATGCAAATCCAAACGGCTGATCGCCGTAGCCCACTTGCTTGCACTCTTGGTAGGCAATCAGTGTGAATTGAAACTTCAAAGTCGGATTCGAACTCATGTATGTCTGGGCCTCCTCCTTAGAGGCAAAACCTCGACTCTCCCATCCAGATACAAAAGTGTAAATATATTTTTCTCGAATTTCTGCAGGAAGGCTCTCTAGCGAGTAGTCCCCTTCTTTTAGTTTCTCGAAATCACCGATGCTCGCAACTCCGAACTTCTTCACTGCAAATTCGAAGGACTGCTTGTAAACAGACTCCAGTTCGGCCAGCCGAGTCCCCAGATCGGAAACTACTTTTGCAAGGTTGGCCAGGTCCAGAGAGTGGAGCGATTCCGGCATACCAGAGTAAAACTTGAGGAATGTCAGGCCAACCGTCGATCGCGTGGTAGGAAACAGATATGATCGCCCTGATATGGCGTCCGCGTGCTCTTTAACCCGGTCTATTCCTCCGGAAAATGGAGTTGCCAGTGCCAAATCTGAGTTGCGCTCTGGTTCCGGCTTCCAAATAAAATTCCCTTTTCCGGCATAAGATGGGTCAACAAGCTCAATACCCATTGTCAATCCGATGGGCTTGGTTCCAGGTTGGACATCAAACTTATCGAAGAAGAACTTGGAATCCAGAAACTCCTTGAGTTCGCGACCTTCCGGCGAGCCTAGGTCAAACTTCATTCGAGAACTGCCATCAACCTTGGCGAGCCATCGAATTGACTTTTCGTACGACTCAATTGGAATCGCCATGTCGCTTACAAAGATGGTTGCATCTTCGAGTTGCATTTTCATGCAGTCGATGTTTAGTTGTTCGCGTACTTGTTCAACAGTTGCATCGCTGGTGACATCGGCCAACCCCTTTGTTTGGGCTTGCTGAGTGGCGACAATCCAATAGACTGGATGGTTCTCGTGGAAAGTTGCTTGGCCCAGAGCAGTAAAACAGAGAAATGCACTGACAAACAAAACTTGCAGAAAATTGGGAGATTTACCAGCCCTATTTGCCATAAGCCCAAACACGTTGTTCAAACCTTTCTTCTGCCGACCGCGCTGCGACTTCATTTCCATAAGTTTGGTTCTCCACATCCCACGTTTGAAAAGCCTGATAGGTGTTTCGAGTGGAAAATTCGATTCCCCAATACACACCTGTATTGAATGTACCATTTCCAACGAGTGGGAGGGTTTCTTTGAGTTCGGGAATTTGCAGGCTTGAAACATCGGTCATCCATGGCGGATCGTTGGTGGGCGAACCGGTGCAGACGCGTTTGAAAAGCGTACGCGTTGTGTTCACTGAGTAGGTGTTCCCGTTGATGGAGAGGTTATCGCGACCACTATAGAGGAGTTCATCTTCGTAGTGATAGAGGTCGCTCGGCTGGGTGAAAGCAATTTGTACCCAAACTGTATTCGGGCTCTCTGCTGACGCCTGTGCAGATGCCGCGTTAAAGGCAATTGCGGCAATAAGGTGTTGCTTCATAGGCCCGACGCTACCCCCCCCCCCCCCCCCGGATGAAAGTCAAGGTCAGATTGTCAAATTTTCACCCCGGCCACAAAACGTGAAACCGGGGTGAAAAATCACGGATAATTCAGACCATCAGCGGCGTTTGCGGAAGCGGGAACCGCCTTCGCCGTCGCCGTCGGATGAGCTGCTTTCGGTGCGCTCGCGGCGGGGTCCGCGGTCACGGTCGCCATATCCGCCTCGATCCCGACCACCACCACGGCGATCCCGGCCGCCATCGCGGTCCCGGCTGAACGCGGGGCGTTCGCTGACGGGTGGGTTGGGGTCGTTGAGCCGTTCGTTGTCCGGGTTGAGGTCGAGCGCGGTGAGGTTGATGCGACCCATGCTGTCGACTTCGTGGACTTTGACGTTGATGACGTCGCCTTCGCTGAGCACGTCGTCTGGTCGGCCGATTTTGGCGTGGGTGAGTTGGTCGGTGGGGACCATGCCATCTTTGCCATTGGGCATGCTGACCAAGGCGCCCCGACCCATGAGCCGGGTGACGGTGCCGGTGAAGGCGAATCCGACTTCCAGGCTGGAAGTGGACATTTTGATCATAGTGATCGCCTTTTCGGCCTTTTCACCGCTGTCGGTGGCGATCAGGACGCGGCCATCTTTTTGGACGTCGATTTCGCAGCCGGTTTCTTCGGTGATCTTGCGGATGTTGGCGCCGCCGGGTCCGATGAGCGCCCCGATCTTTTCGGTGTCGATCTGGACGGTTTGGATGCGCGGGGCGGTTCCGGAGAGTTGGGGCCTGGGTTTGGGGATCTCGGCTTCAATGATGTCGAGGATCTTGTACCGGGCGTCTTTGGCTTGGCTCAGGGCGTCGATGAGGACTTGCTCGGGGATGCCTTCCAGCTTGGTATCGAGCTGGAGAGCGGTGATCCCTTCGCGGGTTCCAGCCACCTTAAAGTCCATGTCGCCGGTGTGGTCTTCTAGGCCTTGAATGTCGGTAAGGATGCTGAAGTTTTTGCCGTCGCTCATGAGCCCCATGGCGATCCCTGCAACGGGGGCTTTGATCTTGACGCCGGCATCCATGAGCGCGAGGGTCGAGCCGCAGACGGACGCCATGGAAGACGACCCGTTGGATTCGAGCACTTCGCTGATCAGGTGGACGGTGTAGGGGAAGTCGGGGTCGTCCATGGGGACGACGGCTTCGATGGCCCTTTCAGCCAAGGCGCCGTGTCCGACTTCGCGTCGGCCGGGGCCGCGCAGCGGCCGGGCTTCGCCAACCGAGTAGGGCGGGAAGTTGTAGAAGTGCATAAAGCGCTTGGGCTCCTGCTCTTCGTCCAGCTGGTCCAGGATGTCGGCATACTGGGCGTCTTTGGGCATGCCCAGGGTCAGCACGGTCATGACTTGGGTTTGGCCGCGGGTGAAGAGGCCCGAACCGTGGACGCGCGGCAGGATGCCGGCGACGGCTTCGATATCGCGGAGTTCGTTGAGCTTGCGGCCATCCGGGCGCTTGCCTTCTTTGATGACGGTGGAGCGCAAGGTTTCTTTGATCGCTTTATCAATCGCGGGGCCGAGGTTTTGCAGGAAGGCTTTGTCGTCTTCCTTGCCTTCGGAATACTTGGCTTTGAGCTCTTTCTTCAGGTCGTTTTCTGCGTTTTCGCGGGTGGCCTTGTCTTTGTGAAAGAGGGCGGCGGCAATGGCTTTGCCTTCTTTCTTCATCAGGTCTTCGACAAACTTCTTGTCTGGGCCAGATTCGGCGACGGTGCGCTTTTCTTTGCCGGCGATTTTGGCAAAGGCTTCGAATTCTTTGCAGATCAGCTGGATGTTTTCGTGGGCGAAGATCAGGGCCTTGACCATGACTTCTTCGGTCACTTCTTTGGCCCCTGCTTCGACCATGCTGATGGCGCCTTTGTGTCCGGCGACGATGAGGTCGAGCTTGGAGGTTTTCAGCTCTTCAAAGGTGGGGAAGACGATGAATTCGCCGTCGATCATGCCGATGCGGACGCAGGCGATGGGTCCGTTGAACGGCACATCGGAGACGGAGAGGGCCGCGCCGGCCGCGTTGACGGCCATGACGTCGCTGGGGATGTTCTTGTCGATGGAGAACGGCATCGCGATGACTTGGATTTCGCTGCGGATGCCTTTGTGGAAGAGGGGGCGGATCGGCCGGTCCATCAGTCGGCTGATGAGGGTCGCCTTGGTCGAGGGTCGCCCGCCGCGCTTGATGACGCCGCCGGGGATTTTGCCGATGGCGTATTTGCGCTCTTCAAAATCGCAAACAAGCGGAAGGAAGTCGATGCCTTCCCGTTCTTGGTTGGACATGGTCGCGGTGCCGAGGATGACGGTGTCATCGATACCGAAGAGGACGGAGCCGCCGGCTTGCTTGGCAACGCGGCCTGACTCGAGGTTGAACGTTTTGCCGCCCACCTCAAAGGTGTGTGTATGGATCATGTGTTGAGCCTCTGACTAACGCAGGGTTAGCGAGGCCGAACTTCACGGATGCCGAGGTCTGCAATGAGCTCCCGGTACCGGACGATATCTTTGTTCCGCAGGTAGCCCTCAAGGCGGCGCCGTTTGCCAACGAGCATGAGTAGCCCTTGGCGCGAGTGCCGGTCTTTTTTGTTGGTGCGCAGGTGATCGGTGATCTGCAGGATGCGCGCCTGGAGGAGGGCGATTTGAACCTCGGGCGAACCAGTGTCGCCTTCTTTGGTCGCGTACTTTTTAATGATGTCGGTCTTGGTAGTCGGGTGCAGCGGCATGGTTGTGTGTTTCAGCCTCGTCTTAAGATCCCGGGATCGCCGTTCTGCGTTCGGACATCCCAGGGCTGTCAGGCTATCTGTGTGCCGCTCTCTGCAAAGTTCTCCTGTGGAGGAAAACGCTCCAGACAACGGCGCGCAAAGTAGCCCGCTCGGATTGAACTATACCCGTTTTCGGTTGGTCTAGGGCCCTCGGCAGAGTGGCGGGGGTACTTTGGACGCATGGATCGCGCATTCTTATCTCCCCAAGAGTTGGCGCAGATTCAATCCGTCCTCGATAGATTCGTGGGTCTGCCTCTGACCGACGCTTGGGGGCGGTGGCAGGAAATGCGGTTCGAGTTTGGCGAACAAAGGCCGTTCATCGACCGGGGCGGGGAGGAGTTGAAACGCTCTGGCTGTTATCTGGAAGCCGAAAGCCGATTCAAAATCCTTGGCCTGAGAGGTGGCGCCTTGGATGAATCGACATTTTATGATGGCGAAGATTGCCTTACCCCTCTTTCCCGTGAGTTTATGGCGGGAGTCCAATCGGGGAAGTGGACTTTTGAATCGGGCGAAGTTTTTCCCGATGGGCGGATTGGAGTCCGTCTTTCTGACGGGCTTTTGATCGAGCTCTTGGCCTTTACGTATGCAGACTTAGCCCTGGCAGAGACGCAAATCGTGAACTGCTGGTGGATTGGTTGGCGGGAGGAAATCTGGTCTTTGTATACCGACCAACTTTATTACAACTCGAAGCAGAACGCAACCAAGGATTTAGAAGAACACGACTTGCGACTGATCTCTGAGGCGTTGGATTGCATCCGGGGATCGACCCTTATCGAAATCCGGGATAACCCGCTTGAAACTGTGTTCTGCTTTGATAACCAGGCCACTATCACCACATCGATCCCTGTGCGTCTAGTCGGTCAGTCGCATGGCCAGCACATCAGAACTTATCCCAAGCAGGATGATGCTGAAATACTGGCCGACGCCATGAACGATGACTCCCTTAGCCGGGCAGGAAAGCTGGGGGCTAAGGAGCGACTGAGGCAGTCGTTTGAATCAGGTGTGCGACAGAGCGAGCTGATCGCAACCAGGCCACGACTGGATTCCAGGGGGTGTTTTGCCATCGATTTGGAATCTGGACAAATCGGTGCTGAAGGTTTTCGGCTGGTGCTCAGCCATGGGTATTTGATTCGGGGCTGGCGATGGGAAATCAGGCTTGGAGAGACCGTCTGGGAGTTTGACGGTCAACGGGTCGTGAAGAAATCCTGAGAGATTTGCCGGGAACTTGGCAAAATACAGAGTTAAGAGTTATGCGAGTCCGCGTGATCGGTGCAGGGAGTTGGGGCACGGCCCTCAGCTTGGTTTTGGTTCGGAACGGCCACATGGTCGAGTTGGTAACCCACGACGCGCTTTCGGCGGCGCAGCTCAACCAAGACCGCGAGAACCGGGAGTACTTGCCGGGGTTCCGGTTCACTGAGACCATCCAAGTGGTTCCGCAGGGTCAGCAGGGGGGACCGGCGAACTTCACGGTGATTGCTGTGCCAACGGGGGCGGTCCGCGACGTTTTGGCCCATGTGGCGGATGGTGGGATCGTCTGCCTGGCCAGCAAAGGTCTCGACCCGGAAACCGGCGGGGTGGTCAGCGACGTTTTGGCGCAGGCGTTGCCCGCGTCGATCCCGGTGGCGTTGAGCGGCCCGAACCTGGCGGTGGAACTTGCCAAGGGGGTGCCGACCGCCGCCGTTTGTGCCAGCGGCGACGAAGACGCGGCAGAGTTGGTTCGCAAGGCTTTCAACGGCAAGGGTTACCGCGTGTACATCAATGACGATGTCCGCGGGGTTGAGCTTGCCGGGGCACTAAAAAACGTGATCGCAATTGGTGCCGGGGTCTGCGACGGGCTGGGATTTGGCGACAACACGAAAGGGGCGTTTGTCTGCCGAGGACTTGCGGAAATCACGCGGCTCGGCGTGGCGATGGGTGCGCGGATGGAGACATTCCTCGGATTGGCGGGGGTTGGCGACCTTTTTGCTACGTGTAGCAGCCGGCTTTCGCGCAACTACCGGGTCGGGCTGGCGGTGGCAGGCGGCGCCTATGTTGATGACGCGGTGGCATCGGTCGGACAAACTGCGGAAGGGGTTCCGACACTGAAAGTCGCCTTGAAACTTGCTGCCGAGAAGGGGATTGAGGTTCCGCTGATGCAGACTTTGAACGAGGTGTTGATGGGCATCCTCGGCTTTGAAGAGGCGATTTCCCGCTTGATGGAGCGGGATACTCGTTTCGAATTGGGTGAAAAACCCCATTAAGGTTCGGGTTCGAACCCTATAGGTAAATTTGCGGGTGCCGAGAATAGCGGTATGGCATCTGTGAACCGGGCTTGGTTGCCGTTTGGGCTTTTTGCCGCCGGCATTTTGATTGTCGGCTGTGGCGGCGGCGGAGGTGGGTCGACGACCGGTTCTTCAACAGGCACAACCGGCACCACTGCGACCACTGGAACAACGGGCACGACCGGAACCACTGGAACAACGGGAACCACCGGGACAACCGGAACAACCGGAACATCCGGAACAACGGGCACGACTGGAACCACTGGCACAACTGGCACCACCGGAACAACCGGCACGACCGGAACCACTGGAACAACGGGAACCACCGGCACAACCGGCACAACCGGAACAACGGGCACGACTGGAACCACTGGCACAACTGGCACCACCGGAACAACCGGCACCACTGGCGGAATCACCCAGGATCAAATTTTTTACTCGAAAGAAGGGATCAACGGCAACAACCAGATTTACCGGATGAACATCGATGGAACTGGAGCGACGGTGATCACGGGGACGGACGCCAACCGGATCAACTGTTCCACCGTTGCCGGGCTCGCCAAGATGGTCTATGAATCGAACGAGACCGGGAACTCGGAAATTTTCATCGCGAACATTGATGGAACGGGTGCCGTGAACCTGACCAATAACGGGGCCGACGATTTTGAACCGGTCATCAGTGCGGATGGGACAAAGATCGCCTTTTTGAGCTTGAGGTCAGGATCGACCCGGCTTTATGTGATGAATTCGGATGGGACCGGCGTGGTTCAAATTTCCAGCCTGGCGGGTATGGAAGGGTTAGGTAAAGCCCTCAATGGGAACGGGACAAAGGTGGTCTTCACGGCTGCCCCCAGCGCCGTCCCGCAAATCTATATTGCCAACTCGGATGGGACAGGTGTCTCCAACCTATCCAGCGACACGAATTTCTTTGACATCACACCCGTTTTTTCGCCCGATGGCACAACGGTTCTGTTTTCCCGCGATGGAGATTTGGTCAGGGTTAGCGTGAGCGGCGGCCCCAAAACCCTGGTCTACAACGCAACCAACGACATCGAATTCCCGAGTTACACGTCCGATGGGGCAAAGATTGTGTTCATGACCTTGATCAACTTTGGCTGGGACATCTTTACCGTGACTTCCTCCGGGGGGTCTCCGACAAACCTGACCAATTCACCGACCGATGAATTCAAGGTTTCCGGATACGTCGGCAAGTAGCAACCGGGAACCTCGCCTGTGCCGTCTTGATTAGTAGAATGGCGGGCACGCGCAAGCAAGGGTGATTCGGGAATGCCGGAATTCGATTATCAGGTGGTGGATGCCGGGGGACGACTGAGTTCGGGCCGGATGGCCGCGGCCAGTGCGAACGATGTCGTCCAGCGGCTCAGCCAACAGGGATTGGCTGTACAGGGCCTGAACATGGTCGCTGGCCATGGCGGGGTTGCCCCGGCGGCGGTTGGCAGCCAGCGCATCGCCCCAATTGTCCAAGGTAATCCGGCGGCCGTCCCTTATTCGGCGCCCGATCCACAATACAGTTACAGCCAGGCCGCCCGACCGGTTCAAGCAACCGGACAAAAGCTCACCGGATTCTTCAAAGATTACGACCTGTGGATGTTGTTGAACCAGATGGGGGTGATCCTTCGATCTGGGATCAGCGCCACGGAGATGCTGAAAGAGCTCTCGACCCGGCGGAGCATCAAGGCCAAAGCGTGCCGGGCCATGGAGGACATGGCCAAACTGACCGCCCAAGGGATGTCGCTGAGCGATGCCATGGAGGTGTATCCGGAGATTTTCCCGGATGGGGTCGTCGGCTCGGTCCGCGCCGGTGAGGCCGGAGGGTATTTGCCGGATGCTTTGCTGCATACGTCTGAGCAGATCCAGGCTAGTTGGAAAGTCCGGCGGCATTACTTGTGGACCAGCCTTTCGATTTTTTCGACGGTGATTTTGGTTCCCTTCATGCCGGTGATGCATGCGGGATCCGATGCCTTGGGCCGGTACATCAATTCCAACAACCCAGAAGGGGGAAGCCCTGTCTCGATGTACTTCGACGCCTGGTTTCGCGCTTTGGTGGGTTGGCCGTTGGTAGGGATGCTCGCGATCACGGGGTTGTTCCTCTTCGGCCCCTATCTGTTCGGCCGGATTTGGTTTTTGCCGTTGCGGCATGCTCTGGCCGCCAAATTGCCGTTGATCGGCCGCAGGACCCGCTCAGAAAGCAGCCGGGAGTTGAGTTACCACCTGCAGCGCCTCAGCATCGCGGGGGTAAGCCCTTACCGGGCGTTCGGCTTGGCGGCCGCCGCCATCCCCAACAAGGAATACCGCGACCGGATGGTGGAATATGGTCGGCCATTTCGGGAGGACACCCCGCTTTCGCAAATCATCCCGCGCAAACTCATGCCCGACGAGCTGGTGGACCTCATCCGCACGGGTGAGCTGACGGGAACCACTCCCGACGCCATGCAACAGGTGGAGCGGATCGCCCACGGCGACCAGAAGATGATGGAGAACGTCTTGAAGGTCAAGGCCTGGGTTTGGGTCGGGCTTTTTGTCTTTGGCGTGAGCTCGATCGTGGCGGCACTAATGATGCGGGATTTTTATGACGTGATGTGGAAGGCGATTTTCGAGGGGACGGGCTGGTAGATGCCGGTTTTTGAATACCAAGCAACCGACGCGGTCGGCAAACAGGTGCGGGGGACGATCATCGGGGATTCCTTAGATTTGGTCGCCGGGCGGTTGGCCGAACAGGGGTTAAAGGTCAGCCAGCTCGGCATGGCCCAATCGGCCGGAGACCCGCTTGCCGGTTTTGCTCCCGCCGAGTCCCCCAGGGGCGCCATCCCGGAGACGCGGATCCCGCCGACAGATCCGAGGAGCCGTCTGGAAACCGATCTCCTCGGCCCCTTGGTCGGCGGTGTCGCGCTCAGCAAGCTCCAGTTCATGTTTCGGCAATTGGGGACGATGCTGAATGCGGGGATCGAAATTCGCCAAGCCTTGGAGACGTTGGGGGCGCAAAGCCAAGGCAAGCTGCGGGAAGTGCTATTCGAACTCCGCGACCACACGGC
This sequence comes from Armatimonadota bacterium, assembly GCA_016789105.1. NCBI lineage: Bacteria > Bacillati > Armatimonadota > Armatimonadota bacterium. The sequence continues at coordinate 162,661 of JAEURN010000004.1, forward strand.
CGCCGGCCGCCCGATGAGCGTGGGGATGCAACGGTATCCCGAGGTGTTTAGCCCCTTGATGATGGCCATGGTCCGGGCGGGGGAACAGGGTGGGATGCAGGGGGATATGGCCCTCCGGCTGGCTGATTACATCCAGCGGGACATCGAACTGCGCAACCTCATCCGGCGCGAGACGTTTTATCCCAAACTCGTTTTTGGGGCCTCGATCCTGATCATTTTGGCAACCAATCTCATCATCAACATGGTCGCCCCGGGCAAATCTGGCATCACGGCGGAATCGTTGATCTGGTTTGTGGTGGCCGGACTCGTTGCCGCCGGATTCTTTTTCCGGAAATACGCATTGAAAAATCCAGCGGTCAAATACTCCTGGGATGCCTTTCTTTTGGGTGTGCCTTACATCGGGACGATGGTGCACGGGTTTGCCATGGCGATGTTCGGTCGGGCCTTCGGCGCACTTTATGAAGCGGGTGTCCCAACCCGCGAAGCATTGCTGCTTGGGGCCGACAGCTGTGCCAACGAGGCGGTCCGCGCCCGGGTTTATCCGATTGTCCACCGACTGGGCGAGGGACAGGGCATTTATGAAACGTTTGCCGAATCCGGGGCGTTCACCCCGATCGTCCTCGACATGGTCAAAACCGGGGAGATGACGGGGAACATGCACGACATGCTGATCAAGGTCAGCGAGTATTACGAAGATGAGGGGACGACCAAAGCGCGGCAGGCGGCAAGCCTTTACGGAGTCGGGATGCTGATCGTCGTCGGGATTTATGTCGCCTATATCGTGATCAAGTTCTACACGGGGTATGCCTCGGGTGCGATGAGCAATCTGGGTGAATGACCACTATTCCAATTTGGGCGTTTCCCCCGACGCCACCGACTCCGAGATCAAATCGGCATTCCGCCGCTTGGCCAGGCAGTACCACCCGGATCTCAACCCCGGGGATGCGGCCAAGTCCCGGTTTCTGTCGATAAAGGATTCTTACGAGACCCTTTCCAACCCGGAACGGAAGGCGGTCTACGACCGGTTTCGGAAGCGGGGCTCCGGCGACCCCGTTGCTGCGGAAAGCCGTCCCCAGGCGCAACCCGATCCGGGACGGGTGCAGACAGCCGGCTATTTCAGCGGCCGCCAAGCTTGGAAAGACGAGCCGGCGGCCGATATCAGCAAAGAGGAGTTCTTGCGGCGGCAGAAAATGGTGTCCGAGATGGAGAGGCTCTCCCGCCAAGGGAGGTTGGCCGAGGCGGAAGCGGTCGCCAAGCAGCTGTCTTCCCTCGGGATCCGGAATGCGGCGGTGTATGGGGTTTTGGGCGATGCGGCCCGGATCAAGGGCGATTTTGCCGAGGCGGCCAAGCAGTTTGGCTATGCGGCGCAGTACGACCCATCCAGCGATCGTTACCGGGATTTGAGCGTTGCGATGATGGAAGCGCTGGCCCGGAAGCCCAAGCCTTCGGCCTACCAGTCGGAAAAGGCGCCCAGCTATGCGCTGTTGTTCGGGCTGATTTCTGTTGTGGCGGCGGTGTGCTACACGGCGGTGGCCCGGGAGCCGGCGATCGCCAGCGGTGTTGCGCCGGTTTCAACGTGGACTTTGGGCCAAATCGTGATGGCGGGCGTTGCCGGATTCTCCATCGGGTCATCGCTTTCGGCAGCGGGCCAAATCGAGCATTTCGATTTGGGGGGTGGCGCGGCCGGGTACCGGCTCCACCCGGGAATCGTGGTGTTGTTGGTTTCCTTGGCCAATTTTTGGCTGGCGGCTGCGCTCTATGTTTTGGTTGGGCTGACCCAAAAGTCGTTCCACGCCGGGGTCACGAAAGTTTTGGCGGGCTCGGCCCTGGCCGTGGGGGCTTTGTCGATGGCCCGGTTTGGCTATGGGTGGGAAGCAGTGGCCCAAACAGCGGTATGGTCCGGCGGGATCGTGTATCCCGCCGGACTAGCCGGGTGGTTGTTAGCGGATAGCCTCCGCCGTGTTTAGCGGATCCGCCGCCAATCAGTGAGCCGGTCGGCGCGGATCGGTTCAAGGAGGGTCTGCGCAATGTTGCCGTTCCCGGCCCCGATCTTGAACTCCTTGGCCTCGCGGATGTAGTTCATGACGAACGAGCCGCCGTTGTTGGGCAAGATCTGCACGCCGCCCCCATATTGGGCATTGGTTGACCGCCCGGAAGGTTGGTCGGCCCAGATCTCGTTCGTCGCATATTTTGCCGGCCCGCCCGAAGTGAGGATCCCGTTGATCTCCAAGTTGCCGGTGATCAAAATGCCCCCCGCCGCCGCATAGACGTTTCCATACTGCGCCGAAGCGTTGCTCGTGATCTTGATGGCATCAACCCTTTGGTTGAAGCTGATGAACCCGCCATTTTTATACACTTCGGAAAGTGAGGCATAGGGGCTGTTTTGCGTGCCGAGCTGGTATACGGCGTTGGGGCCGTCGGTGTATTGCCCGAGCACGACGAATTTGACCCCCATGTTGGAAAGTTCGCCCAGGTTGGTCACGTTGCCGGTGACATAGATGACGTTGTCATCAACCTTGGTGGAACGTGGGACGAAGTGGATGTGGTCTCCGGCGGCAATGTCTAGGTTGCCGGCGATGACAGCCGGAGCCTTGATGATCTTGCGGCCCAGGGTTGAATCAAAGGCTACCGAGTTGCTGGAAACCGAACCGTATGTGGTTGAACCGGGGGCGGTTTGAGCCTGGGTGAGGAGATCCGCCTTAAGCTGGATCAACTCTTTGAGACCGAGGTAATACTTGGATTGCCCCATACCCGTGATCTCATTGGAATTGGCATCGTAGGAGGCCCCGGCTGAGATCATGGATGACGCGGATTGATAGTTCTTTGTGCCATTGGGGTTGCCGAGCCCGCTGATCCCCTTTGTGTAATCGACGATGGACGTATCAGGTTGGTTGGGCACCAAGATCTGGCCTTGAATGTCGATGATGTTGGGGTTCACATAGGCGGTTTTGCTCCCGCTAAACGGAGTCCAAGTAATGCCGGTGTTGGCCACGATGCTGGCCGACTTGTTGGTTCCGGCGGGGTCTTGGGTTCGGACACCGGCATTGGTGACGATCTTAATGTCCGTGTTGGAGTTGATAACCCCCGGGAATTCCACGGAAACGGCACCAGCGCCCGGTGTGCCGTCGTTGTTGTAGACCCGTTTGAGCCGAAAGGTCGCCCGGGTGATAGACGTCGTTCCATTCTTGGCTGTTCCGGTGCCCTCGACCTGGTATGTGTCGATATATTGCACCGAGCCTTTGGAATATCCGGGGGCCGGGGAAGTGCGGACGGAGTCGACGTTCAAGACCTTGGCGCTAAAGCCTCCCTGAAGGCGGGTTTTTCCGGAAAACATGGTGTTCACGGTGTTTTGGGAAACGGCCTTGGTTGGGAATTGCAGGGCCACCGTGTCGCGGCAGATCTGGTCGTAGAGCACTTGGATCCCGCTCTCGGAGAGGGCGGTTGCCTGGGTTTTTTCCACCGAGCGTTGGGCCATGGCGTCGTTGGTGGTGCTGACCCCGACTGCGGTGAGGGTCACCATCGCGATGACGGCGAAGAACATCATGGAGATGGAAAGGCTGGATCCTGCCCTTTTGGTGGCGAATCGGTTCCTATTGGGCATTCTTCAAGTTCCCTCCTACCGGGATCGTGTTGTCGGGCTGGCCATGGCGGCCTTCAGTGGTGATGGCAATCGCCACGCGACTGGCGTCGCTATCGTAGTCCGCGGTGATGGCGTTGGTCATATCGGTTTCAAATAGGAAGTCAGCCGGCTTGGTGGCGATCCCGAGTTTGAGGGAAACGGTGTTGCCCACGCAAAGGACTTTGCTTGTCAAATTGCATAGGGCAGTGTTGATGGCTCCTCCATCGGCAGTTGCCGAACATTCGCTGGCCGAGACGTTGGCCTCGGGAATCGTCGCCCCCCTCAACCGGATCTTGTTCCCACTTGGCGTACCTGAAGTTGTCGGGCCTGGCAGCGTGTAGATCCCCAGAAACGGAGAGATCGTTGACGATCTCATCGTGATGATCTTGATGGATACGAGATCGGAGATGATCGACCGGTCTTTGACCAGGGTGAAGGGGTTGGTTCCGACTTGGATCCCGGTGTAGCGGACCAGGCAATCTTTGCCATCCACCTTTTGAACCGAATAGACGACATAGGAGCATTTGCCAACCACGACGTCGCCGTTGGCATCGTAGATCGACTTTTTCAGGATCAACGTCTTGTTGGTATTGGCTTTGGTGCCCCCGGTGTCGTTGAGCTTGGACTTGACCCCATCCGATTCAGCGATGTCTCTTTGGATGATGTCGACGCCGTTGCGGGCCTCGGATTCGTGCGATGATGCTGCCACCCCGGCGGTGCTGAGTTTGGCCCCGGTGAGCATGACGTCAAAGGAGAGGACGGTGACGGCGAGCATGATCCCTCCAGAGACCATCAATTCCGGAGTTGAAAAGGCGCGGTTCTTCTTCATTAGTTAATTGCTCCTGCCGTAACGGAGCCGGGTTTGGCGAGGATAGATGTCAGGCGGACTTCGGACCACGGTGCGGTTTGGCCCTCTGGCGTTGCGGCAGACCGCCACTGGATCCGGACGGAAACTTGTTTGGCGGTTGTCGAAAAGTCTTCGATGGTGTAGGTTCCGGCAACCTGGTACTTGGAATTGTTGGCCCCGGGGAGTGACGATGTGAACTCGCTGGGCACGGTGAACGCCGTCGCATTTTGGACAGCCAGGTTGTCGAAACTTGTTGTCCGCAAGACTTCCAGCTGTTGGTTGGCAATTTGGTAGGCGCCCGACCGGATTTTGGCCTGCATCCCGACTTTGTTGGCAAAGACCGCCATCCCGGCGAAGGTAAGAACTCCGACGAGGGTGATGTACATGGCCATCGTTGTTTCCAACAACGTGAAGGCCCTAATCTTTGTGGGGGATCGTTTCATCGTCTAAGCTTGCCGCTACGTCAGTTGTCGGATATTGCGCAAAATGGGACACCGTCGAAATACGGGACTTGAAAAATCCGATGGGCCGGAGAGCGCCGTTCGGCGGTCGGTACACTGGCTTCTTCCATGCCGAAGCGCTATTACGTCACCACGCCAATCTATTACGTGAATTCGGTGCCCCATGTGGGCCATGCGCTGACGATGCTGGCTTGCGACGTGTGCAAACGGTATCGTCAGATGCACGGCGAAGACGCCTATTTTTTGACCGGGACGGATGAAAACGGCCTGAAAGTGAAAGAGGCGGCCGAAGCGGCGGGCGAAGACCCGATGTTGTTTGTGGACCGGATCAGCCAGGCTTTCCGGGATTGCGCCGATTCGCTCGACGTGTCGTACGATGTGTTTTTCCGCACCACGTGCGATGAACACCGCCGGGCAGTGCAGCGGTTGTTTGAGGTGATCCGGGACAAAGGCTACATTTATCAGGACAAATACGAAGGGTGGTACGACGTCAGTGCCGAGACATTTGTTCGGGAATCCGAGTTGGTCGATGGGAAGAGCCCGGATGGGAACGAAGTCCGCTGGGTGGAAGAGGACAACTGGTTCTTCAAGCTTTCAGCTTTTGGGGATCGGCTCCTGGAAAAGATCGAGTCGGAACCGAATTGGCTTCTTCCGGCCGGGCGCAAGAACGAGGTCGTCAGTTTCATCAAGCAGGGGTTGCGTGATATTTGCATCACGCGGGCCAACCCGGGCTGGGGGATCCCGGTGCCCGGTGACGACGGCAAAGTCATCTATGTTTGGTTCGACGCCCTCATCAACTATTTGGCGGCGACCGGATGGCCAGAAGAGGGATGGCAAGAAACGTGGCCAGCCGACGTGCATTGGATGGCCAAGGAGATTTTCACCCGGTTCCATGCCACGCTTTGGCCGGCGATGTTGATGGCGGCCGACCTACCCTTGCCGAAGACGGTGATCGCCCATGGTTGGTTTGTTTTTGGCGAAAGCAAAATGAGCAAGAGCAAGGGCAATGTCATCGCTCCGGCCGACTTGACCGGATTCTTCGCCGAGAAAGGCGGGTGTTCGCCGCATGTGGCGCGAGACGTCGTCCGGTTCAGCCTGATCCGGTCGTTGCCTTATGAAGGGGACACCAATTACACCTGGGAAGAAGTCGGGCGGATCTACAATGCCGATCTGGCTAACGACCTGGGCAACGCTTTGAACCGCAGCCTGAGCATGGCGCACAAATTTAGCGGCGGAACGATGCCGGACGCGGCGGTGGAAGGCGACGCCAGAGAAGCAGTTCTCCGGGCCAAGGGTCTGGCGATGACGGCCATGGAAACCCTGCGCCTCGACGAATTTGCGGCCGCCGGGATCGACCTGATCCGTTGGCTAAACAAGTACATTGATGACCGCGCCCCGTGGGCTTTGGCAAAGAATGGCGATCCGGCTTTGGGCGCTGTGGTTGCTTCGATGCTAGACGTGGTGGCCAACGCAGCGGCGATCCTTTCACCCGTGATCCCCCATGTCTCGGCCCAGATGTTCACCCAGCTCGGCGTATCCCCAGTGGAGCGGTGGGAAGCGGTGGGCGCCGGATTGATCCCGCCGGGCACCGCCCTCAACCAGCCTGATCCGATTTTCCCCCGATTGGACAAAACCGTCATGGAAGAACTCAAACCCGAGGATAAACCCGCAAACCCCGAACCCAAACCGGAAGCCAAACCGAAAACCAAAGGCCTCCCCGAGCCGGCCGCTGAGGTCGAATTCGCCGACCTCATGAAGTTTGAGTTCCGTGTCGGTCGGATCATCGAAGCCGAGCCGGTTGAAAAAAGCGAAAAGCTGATGAAGCTCCAAGTGAAGGTCGGGGCCGAGATGCGGCAGATCTTGGCGGGGATCAAAAAGAAGTACGGGACGGAAGATTTGATCGGCCGCCAAGTGGTAGTCGTCGCCAATCTCAAACCCGCCAAGCTTATGGGGATGGAGAGCCAAGGGATGCTGTTGGCGGCCGACGATGAATCCGGGGAAGCGATTCTGCTTCAGCCCGATTCCGAAGCGCCTGAAGGAAGTAGGGTTCACTAACCCAACGCGCTTTGGTGGTGGCGCAAGCCGTCGGCATCGATGGCGATGAGGTCGAACCTGGCCAGGAGGTCAGGGCCGCCAGCCGCGTAGCAGTACTCTTCGGCGGCGGCCTTCAACCGGTGCGATTTGGTCTGGGTCAGGGCTTCTTCCGGTGAAACCGGACCGCGGGCGCGCGATTTGACCTCGACGAACACCAACGTGTCGCCATCCAAAGCCACGATGTCGATTTCCCCCGACCGGGTTTTGACCCTCCGCGCGACGATGGTGTAGCCCAGTCCCAACAAATGGTCTGCGGCTTGGTCTTCGGCATCGGTTCCGGGTCTCTTCAAAACAGCCCCGGCTGGTTCAGCATTGACTTGACGGGTTCAAACGACCGTCGGTGGATAGCGCAGGGCCCGAGCCGGGCGAGGGCTTCCCGGTGGGCGGGGTTGTAGTAGCCAAAGTGGGTATCAAAGCCGTACCCGGGGAAGGCAGACGCCGCTTCGGCCATCAGGCGGTCGCGCGTGACTTTGGCAAGAATCGAAGCCGCGGCGATGGAGGCATTTTTTGCATCGCCTTTGATCAATGTCGAAGTTGGGCAGCTTGCGCCGACTGGGGGTTGGTTCCCGTCAACGACGGCAGCTGGGGGATCGAGTTCCGCGATAGACCGACCCATCGCCAAAAGGGTGGCCCTCAAGATGTTGAGCCGATCCACCTCTTGGGGGGGAACGATGACGAGGGAATAGCGGCACTGGGCGACAATGCGCCAAAACACGAAATCCCTTTGCCCGGCGGTCAATTTTTTCGAATCGTTCAGCCCGGTTGCATCGAACCCCTCGGGCAGGATGGCCGCGGCCACCACCAGGGGCCCGGCAATCGGCCCCCGTCCGGCTTCGTCGACTCCGGCGATTTGCGGGTCAAAGGGGAGGGGTTCGATTCCGCCATTCTATCGGATTGCCCGTCCCTGATCAACCATTCGCCGGGGAACAGCAAAAACCAACGCAAAATGGGCAGTCCCCCAAAAGCGGTCGAACGTGGGATACACTTGGGCCGAAGCGTGGCGAGTATAGCTCAGTTGGTTAGAGCGCCTGACTGTGACTCAGGAGGTCGCCGGTTCAAGCCCGGTTATTCGCCCCATAATTTTTTTTCCCGCAAGGTTTCATATCATGCGGTCGCTTCGCGGGCGGCAAATCCTTCAAGGTCGGAGCCCTGGGGGAAGACCTTCTGGGAATTGGGCCTTGATTTCGTCCTCGATTTTCTCGATCCGGTTGCCGGGATTAGGGTGGGTGGACATGAATTCCGGTTGGCGCGATCCACCGGTTGCCTTTTCGAGGATTTGCATCACGCCGATCATGGCCCGGGGGTCGTAACCTGCCTCTGCGGTGAGCCGGACTCCCCAACGGTCTGATTCCAGTTCGTCCTCGCGTCCGTACTTCATGTTGAGCATTTGGCCGACCGCTTGGGCGAGGACGGCCGAGTTCGGGTTGTCGCTGGCTGCGGCAACGGCGGTGGAAAGGCCTTGGCTCAGCTGCTGCTTGGCCATTTGCTGGGCGCCGTGCCGTTCGATGACGTGCCCGACCTCGTGCCCCAAAACCCCTGCCAGTTGCCCTTCGGTTTCCAGGCGTCCCAAGAGGGCCCGGGTGATGAAGACCTGGCCGCCAGGCAAGGCAAAGGCATTGATGGTTTGGTTATCGGCGAGGAGGTGGAATTCGAACCGATAGGGGGAATTCTTGGCCACCGTGTTGTGGACGATCAAGTTTCCGACTCGGTGGACGGCATCGGCTTCCGGCCCGGTGAGGACTTCGCCGCCGTGTTGGGCCGCCATTTCGGGGGCTGCCTGCAGTCCGAGGGTGATTTCCTGTTCGGGCGAGAGGCTGACATGTTGGGACTCGCCGGTCACCGGGTTGGTTTGGCTGCTGGCGAAATAGCCGAAGATCGCAAACCCGGCAACGATTAGCCCCATCAGGCACGAACCCCTGCCCTGGCGGACGGGTTGCGGTCCTTGCCGGTATCCTGGTCTTCCCATGCCGATAATTTATCTCATTGCGGCGGCCTAGCCATGGCTTGGTACCGGCGGTTGACACGGAAACCATATTTGCCATAAAAGTCGACCAGGCTGGTCCAGTCGATGATGCACTGGGCAACGCCGAGCCCCTTGAGGTGGGACAGCCCGTACGAGAGAAGCGCTCCGCCCAGCTTTTGACCCCTGACCCGTTTTGAGACGCCGATGGGGCCGAGCGCCCCCGACTGGGATCCAAGATCCAAATGCCAATTCCACCCGGCGACCGGGTGGGCGGTCGTCTTGAAGTTTTGGGTGTAGGCAAAACCCTCGATCGTCCCGCCAACCCAGAGGGCCACAATGTCGTGCGCTTCGTGCCATTGCCGGCATTTTTCGACGACGGTGTCGTAATGCCACCTGCCGGGGAACTCCCGGGTGAGGAATTCATCAAGGGCCGGGACGTCGGCTTCGCTGCAGAGCCCCATTTGGATTCCCATGCTCTCCATCGGGGCGATCCATCCCGGTTCGCTTTGAAATCCCCTTAGGTCGTGCTCCAAATCGTTGGCACAATCGCCCTGCTTGCTAAACCCGTGGCACTCCAAAAGGCTGACGATTTCGGGGCACTCTTCGGGGACGCCCGGAAAGAAGTGGCCCTGGTCCTGGCCAAAAACAACTGGCCTCCCGGGAGGCACGCGTTCCAAAAACTGAGACAAGATCCGATCTGCATCTTGCAGGGTCTGGAAGGCGAAGCTGTTGATGTGGATCCGGTTGAGGTTGGGCTCGCCGAACAGCGTTCCGTAAGGGTCGTTCTTGGCAAAAAGGAATCCGCTGCCGTCTTCAACCGAAAGGTCAGGAAGGTAGTTTTTGTGCTGGAAAACCTTTAGTTCGAAGAGCCGTTCTTCGACGGCGAACTTCGGCCCGTAGGTTGCCAGCCAGAGTTCGGCCCGGCTCACGAGACGGTGGCTTTGCCGGAATTCTTGCCGGCCGTCCGGAACGCCTTTTCAACGGCCTCGCCGGTTGCGTTCAATAATTGGTTGAGTGTGGCGGGGTCTTGGCAAAGGATGTGGAGCAGACTGGGTGAAGAAAACAGCCTTTCGAACGAGTCTGGTGGTGCGGTCCAAGATTGGGCGGTGGGGCGGGTTGGCTCCAGGTGGCGGGCCAATTGGCGTTTAACGTGCGGGTAGTTGCGGATGAGCCAAGCCCGCTCGGCAACAAACTGGTGCTCCAGCCCGGGGGACTGGCCATAGCGTGATGCGTCGGCGACGACCGCGGCAAGGTGGGCAAAGTGGTCGCAGAATGCGGCGGCCAGTTGGTCTTGGCGGAGTTCGCGGCTCATTGCCCTTCCTCCGCACACTTTTGGACATAGTTGATTTTGAGGTTGCTGACCAGGTTCTGCATTTGGCGCTTATCGCTTTCATCCAATTGCGGGATCAGGTGTTCGGCCAATTGGGCGACGACATCAACGGCAGTTTTTGCTTGAGCCAAGTCCTTTTCGATCTTGCCGGTGGCAAAGTCGTTTTGGAGTCCAAGTTTTTGCCAGGCGATGGCCGCCAGTTGGTCGATCATGACGGCAAGGACTTGGTCGATGTGGATGGGTTGCGTTCCTTGCGGATCGTTGGACATCTGATAATGCGGACGGTACGGCATCTAAAAATGCGGCAAGAATATGGAATTGTCGCAAAAGCGCGTTACTGAGCGAGCGGCTCGCGCCAGAACCAATCTCTTTTAAGTTCGCCTTTTTTGTAAGTCCGGGTATTGCCGTCAGCAAAGATGAAGATCGCCCGGCCGTTATGGCGGACGACGTGGTCTTGGTTGTCGACGGTCACGGTGCCTTGATGGCGGAAATCTACGTTAGGCACGTTGTTCCAAAACTCCATGGGATCGAAGAAGTTGAAGAGGTGCTTTTTGCCGTCTCCACCGGGGATCCAGGAAACGTTGTAGAACGCCGAAGTGGCAAACACGACGGTGCGGGAAGCGTTTTCGAGGGAGGTGCTGGTGGCGGCCCCTGTGCAGTTCGGGAACTGGGAGTAGTCGTTGCGTTCGTGCATGTCGCTGCCGATGACGCCCCAGTTGTAGCCGATCCCAGTTTCGTCGCCCATCCAGTCTTCGGCGACGAGGGTTGGGTCGCGGCCGACTTTGCCTTTGATGTAGGGGCTGAGCAAGCCGAGAGAGTTGTCGTACCGGTAGGTGTCGATCTGGCGGCCGAACCAGGCTTGCATCACCGGACCGTCGGCATACATGGCCAAGGGGAACGTGTCGTCGCTGTCGGCTTGGTAAAGGGCGGCAGCGGTGTAGATCTGCTTCCCGTTGCGCCCGACCCCCATGGTCTCAACGGCGGCTTTGGCTTGGACGAGGACGGGGAAGATGAAGGCGGCCAAGATGGCAATGATGGCGATGACGACCAACAGCTCAATGAGGGTGAATCCTTTTGCGCGCATATGCCCCTGCCCTAACCGTATGATAGGCGACTCCTGTTAATGTGACGAGGGCCTCGGGCCAAAAAGTTTATAGAACTCATGCCAAACAATCAAATCCGCCGCCTTTGAAGAAGGCGGCGGATTTGAATGGGTGCAGTCCCGATTTACTTGCGCTTGCGGCGGGCGGCAGCAGCAGCCACCAAGCCGAGGACGGCGAGGGTCGCCGGTTCGGGCACCGCATTTCCAACGACGTTGAAGTCGTCGATGGCGATGTTGGCGTCGCTGCCTTGGTCGTCAACGTCGGACCAGCGGAGGAACACGCTTTGACCGTTGGCGAGCGGCGTGGCGAACGTGATGTTGCCAAAGAAGTTGACTTGGTTGGCGGCAAGGTTGCCGTCGAGGGCCCCGTTGGTGGCAACCGGCGTCGGGCCGACCAGGTTGAAGGTGGCATCGTTGGTCAAGCCGGCATCAGTCAGGTAGGTGGCCGAAGTCGAGTTAACGCCCCATGCGAAAGTCATCGTGTTCGGGGTTCCGCTGCTCGAGGTGGAGGAGCGCCAGTTTTCTTGGTGGAACCGCAGGGTGATGGAGTCGAGGGCGACACCGGTGTTGTTGACGATTTCCACACCGAAGGCCATGATGCGGCTGCCCGAGGCGAGCATCCCGAGGGCGCGCTCCGCGCTGCCGACCGCGCCGTCGGAGTACATGCTGCCGGCGTTGGAGGAGCCGTCATTTGCGGTCAGGTCGGTGGCCGCGGTGGTGGTACCGGCGATGCGGGTGCCGTCGAAGGTGGAACCGGTGATGGCGGATTGGACGCCAACAGTCGCCGAGAACATGCCGGTGACAGTGGTGGAGCCAAGGCCGTCGAAGTTCTCACCAACGGCAGAGTTCGGGGCGGTCAAAATGAGGCTGGCGTTGGCACCAGCAGCTACTGCGGCAAATGCCGCAAGAGCAATGGTTTTGTTCATGGTTTTATTCCTCTCAGATCAGCCGGGAATAGTGAGGAGCACCGTTCCCGCCGAGACAGCCCAAGTGTAACGGTTTGCCGCTTGCAGGGGTTGCCGACCGGGCCCAAATCGGTTAAGAGACGGTCAACCCCCGAAAATTTCCAGCAAATTTGCCAGGGTGTCCGTGCCCGTCCGACCTAGTTTGCCGAGTAGATACGCGACTCGGCGAGTTCGGTTTGGGCGTTGTCGAGAGCCTTGAGGAAGCTGTGGACGGCCTCCAGCGGGGAGCCGGCAAACGGCCAGATGAGGTCGTCTTGGCTCATGTAGGCATCGCCCTTGTGCCGGGCAATGATTCCCGGGATGCGGGGATGGGGCGGGTGGTTTTCCGAAAATGTGACCTTGAGCCGGCCCTGGTTCCCGTCGATCTGTTGGATATGCAGTTCGCGAGCGGTGATGCGGGCCGCCATGATGTCGACGGCGGTTTTGACTTCTTTCGGGAGCCGGCCATACCGGTCTTCGAGGTCGGCGGCGACTTCGGCAAGGGCAAGGGGGTTGCGTGCGGTCATCAGTTGTTTGTAGAAGTAGAGCCTTTGGGCGGGGTCTTCCACAAAGTGTTCCGGGATGAGGGCTTGGACGGGGAGATCGATGGCGGGGAGGGGCTCCAATCCGGCGAGGGGGTCTTCGTATCCGGAAGGCCGGTCGCCATCGGCATAGGTTTTGAGAAATTGGACTTCGCTTTCTATGAGCTGGGTGTAAAGGTCGTATCCGATCGCCATCATCTGCCCGGACTGTTTTGCCCCAAGGATGTCGCCGGCTCCCCTGATTTGGAGGTCGCGGAAGGCTAGGGAATAGCCAGATCCGAGTTGGTTGAACTCAGCAAGCGCCGTCAGGCGTTCGGTACCGGTTTCCGTCAGCGATTTATCGGGGGCATAGAGGAGGTAGGCGTACGCTTGCCGGTCGGACCGGCCCACCCGCCCACGGAGTTGATAGAGTTGCGAGAGTCCAAAGTAGTCGGCATTTTCAACGATCAAGGTGTTGGCGTTGGGGATGTCCAGCCCAGCTTCGACGATAGTGGTGCTAACCAGGACGTCGATCTCCCCTTGGACGAACCCGACCATGACCGGTTCGAGTTCTTTCTCCGTCATTTGGCCGTGGCCAACGGCGACCCGGGCATGGGGGACAAGCTTTTTGAGCCGGTCGGCGACATGGTAGATGCCGCTGACGCGGTTGTAAACATAAAAGACCTGTCCCCCCCGGGCCAATTCCCTCAACACGGCCTCCCGGACGACCTCGTTGCTGGTCGGCCGGACGAACGTCCGCACGGGGAGGCGTCCGGGTGGCGGGTCGTTGATCAGCGACATCTCCCGAATGTTCATGAGGGCCATGCTCAGGGTGCGGGGGATGGGGGTGGCACTCATGCTCAGGACGTCGACATTCACCCGGAGCTTCTTCAGCGATTCCTTGTGTTTGACCCCGAATTTTTGCTCTTCATCGATGACGAGCAACCCGAGGTCTTTGAATTTGAGCTCGCTGCTGAGGAGGGCATGGGTTCCGATGACGATATCGAGTTCCCCAGACTCCAATTTTTCTAGAGCCTGGCGCCGTTCGCCGGCCGTGACAAACCGGTTGAGCAGGGCGATTTCAATATCGAATCCGGCCAACCGCTCTGAGAACGAGCGGTAGTGTTGCTCGCTGAGGATGGTTGTGGGGCAAAGGATGGCCACCTGTTTGCCGGATTGCGCCACCAGGAATGCGGCGCGGACGGCGACTTCGGTTTTGCCGAACCCGACATCGCCGCAAACGAGCCGGTCCATGGGGTACCCGGACTTCAGGTCTTGCTTGACGTCGTTGATTGCCTGAAGTTGACTGGGGGTTTCGACATAGGGAAAGGTGTTCTCCATTTCATGGAGGGTCTCCGCATCTGACCGGTAGGCATCGCGGGTGACCTTTTTCCGTTCGGCATAGAGCTTAATGAGATCCCTTGCGAACTCCCGGGCTTCCTCGCGAGCCTTGGCGACTGCTTTCTTCCACTCCCCCCCCGTAAGCCTGTTTATCTTGGGTTCGGCATCGCTTGGGCTCACATACTTTTGGATTCTGTCGAGCTGGTCGGCCGGGACAAAGAGCTGGTCGGGGGCTTTGTATTTGATGTGCAGATACTCTTTTTGGATGCCATCTTGGGTCCGCTGCACCAGACCCTGGAAAACCCCGATGCCGAAGTTGATATGCACCACAAAATCTCCCGGTTTGAGGTCGAGGACGGTGGTGATCGGCATGCCTTCGCTGAACTTGCGTTGCGGCAACTTGAGCCTGGCCACCCCATAGAGCTCGTGGTCGGTCATGACGGCGAGGTTTGCCTTTGGAATGGCAAAGCCCGCTGCTGGGTTGCCGTCTATGATGTAGAGCCCCGGTGGCAAGCCATCCGATTGATCCCAGGGGTGCCCGTTATCGAGCGCAGTCGGAAAAATTTCGACTTGGGCGAGCACGGATCGTGTCCGGCTCGGCTGGTCGGTGGCAAAAACAACGCAAAGCCCCTGGTTGACCCAGTTTTGGATGCTGCGGGTGAGGGCAGCGGGCTGCCCCCGGTAGTTGTCGACCGGAGCGGCCCCAATCTCGAACTCCTCTGATTGGCCAATCCAGTCCGGGACTGCGTTCATCGCGGTAAGGCTGATGAGGTTGGGGGCGTCGGCAAAATGCTCGGCCGAATGGACGAAGTCGTTGGCGTGGGATTCGAGGATTTCGCCCCTTTGATGCCGGTGGGAAAGGGCTTCGCCGAGTTCTTCCGCTAAGCGGACAGCCGTCGATTCGAGGTCAAGCGGTTCGTCGAGGATGAGCAGCCCTTCTTCCCCGAGGTAATCGATTGCGCAGGGCCCGTCGGGTTGGATGAGGGGCCGGTAAAGGTCGAGCCGGTCGAAATAGGTTTGGTTCTCCAGTGCGAGACGGTCTTCGTTGACCAGTTCCTCAAGGCGTTTGGCAGCATCCTCGCCAAGGTTTGCGGATTCGACTTCAACGGCGCGCTGGAGCATGTCGTCTAATCCGAGTTCGGGAGAAGGGAGCACGGTCTCGCGGCTGATGCCGATGGAAAAGGCAGGCGCCGGATCGCTTGACCGTTGGGTCATGGGGTCAAACCGGCGGATCGATTCGATGGTGTCGCCAAAGAATTCGACCCGGACGGGGAGGTCGTGCCCAACTGGGAAAATGTCGAGGATTCCTCCCCTCCGGCAGTATTGTCCGGGAACCCGGACCGGATCGGACGCTTCGTAACCCAGTCCCAGGAGTCGGCTGGCCGCCTCTTTCGATTCGATTTCGAGCCCTGGGGCGAATTCCAACGTGTTTTCCAGGATGTCGAGGGTGTGTAGGGTTCGTTCGAGGGCCGCCTGAGGTGTGGCGATGACGAAACCGGGTTCTTGAGAAGCGAGGAACCTGAGCGACCCAAGTCGGTCGCTGAGGGCGACGGTTTCCGGCGCGGCGTCTTCGAAAAGGGCACTCAGGCCACTTGGCAATAGCCGGATCCGGTCTTGGGGGACACCAAACAAAATAAGTTTTGCCTGCCAAGAAAGGGCAGCCTCGTAATTGCGGACGACGAGCAGCGTCTGGCGGGGGTTGCTTGCATAGAGCCCGGCGGCCAGGCAGGGTCGGGCTCCCGCCGAAAGGTGCGACCAAGTTGCCGACCCCCCCCCGGGTTGGGTTGCCTCAAAAAGATTTGGGTGCTGCGTGAGGCGGCGCGCCAGTTGGTGCAGGCGCATTCCTGCTTATTATGCGTGGGGCGCGTGGGGGTCTCGGGTCGCTCTGGCGTGGAAAAAGTCGGTTGGGATGGACTCCGGGAAGGCACTCACCGCAGGGATTTGGATCACCGGTGCGCTTGTGTTCGCACTGGGGTTCCGTATTGTCTCGGGCCTGGGGAATGGGCCCGGTCGGCCGATGCCCCGATTTTCGATGCAGACCGTTGACGGAGAAAAACTCGCCAACCAGGATGTTGCGGGCCGCGTTGTGTTGTTTTATGTCAGCGGCGAAGGGTGAGGGGCTTGCGAAGCCGCCGGTCCGGCGGTTACCAGGATTTTCGACAGCTACCCGGAAAAACGGGTTGCCGTCATCGCCGGCGACGCTTGGAATGACGACCGGGCCGGGGCGGCGGCGCTATCCAAAAAACTCGGAGTCCCGACCGCAGTGGGGATCCGGCAAGTGGCCAGGGCGTTCGGCTCGCACAGCGTCCCGTTTTTTGTGGTTGTCGGCCGCGACGGTCGCGTTGTTCACACGCAAGTAGGATTTGGCGACGGGCAACCGTTGGAAGATGCGGTCAACCGGGCTTTGACCGCCCGGTAGACCGGAGAGCCTCACTTGCGTCGTTTGCGCCAGGCGGCGATAGCCGCCAATCCGAAGAGGGCCGTGGTTGCCGGCTCAGGCACGACGTTTGTGTCGATAACCAGCTCGGGGTGGAATGAACTCGTCGTCGCTTCCCGTTGGACATAAACAAAGGACTTGTTCTCGCTCCCAACGAGCATCATCCCTTGGTTGGCTTGCGTCCCGGCGACCCATTGGGCAACCAGGCTGGTCACATCGAATTCGTGCCATTGGCCAGTCCCATTGCCGCTGATCGCCGTTGTTGAGTAGGGGTTGACCCCTTGGCCGCCACCGGTTCCGACGAAGTCACCGCCGGCATTGGCCCACGGCGTGACGGAGTCGGAGTTGGTCCACGAGGCCTGGTTTTCCACCCAGTCCCTGTTGATGCGGAAGATGTCGACGGTTTGGGTTTCCTGCCCGCCGTTGAAGGTCTGGCCGAACAGTCGCAACTTGGCACTGGTGACGATGGTGGAAGTGGCGAGCGAGGACAGGTCGAATTTCATCGCCGTCCGTTGCACATTCCCTGGGCCATTGTAGGTGGAAAGGATATCGGCGCCGAAGTTGCTTGTTGGGAAGAACGAGAGGATCCGGGTGTCTGCCGAGGGCCCAAAGGTCAGGATATCGGCATGGGCGGCGGCGGCGCAAGCGAACAAAAGAGGCAAGGCAAAGCGTTTGAGCATGTTTTCTCTCCGAATCGGAAGCCCGTCAAAACCAACGGGAATTGCAAAAGAGTGTAACACAAACGTTAGGTTTTGGTTAACGGCGTGAGCGACAACCACAAACGGTGAATGCCGACCAGCGCTGACCGCCGCGTCAGCGTGTATCCCGGAACGATGTTTTCACGAGTTTTTGGGACCTCAGCTCCCGCGGGGAGGCCCCAAAGGCGTCTCGGACAAGCTTGTTGAACCTCTGGAGGTCGGGAATCCCGACGCTGTGGGCGATGGACTTGATGGGCTCGGGGCTGGAAACAAGGAGTTGGCAGGCCGTTTCCAACCGCTTTTGCCGGACATATTGTTGGGGGGTGACGCCCAATTCCTCTCGCATGACGCGGATCAGGTGGTTGTGGGAGATTCCGGCAACCCGGGCGAGATCCGCAACGGAGAAATCATTGGCGAGGTTCTGGTCGACAAAATCCCGGACCTTAGCAAGGGATGGATTTTCTGCCGAGGCGTTGGGTTCGGTCGAGAGGCTCCAAAGGAGGGTCCAGATGACGGATTGGGCGGCGCACTTGGTGAACAAGAAGCGGTCGAAAGCCATGGCGAGCAAATTGTCAAACGCGGGCAGGTAAGGGGCAAAATCGGAAATGGTGGGTAACGAAACCAGATGCGTTGCTTCCGGGTGGGCGGTGAAATGAAGGAAAAAGTGACCGTTCTTTGGGCAATCGTCCCGGCGGATGTTGGCGAGGGATCCTGGTGTGACCACGATCGCCGATCCTTCGTTGAACCTCTGGGCGCTGCCGTTGACCGTGATTTCTCCGCTGTAGAACGTGAGGATGAGGACATGCCACTGGGGGCTCTGTTGCCACGCGAGTTGGGTTTTTTTAAAGTCGTAGCCGGAGACTTGCCCGATGGTCGGCGGAAGGTCGAGCTTGAAGGGAACGGATTTGACCATTTGTGGTGACCTGGTACCACTAATGTTGAATGGAGACCACTAGCTGGTAATCATTCAACATATGAAGTCATGATAGCCCCGATTGCCGACAAAAACAAGGGTGGCCTTGAAAATTGCCGATGCAATCACCGGCCATAGCCGGGGGGGCGGAACAGGATCAGGTCGGCAATGCGGTGGTAGCCGAGTTTGGGATAGAGTCGGGCACCATCGGAGCTTGCAGCCAAAACGCTTAGGGAGTCTGGGTTATCTTGCAAAAGCGCCGACATGAGGGCGGCGCCAATCCCTTGACTGCGGTGGCGGTGTTGGACAAAGAGGTTGCTGACCCAGGTTCCCAATCCGCCGATCCGGAGAGAGCTCACCCAGCCGACCGGCTCCCCCTCCAGAAAGCAGGCATAAAGCCGGTTGGGAGCATCGGGAACCCCAACGTGTTCCAGCTCGATGTGCTTGGCCTTTGAGATCTTTTGGATGTGGAGGACCATGTCCAGCGAGTCAATACGACGCACATCGTGCCCAAAGCAGAGGGTGGCTTGCGCCGGTTCGAGCGTGAAGAACGGTTCGGTGGAAAACCGGCGCCAACCGTGGCCTTTAAAGAGCCGGGCGGCGGATTCCAAACTTTGGTGGACGGGGACGGCTAGTGCCAAGCTCCACCGGTTCGCCGGGATCGATTCCCCGACTCTCAAAATCAGCTCGGGGTCTGCGGTGGCGGTGATGAGCTCGGCGGCGCGGGCCTTTGGCCGGTGGGGAGTATCCGCCAGGATCCAAACCCCATCTTGGAGTCGGGGCACGACCGGATAGGCTCGGGATCGGATCTGCGAAAACGCCCGGGCAAAGACTTCTAGCGGGACGTCCACCTGTCGATTTTAGCTTGCATCGGGCAAAGGCAGTTTATTCCATTTGCCAGTATTTTTACGGGCGAAGATGAACGGATGTTTCGGTTACGCTCATGAGAGTTGCGGCCAATGCTGCACAACAACTTGGTATTCGAGTTGAGGAAATTATGAAAAGATTGCCGGTATTGATCCTTGTTGCCGTGGCGTTGCCCGGTTATTCCCAAACCCTTTCGACTGCCCTTTCAAACAATGGAACCGGGGGAATTTTCATGACCCTGACATCCAACAGCGATTTAAGTGTGGTTTCGTTCGACACCTACTTCGGTGCCGCGGCGGGAACGGCCGGTAGTATTGAAGTCTACGTGCGGGACGGCGCGTATGCTGGATTCACGGCCAGCAATGTCGGTTGGACTTTGTTTGACACGGTTGCCTTCACGTCGAACGGAACGGCAACCTTGGCCGCCGTGACGCTCAACAACCAGATCTCATTGCAAACCGGGATCGGAAAATCGGTTTACCTGCACAGTGTCACAACCGGCAACGGGATCCGTTACACCGGGACGTCGGCTGCTCCGCCTCAAACCACATGGTCAAATGCCGATTTGACTTTGTTCAGCGATGTTTCCCGAACAGGAGCCGTGCCATTCGGTGGCACGCAGTTCACGCCACGGACCTTCGCTGGCAACGTGAACTACCAAGCGGTTCCGGAGCCGGCCAGCCTCGCTGTGCTCGGATTGGTTGGAGCGGCAGCGGCCCGCCGGCGCAAAAGGTAATCAAGGGTTCGTCGGATGAGAGACGGGGCGGTTTGAGCCGTCCCGTTTCCATTTTTGACAAAACAGGCTCAGGGATCCGCCAACGGCCCGGTCGGCGAACGAGTAGAATCGGGGGGAGCCGATGCCCAAAAGAGTCGAAACCCTGGTATTGCACGACAGTTCCACCCCGGTTTTCGGGGATATCCAAAAAGGTGGGAGCGTGGTTGTGACAAGTTCAAAGACCTTGCTGGATATTGGGATGAACCAGGCGCGGGCGCATGCCCTCTGGCCGCTGACATTCGGTTTGGCCTGTTGCGCCATCGAGATGATGGCGACGGTAGCGAGCCGGTTTGACTTAGCCCGATTCGGGAGCGAGGCATTCCGAGCGACCCCCCGGCAGGCGGACGTCATGATCATTGCCGGGCGGCTTAGCAAAAAGATGGCCCCGGTATTGCGGCAGATCTATGACCAGATGCCCGAGCCCAAATGGGTGATTAGCATGGGGGCCTGTGCCAGCAGCGGCGGCGTCTACAACAACTACGCCATCGTCCAGGGCGCGGACCAGGTGGTTCCGGTCGATGTCTATGTCCCGGGTTGCCCGCCGAGCCCCGATGCCCTCATGTACGGCATCATCAAACTGCAAAACAAAATCAAGCAACAAGCCATGGGCAAAAACCGGCAGATGAAGATCCTGGAAGTCATCCCCAGCACGCAGGAAAAGGTGACGGTGTGAGTTTTGAAGTTTTGAAGGATGTCGCCAAGCCGATCATCACGGGTTTTGGGATTACGGCCAAGCGCCTGTTGCACGAAAAAGTCACCGTCCAATATCCCGAAGAGCGGCGGGAGCAGTTCGTCCGAACCCGTTGGCGCCATGTCTTGACCCGCTACGACTCCGGTTTGGAGCGTTGCATCGGGTGTTCCCTGTGCGCTGGGGCGTGTCCCGCACGCTGCATCTATGTCCAAGCGGCGGAAAATACCGACGAAGACCGCCGCTCGCCCGGCGAACGGTACGCCGAACGCTATGAAATCAATATGTTGCGGTGTATTTTCTGTGGGTACTGCCAGGATGCTTGCCCGACCGGAGCTATCGTTCTGCGCAAAGATTTTGAGTTGGCCAATTACGAGCGCGAGGACTTCATCTACACCAAAGAGATGTTGCTCGAGCCCATCCGGCGTTAGGCGTCATCGGTCGGGATCAGCAGACCGGGATTGTGCCGGATGGTTTCCGGCGGGTTGGTTGAACATCGGTGCGCATCCCCGGATGAATCCGCCGAGCATCATGACCAAAATGATGAGGTAGTACCAAGCAAACGGCCCTCCTCGGCCCGCCGACCCCACGAGGGATCCCAAGCCTTTTTTGGCTCCATAGACCACGGCCGCCGGGCGGAACTCGGTCTTCGACCTTGCACAATCCGGGCACCGGGGGCCGGCGGGCCCCAGGATCACGCATTTGGTGCAGATCGGCCGTTCGCATCGCCCGCAGCTCAGGTTGGTGGCCTCCTTGGGGTGGCGATAGCAGTAACGGGTCTCTTCCCCAGGAGGGGCGGCTTGGCTTTGGGCCCGTTGTGCTTCGACCAAATTAAGTCCGCATTTGGCGCAAAACCGGGCTTCTTCTTCGTTTTGCTTGCCGCAGCGGGGGCAGTTCATGGGCCTTGGGTGATTATATCTTTCCCCTGCTTACCAGTCATCCCCGGGACTCCCCCGTCCGGGGCAGAGTCCCGGCATGGCCGGGACGAGGGCGTGGCCTTGGGCCGGACGGGGGAGGCTCCCCCGCGATGGCGCGGGTAATCTCCGGCGACGATGAAGCTGCACGAGTACCAGTCCAAAGACCTCTTGAGCAAGTACGGGGTTGCCGTGCCGGGCGGGGAAGTCGCGGTCAATTCTTCCGAAGCCAAGGCGGCGGCAGATCGGTTCGGCGGCAAAGTCGTGGTGAAGGCGCAGGTTTTGATGGGCGGCCGGGGCAAAGCAGGAGGCGTCAAGCTTTTCCAGGATAGTGAAAGTGCTGCGCAATTTGCCGGTGACCTCATCGGGAAACGTCTCGTCAGCATCCAAAACCCAGATGGCATGGTCGTGGAAAAAGTGCTCGTCGGCGAACTCGTCGACATTGCCGAGGAGTACTACCTCAGCGTCCTGCTCGACCGCGCCGAACAACGGCTCGTGGTGATGGTCAGCAAAGAGGGGGGCGTGGAGATCGAACAGGTTGCGGAAGAAAATCCCGATGCGATCATCCGGCTTTATGTAGACCCGGCCTGGGGATTGGACGACTTTGAGGTGCGGGATGCCGTCAAGCGGGCCAATATCCCAGGCCCGGCCCAACGCCAAATGGTCGCGATGATCAAAGGGCTGGTGCAGGTGTACCAAAAGGAAGATGCCGACCTCATCGAGATCAACCCTGTCGCTTGGACACCGGAGGGCAAGCTGCTTGCCGCCGATGCCAAAGTGAGCATCGATGAAAATGCTCTTTACCGGCATCCGGAATATGATGCGACCAAGGACGACGCGGCAGATCACCCGATTGATGCCGAGGCGGGCAAACTGGGGATCGCCTACGTGAACCTTGGGGGAGACATCGGGATCATGGGCAATGGGGCCGGATTGGTGATGTGCTCGCTCGACGAGGTCAACCGGGCCGGTGGCCGGCCGGCAAACTTCTTGGATGTCGGGGGTGGCGCTGGAGCAGAAAGGGTCAAGACCTGCGTGAACCTGGTGCTGAAAGATCCCAATGTCAAGGGCCTGCTCATCAACATTTTTGGCGGCATCACCCGGGGAGATGAAGTCGCCAAGGGCCTGCTTGCCGCGTTCGCTGACCTAGACGTCAAAATCCCCGTCGTTGCCCGGATCGATGGCACGGCGGCCGAAGAAGGATTGAAAATCCTGGAAGGATCCCAAATCGTTGGGGCAGCGACCATGCAGGAAGCTGCACAAAAGGTTGTCGAACTGGCTTACGCCTAACGATCAGTTGATTTCCGCCGCGTTAAATGTTTCGCCGGCAAGGATCGTTTTGGGCTTGTTGAACCGCAGGTCGCCGTCGAGATAGATCTTTAACGTGCCGGTCTCGTCGGTGCCGGATGTGTTGACGAGCCAAACAATGAAGGCAGTTTGGTTTGTATCGAGCTCAAAATCCGCGGCTTGTTCGGTCGGCGAATTGGTGAATGTGCACCAAGTCCCGGCGCCAGCCTTGCAGGGGTCGGTCTCCGTCGCCAGGTCGCGACCCTTCCGGGTCACCGCCATGGTGGTGACGTTGCCGGAGCTGGTTTCGAACACCACGCGGGCGATTGGATTACGGCTAGAAGCCGAAGTGACCCCACCGCAGGCACTCAGGGCCAGGCAGGAGGCGATGACGAGGGGCAGGCAGACCTTCATGGCAGATTCTCCAGGGGCCCTTCGGGCAAGGGTCATGCCAACGGCTTGCGTTTGCCGGTTTTTTTGGCGGCGGCCCGTGCAGCCGCCTCCTGGCCGAGCTGGATCCACCTGGCCAGGGATTCTGGTCTCAGCCAATCCTCTTCCGGGATGGAGTAGTACTGCATGGCCATGGGTTTGTCGCCCCCGTTGAAGATAAAAGGGCCTTGGCCAGCCTCCTCAAAATGATGGCGGCTCTCGTCATCCACCTTGAAATAGCCTTGGTCGACGGCATAGATGGCGTAGATCGGGCCCCCTTCGGAATAGTAGCCCCACCCTCCAAACATTGCCTTGGCCGTTGTCGGCGATATGGCGTCCAGCCGTTCAAGGCACTTTTGGGCCTCCGGGTTTTTGAGCGGGTTGGGCATGGGTGGAGTCTACTGTTTGGATTGTTCGATTTGTCCTCAGCGGCCCCACCGGGCCGCACCATGGGTTGATAGGCCGAGCATGCTCCGGAATCGCATCAACGAGATCCCGGCCATGCCGGTAAATTGGAAGCATGTTGCGCAAACGGATCGATTCCGACGCGGCCTACCTGGCTGCCCTCCGCCATGACTTCCACCGGTGCCCCGAGTTGATGTACGAAGAAGTCCAAACGAGCGGGCGGGTTCAGACCGAGTTGACCAAAGCCGGGGTTGCATTTAAGAACGGATTGGCGAAGGGGACCGGGGTTTTGGGCTTCATCCCGGCGACCCGGCCCGGTGGAAAGTGCGTCGCCTTGCGGGCGGACATGGATGCCTTGCCGATCCTGGAGGAAACGGGGCTGCCTTATGCCAGCGAGACCCCGGGCAAGATGCACGCTTGCGGCCACGATGGCCATACAACCATCCTCGTGGGGGTGGCGCGAGCACTCAGCCAAGAAGAAAACAGGCCAAACGATGTGTTGCTCCTGTTCCAGCCTGCTGAAGAAGGTGGTGCCGGGGGCCGAGCGATGTGCGAAGACGGAGCGTTGGATGGCCGCGTTCTCGGCAAGCCCGCAGACATTATTTATGGGCTGCACGGTTGGCCAGATGAGGCGGCCGGCCAAATCCGGTGGAAGGTTGGCCCGATGATGGCGGCCACAAACTCGTGGACAATCACCGTGAGAGGGCAAGGAGGGCACGCGGCCGCTCCCCACACGACGGCCGACCCAGTCATTGCCGCCGCGCACATTGTGACGGCGCTGCAATCGATTGCCAGCCGGAATGTGGACCCGCTCGATTCGGTGGTGGTCAGCACAACCAAGCTCGATGGCGGTTCGGCCCACAACGTGATCCCGGAATCGGTTGAGATTTGGGGGACCTTGCGCACCCTCAAAGAGGAGACCCGGCACATGGCGTCGCAGAGGATTCTCGAGATTGCCCAAGGGGTTGCCGCAGCCATGGGTTGTTCGGCGCAAGTGGACATTCCCGAGGGGTATCCGGTGACCGTGAACGATGCATCGGCCACGGCCAACGTCCGACGCGTTGCCGAGCAGGTCCTTGGCGAGGGTCGGGTGGCGGAACTCGCCAACCCCGTCATGGGAGGTGAAGACTTTAGCTATTACGGAGCACATGTTCCGGCATCGTTCTTCTTTGTCGGTTTGAATGCTTCAAGCGGGAAGATGGCCAGCGTGCACACGCCCCGGTTCGATTTTAATGATGCGGTGATTCCAGACTGCGTCGAATTGATGTGCCGGTTGGCGTTGGACACCGAAAAATGACCGGCGCAATTGCCAGGTTGCGCGGATAAGCCAGCTAGGGATACGATAGGGGCATGCGTGGCCCCCACCTCGTTACTTGTGCCTTAACGGTGCTACTTGTTGCCCCTGCTTGCGCCCAAACCGTGGTGGAAGATTTTGAGTCGGCGGCTTTGGATAGTAGCACGATGTTCCAAAAGCCGCGGTTCAGCGGTTCAACAAGCGGCTTGCTGGAAACCAAATTCAATGCGGGTCATGTGGTGAGAATGCCCAGTCCGGCCTCCAACCTCGCCTTAGCGGGCAGCCAGGTTTTTGAGGCGCAGTTTGAGTTTATGTGGCGGCGGGCTGGCCGCTGGTGCCGGTTGACGACATTCAATTCCGCAGGGCGTCCGAATCCTTATCTCGACCTATCCCGCAAGCTCCGGATCGATTTGTATGTGAGTTCCCCGGTCCGGGTGGCGTTGGGTCTCCGGGAGGTTTCGGGGTTCGGCGCGATCGGGGCCAACGGAGGCACGACGGGCAGCATCGAATGGGTTGCCAACGGCGGGTTGACCGGATTGAATGGACAGCCCGACGGCCAGTTGTTGGTCGGGGGGGTCTGGCAAACCGTCGAATTCGACCTTGGGGCGATCCCCAAGGGGGTTGCCGCCCCCGGGCAAGTGTTGAATTTCGCCGGGGGGAACTCGATATTGAATTCCCCGGGTGGCTATGTGTTGGAGCATCTGGCGATCAGCGGTGTCGATCAGCACTATTCGGTCCAGATGATGGTCGACCGGGTATACCAAGTGCCCTAGCCGGCCATGGAAATCGAGCGCATCCGCCTGTTCCCGTATTCGATCCGACGGGAATCTCCTTTCCGGATTGCAACCATGGTCTCGCAGAGCGTGGATGGCGTTTTCGTCTCGGTGGAGTCGGGTGGGCTGACCGGCTGGGGCGAGGCGATGCCGTTCCACGCGATCAACGGCGAAACCCAAGGGACTTGCCTTGAGGCCCTGAAATTCTTAGCCCCCCACATAACCGGTCGGAAACTAGGGGGCCCCGGTACCGAAGCAAATCGGCTGAAGTCGCTTTTGCCCACGCAGACGACGGCTCTCTGCGCCCTCGACATGGCAATGCACGATTTGGCAGCGCAAGCGTTAGGGATTCCGCTCTGGCAATTACTCGGCGGTGAACCGCGCCGTTTGCCAACCGACTTGACGATTGGCATCGTTGATCCCGATACGGCACGGTCAAAGGCCGAAGCAATCGCCTCAGCGGGATTCCGGGCGGTCAAGGTGAAACTGGGCGACGGCCTTGAAAGCGACATTGGGCGTGTAGCGGCGGTTCGCGAGGGTGCTCCTGAATCGGCGATCCGGGTCGATGCCAACCAAGCCTACGACCGGGAGACGGCTTTGGAACTTTTGAGCGAGATTGCCGAGTTGGGCATCGAGTTTTGTGAGCAGCCGGTCCGACGTGGGGATTGGGCAGGGCTGAAATGGCTCCACGACCATGCCCCGGTGCCCGTCATGGCGGACGAGAGTTGTTTTTCGGCCGAGGATGCGTTCAGCCTACTGCGGGACGGTTGCTGCAATTTGGTGAACGTCAAGCTTTGCAAGACGGCCGGCATTGCTGGTGCGCTGGAAGTCGCGTCGGTTGTGCGCAACGGGTTTGGGCGGTGCATGGTTGGTGGAATGGCGGAAACGCGACTCGGTGTGACCGCATCAGCGCATGTCGGGTGTAGCGACCCTGCGTTCACGTTTTTCGATCTGGATGCGCATGTGGGCCACGCCGAGGATCCGATCGACGGTGGGATCAGGATCGAGGAGGGTGAGGTTGTTTTGCCAAATGGGGCGGGCCTGGGGGCCCGTCCAAAGGACGGCTTTTTATCCACGCTGAACCCGACCGAAGCCCGCTGAATGTTTTTGGCCACCAGGTGCTTCGGCAACAATTCTAAAGGTTCCCAAAACCTTTTGCCTCGATTCCTCGGACAAAGCGCATGACGGAAAATTGACTCTGCGAGGCTCCATCTTTGGGGTCGACTACAACGTGGTGTGGCCGATCCATTCCGCGGCGTTTTGCCGTCTCAATTGCATGAGAACCCTGCTTGCGGCCGGTCTTCTTTCTTTTGCCTGTTCGGCGTTTTGCGCGGGTGGCATCACGATCACGGACACGATCAATAATGTTCTGCCCAGCCATCCGAGTTTGGCGGGAACTTATTGGGGATGGAATTTCCGGACAAACCTGTCATCCGGCTTCAGGACTTATGCAATCACGACGGAGACTCAACTCACGTTCCACCGTTCTTATCTGACGTTGACTAGCTCAGGTGCCTCTGGGGTCGGTGGATATGCAGTTGTTGAACGCCGCGACCCGACCATCGACTTCAGCCTGGGTTCCGAGGTGCAGGCCAATATTTTGAACAACATCAATTCTTCGATTTTGAGCCTTGCTACTTCTCCCGTGCCTGGCGCGATGATCGGAATTCAGGATAAGAATGGGAGGTTCTTCGGGGTCGGTTTTGCGTGGAGCGGCGGCTCGCAGTACGTGCGGCTGATCAATAACCCGTTTACCGGTGCCGGGACAGATTGGGTCAACCTCCCGAACAACACGACTTTTTTCAACCTCCCTTCGTTTCAACAGGAATTCTCGATCAACCTCAAAATCGCTGGGTCGCGGGCGTCGCTTGTGGTCAGCGGCGTCCAGCTGGCCGACGGCACAGGCAATGCGCTGACTCTGAGCGCAGGCCCGCCGCTTTCCAGCCTGATTTTCACCGAGTGGGTGAGCTATGGCGGGGTGATTGTGGGGGATTACTGCACAACGGATTCAGGCGGCCTCAATTTGTACAGCCTGAGTTACTACTAGTGAAGGGAGCCATTCTCAGGCGCGGATTCGAATCTGGGGCATCTCACCAGACCGCCGTTGACCGTCCGGGGTGAGCCACCCGTCCGGCAAGTGCAACCACCCCTGCGGTCCAAGGGTAGAGTCCGGTTGTGGATGCAAAGCGCGAGATCGAAGTGCTTATTCGGGCCAAGTACCCGATTCTTTGGGTGACGAGTTGGGAGGAGCGCCGGGTTGAAGAGGCGATCAAAGAGATTGCGCAAAAGTTGAACCGCCAGCTGCACACATGGAGCGTGACCCAGGGCATGGTTCCCACGGTGCGGCGGGCCAGCGGCCCGGTCAAGGCGACAACCTTGCCCGGTGAGCTGGAGGCATTGGCCCAAATCCACGAAAGCGCCGAGTTCACGGTGTTTTTGCTGAAAGATTTCCACCCTTACATGAAAGATACGCGGGTGGTGCGGCTCCTCCGCGATTTGGCGGCCCGGCTCCGGGGCAAGGCTCAGACGTTGATTCTGCTGAGTCCCCAACTCGCCTTGCCAACCGAGTTGGAAAAAGATGTGACCGTTTTGGAATACCCTCTCCCCGGCCGCGACGAAATCAGCAGCCAGCTGGACGAAGTCACCCAGGCGATGGCCGACACTCCGAATGTTGATACCGCGTTGAGTCCAGAATTGAGGGAGACCATCGTGCGGAGCGCCCAAGGATTGACCACGGACGAGATTGAAAGCGCCTTGGCGCGGGCCCTGGTGGAAGACCGCCGGCTCACCGTCGACAAGATCATCGAAGAGAAAAAGCAGATCGTCCGCAAAACGGGGATGCTTGAGTTCTATCCCAGCTCCAACTCGATGGACGACATCGGCGGGCACGACTTGCTGAAGGATTGGCTGCTCAAGCGGAGCAAGAGTTTCACCGATGCGGCCCGGGATTTTGGCATCCCGTATCCCAAAGGGATTTTGATCATTGGGGTTCAGGGGTGCGGGAAGTCGCTGGTCGCCAAAGCGGTCAGCAGCGCCTACAACCTGCCCATGCTCAAGATGGATGTCGGGCGGATTTTTGGCAGCTTGGTCGGCCAAAGCGAACAGAACATGCGGCGCGCCATATCGATTGCGGAAAGCCTTTCCCCTTGCGTCCTGTGGATTGACGAGTTGGAAAAAGGGTTTGCCGGGATGAACGGCGGGGTCAGCGATAGCGGGACAACGGCCCGGGTTTTCAGCACATTCCTCACGTGGATGCAGGAAAAGACCAAGCCGGTATTCCTGATCGCGACGGGGAACAACGTGGCCCAGCTCCCGCCGGAATTGATGCGGAAGGGCCGGTTCGACGAGATCTTTTTTGTGGATTTGCCGGACACGAAAGAGCGGGAGGAGATCTTCCGGATCCACCTGGCCAAGCGCAAGCGCGACCCCAAAAAGTTCAAGGTTGGCGAGTTGGCATCCATCACTGATGGGTTCAGCGGGGCAGAAATCGAGCAGTTGGTCGTCGGCGCGCTGAATGCGGCATTCTTTGCCGACCGGGAGGTCACCTTTAAGGACATCAAGTTCGAAGCGGATAACCAGGTTCCGTTGAGTCGGATGATGAGCGAGGACATCGCGGAACTGCGCGAGTGGGCCAGGATGCGGGCGCGCCCCAGCGCCAAATATGGGGAAGGTTGAATTTGGGCCGGACCCTGTTGGTTGGGTCGTCTGGCCACAGTTGGCGGGATTGGTTCGAAGCCGGAACCCACTCCGATGTGCTGGTTGCTGACCCCTGCCAAGCGGAAGTCGGCCCGCCGGGCCGGTTGGTTCGTTTACAGGGCGGGCGCCCCGTTGCCTGGAGGTTCATTGGTGCCACCGACTTCCTTCGCAATCCGGTTGGGTGGTTGGCCGGGGCCCTCGACTTAGCTGAGGGCGAGCCGTGCGTGATCCTCCCGGAACCGTCGGAATCACCGGTTTGCCGCCAGATGATGGTGGCCTTTTCCCAAGTTTGCCGGGCAGAACGGATCCTGGCGGCAGAAGGATGCCTGTCTCTGAGTTGGCCCTGGCCCGTCGGACCGGAAGAAGTCCCGCTATCCGCCGGATTTCCCCCGCTGGTTCGGGACGCCCAACGCAGGGCGCGTTGGCTGGAGCTGCTTGAAAACTGCGCTTTGCACGAAGTCCGGATCGCCGATATCCAAACCCAGGGTTGCCGGCTGGGGACAGGCAGGCGGGTTGAAGTACCTTCGGGCCACGGCGAGGTATCGGGCGGGCACCTCCTTTGGGTGACCGCGGAAAAGCCCGATGACGCGGTGGTTTCCCGGCTACTGGACGATGTGCATGCGCATCGTCTCCACTTGGTCGACCCCCGCAGCTATCACGGGACGCTATGTAGCTTTGCGCTAGAAAACGGCGAGGACTTTGGCATGGGGGTCATCAAGCGGTTTGACCCCGGCCGGGGCCTGATGGAGGTTTTGAACACGGCGGTTGTCCCTGCCCCGGTCCGGGTGCTGAAAGTCGGCACACTCCGCATCGATTCGAAGGGCAAAGAGATCGGGGCTCACACGCCGTGGGCGGTATGATCTTCTCCCTATATGCGGCTGTATATCGTCCGCCACGGCCAAACGACGTGGAACACCCAAGGCATTGCGCAAGGGCATTCCGATGTCGATTTGGATGATGTCGGACGGCGTCAGTCCCTCCGGCTGGCGGCCGCATTTGAAAACCAACGTGTTTCCAAGGTCTACACGAGCGACCTGAAGCGGTGCGTCGAAACTGCCGGCCCGGTTGCTGTCCGTCTTGGCATCGATTTGGAAGCCCGCGGCGATTTGCGCGAACGGACTTTTGGGGAACTCGAAGGCGCGCACTATACGGACATCCGCACCTGGTTTGCCGCCGAAACCCGGGCCCGAGGGCTTGGGGAACATGAGATCCGCCCCGAACGCGGCGAGTCGATGAAAGACGTTTGGAACCGGTTGGGCCGGTTCCACCGGTTGATCGACCGGTCGCGTGACAACATGATGGTTGTGACCCACGGCGGGACTGGCGGGCTCTTGATGTCCCGGCTGATTCGCGGGACGGTTCAAACCGCCAAGAGTTTCCGGCTAGAAAACGCTTCGGTGACGGAACTCATCCGCCGGCCCGATGGTTATTGGCAGGTATTGCGGCTCAGCGACACCCGCCACCTTTCCGGCCATGAAGACGATTGCTGCTAGTTGGGTTCCCTGGCTGGCCAGTGCGGCACTCTTGACGCTGGCTTTTCCGCCTTTTAACCTGTGGCCCCTCGTTTTTGTCGCCTTGGTGCCGTGGCTTGCCACCTTGAAACACACGAGCCCCAAGCACGCTTTTTGGCAAGGCTACGGGTTTGGATTCGTCTACTTTGGCTATCAGATGTTTTGGCTAATCCCGTTTGTGGGCCGGTGGACGGGGAGCCTGGGGTTGGGGCTCGCCCCTTGGTTTGTGTGCATGTTTTTGGCGGGCTGGTTTTATGCCCTTTGTGCGTGGCTGATGGCGCGGGGCCTGTCCCGAGGATGGGCGTGGGCGGTGCCTTTGGCATGGGCGGCAATCGAGGCGTTCCGGGCATACATTCCGGGGTTGGCCTTCCCGTGGGCAAACATCTCGCTGCCGTTGGCGAAATTTCCGGCCCTTGCGCAACTCGGGGCTTTTGGAACGATGTTCTTGGTGAGCGCTTGGGTTGTGGTGTTCAACATCGGGGTGGCCGCCCTTTGGAAAAAGGAGGGTTGGGACGAAGGCTGGAAAAGGCATGCCCAAACGGCCCTGGCCGTGTTCTTTGTGGGATTGGGAGTATCGCTGGTGCGTTACTCCTTCCCATCGCGGGGGGGCGAGGCCAAGTTCACCTTGGGCCAGCCGGGTGTGGACATGGCTTTTACGACACCGGACGACGAGCACCGGCAACTGACGGCCGCCACCGCCCAAATTTTGCCAGAAGCCGAGCGGCAAGGTACTCGCCTTTTGATCTTGCCGGAAGGCTACGCGGGAGAGGTTTACGGATCGGAACCCGTGACGCCGCTCGGCCCCGCCCCGCTCATCCCCGTTGTGATGGGGGCTCACCGGATGTTGCCGGAATCCAGCTACCAGACGGCCTTTTTGTGGGACGGCTCAAAATGGAGCTATGCCGACAAAACGCGATTGGTGGTGTTTGGCGAATATGTGCCATTGCGCGAGCAGCTGCCGTTCCTCAAGGATTTCAATATTGGGGCTGCCGATATTTCTGCGGCACCAGAGCTGAAAACGCTCCGGTTCCACGACATGAAGATTGGTCAATTGATCTGTTTCGAGGGCGTTTTCCCCGACCTGGCGGCTTCGCATTGTGATAACGGCGCTCAAGTTTTGGTGCAAATGTCCATTGACGACTGGTATGAATCGACCCCGGCCTATGAGCAGTTGTGGATGAGCAGCATTTGGCGCTCAATAGAAAGCGGACTGCCGTTGCTCCGCGTGGGCGCCAGGGGGAAAAGCCTGGCAACGGATAGCCGGGGCAACTTGGTTGCCGATGTCCCGGTTGGGGTGCGGGCAGCCCAAGAAGCCATGGTTATGGTGCCCTCCGGGAGCGACGCTTTTGGGGGCCGCATGGGGTTCCTGGGTGTTTTTTGGCTGTCGGCGGTTGCCGTGGGCGTTTGGCCCCGTCGGAAACAAGCTATTTCTTAATTGCCTTTTCCATTCGCCGCCGGCTTTCCACTTGCGTTGGGATCATGACGGTTGTGACGCTCACGCGGACAAACTCTTTGCCTTCCCGCCGTTCGGGGTCGCCTTCGTTGAGTTGCCTGGCTAGCGTGCTGATCTCGTTCATACGGTCGATGATGATTTTGGCGTTCGCGGGGGAAAGGAAGACATTCTGCCACTGGTGGTTGAAGTAGCTATAGAATCCGGGATCGAGTTGCCCGGCATTCTGCATGGCCTCGTGTTGGCGGTCGAGGAGCCGCATCATCCCTTTGAATCGGTCGACGTACTTTTCGCGGAATTTGAGCGGTTGTCCACTGGTCGGCAGATGGGATTCGAATGCCCGGTGGGCATAGAGGGCTTCGATGCGTGACCGCCGCTTGCGGGATGCGACTTGAAGGAGGAGTCCACAATCGACCAGCTTTTTGACGTGCTCGCCAACAGAGGCCGACGTCTTTCCGATTTCGATGGCAACCTCCCGGATGGCCCGCGATTCGTAGGGCGAAAATGCTGAATAGACTTCGGACGCGGCGTAGGAAGCCAACACGCTGATGTGGCCATAGTCCAGCGACAGGCTCTCCACTTGGTCGGGATGGATCTTTTTCATGAATGGAGCTTCCGGCCAGGTCATCCAAATTGGGGCCGACATGCTCGATTTGAGGGCACCTTTTTGACAGACGGACACCAGATGGTGTCCCCGGATTATGGAACCCGATTGCGAGTATGTGGAAGCCCAAAAGGGAATAAAGTTGAAAAAAATGATCGCGTGGAGGAGGGAAGGGGATTCGAACCCCTGAAGGCTTTCACCTTAGCGGTTTTCAAGACCGCCGCAATCGACCACTCTGCCATCCCTCCGGTCGGGCCGGATTGTACCTACCGTCAATCAGGCCGGCACTGGGCTAGACTGGGGAGGTGGTTGGACTATTAGCAATGGCATTAACCGCTCAAACGGCTTTTGGCCCGGTACCCAGCAAGCGGCAACTGGCGTGGCATGCCCTGCACTACTACGCCTTTGTCCACTTTGGCCCCAACACATTTACGGACAAAGAGTGGGGCACGGGGCTGGAAGACCCCAAGGTGTTTGCCCCAACGGATTTGGATACCGACCAGTGGTGCCAGGTCTTTAAGGAGGCGGGCATGTCGATGGTGATTTTGACCGCCAAACACCATGATGGATTTTGCCTGTGGCCCAGCAAGTTTTCGACGCACACGGTGCGAGAAGCTGGTCAACCCGATGTGCTTAAGTTGCTTTCGGCGAGTTGCAAAAAATACGGTTTGAAGCTTGGGGTTTATCTTTCCCCATGGGATCGCAACCATCCCAAATATGGGACACCTGAATACAACGGCGTGTTCATCCATATGTTGGAAGAAGTGTTGGGGGGCGCCTTTGGGGAAATCAGCGAAGTGTGGTTCGACGGTGCTAACGGTGAGGGCCCTAACGGAAAGAAACAGGTTTACGATTTCGCGAAGTTCAACCAAACAGTGAGGAAATTACAGCCGAATGCGGTGATTTTCTCCGATGCGGGTCCAGATATCCGCTGGGTTGGGAACGAATCCGGCATTGCCGGAGAAACCAATTGGTGTACGATCGACCGCGACCGTTATGTGCCTGGCACACCGCTTTTTGCAGAGCTGACTGAAGGAAAGATGGGTGGTAAGGATTGGGTTCCGGCCGAATGCGATGTTTCAATCCGCAAAGGGTGGTTTTGGCGGGCAAGTGAGGATTCAACTGTGAAATCCCCAGAAACCTTGTTCGACATTTGGTTGAAATCTGTGGGCCGGGGAGCCAACCTTTTGCTCAATGTGCCGCCAGACCGCCGGGGTCGCATAGCAGATGTGGACATCCAGGCTTTGAATGGGTTCAGAGACTTGCGCCAGGGTTTCCAAAGTCGGCAAATCATGCAAGCCCGGAACGTTGCTCCCCTGGAGCTTGAGTTCAAGCCACAAACGGTATCGGCAGTCACGATCGAGGAAGCCATCGCCCGCGGCCAAGGTGTCGCAACGTGGATCCTGTCGGCCCGCGTTAACGGCGAATACAAAGAGGTTGCCCGGGGGACGACGGTGGGGGCACAACGGATTGTGCAGTTCACACCGGTGGTGGCCGACCGCGTGTTGTTGCAAATTACCGGTAAACAGGGTCGATCGCCGGATGTCAAAATGGCAGCGTACCGGGCCGAGTAATTCAACCACCCAGTTGGCTGAGTTTGTTCCTGATGTCGGCAAGTTGCAGGTCGGTGGTACTGAAGGCTTGGGCCTGATAAAGGGCCGCGCGGGCGGCGGGCCGATCGTTGTTCCGGGCGAGATAGTCGCTGATTTGAATGTATTTCGACCGTGCCCGCTCTTCGAATTCCTGCTTGCGATTGGGTGAGATGATTCCGGCATCGCGGAATTTCTCGTTGGCATTCCGCCACTTTTCATCCCGGATTTGGGCAATGTCGGTTTGCGCGCCTTCATCCACAAGGGTTTCGGCGTCGAGCATGATCGTTTCAGGATTGCCGGTGGGTTGGTTGGAGACGTTCACGGTTTCTTTGGGTGCTTGGGCGGGGGATTCTGGCTTAGTGGCGTCTGGTGCAGCTCGTTTTGCCTGGCCCGAGTCGGGCGAAACACGTTGAGGCTCCGAGGGCAGGGGGGATGTTTTGCCAGTTCCGGCCGATGCGACTTTTCGGCCGTTCATTTCTTGAGTCGACTTGGCAATGGTGTTGAGCCCAAAGATGAGCAATCCGCAAATGCCGCCGATGATGAGCACGGCCATAAAGAACCGGGCCAAATTGGCACTTGCTTCCGGCGAAATCGAAATGGAAGGACGGCGCGGCGGTGGTGGATAGTAGACCGGGATCTGCGGCGCTGCCTGACTCGCTCCACCATAAGGTTGGCCATAGTATTGGGGCACCTGGGCCGTCCCTCCGGGCTGATAAGGCGCATAGATGGGTGTTTGGGGGGCCGCCCCGGCGTAATTGTATTGTTGAGCCGGCGGGGGCGCGGCTTGGGCCGGCATGCCGGCAAGGGCAGCGTTGTAGAGCGGGTTGGGCGTCCCGTATGGAGTGACCGGGTTGTTGGCCAACTGGCCATATGATGGCTGCGCTGGTGCGATGTGGGCCTGGATTTGCGGCGGAGCCGAAAGGGCCCTCTGAGCTGCTTTGAGTTCAGCGATAAAGGATTCGCAGTTTGCGTGCCTCAGGTGAGGCGTTTTGTCCAGTGCCTTGCAAATCACTTGCCAAAGGGGTTGGCTGACACCAGGGATCGGGTCCGGTTGCGCGTTCATGATCGCATAGGTGATCGTGACGACGCTATCTCCGGTGAACGGCTTTTTCCCCGAGACCATCTCATAGAGGATGATTCCGAGCGAGAAAATGTCTGACCGGGCATCGATGTCTTTGCCATTGATTTGTTCGGGCGACATGTAGCTGGGCGTGCCAAAGACTTGCCCATCCATGGTGATGTTGGGTTCAAACGTCAGCCGGGCGATGCCAAAGTCCGTGAGTTTGATCGCCCCGTTTTCCAATATTTGGATGTTCTCTGGCTTGACGTCGCGGTGGACCACGCCGTTGGCATGGGCAAAGGTAAGGGCCTTGGCGATTTCGATGGCGACTTCAATCGCGTTATCGGCCGTCAGTGTCCCCTGCTCCTCGATGGTTTTGCGCAGGGTTTGGCCATCAAGGAATTCCATGGCCAAGTAGTAGCGGCCAGATTGTTCGGCCACATCGTAAACCGTGACGATATTGGGGTGAACCAGTGATCCGGCGGCTTTGGCCTCCCGCATGAACCGCTTGATCCGGTCTTCCTTTTGCTGTTGGGTCGCTCCGCCAGGAACTGCCAGCTCTTTGACGGCGACGCGCCGGTTCATCACGGGATCGTAGCCCTCGTAAACGATGTCGTTCGACCGGGCGATCTCGCGGATGATCTGGTATTTGCCCAGGGTGTCCGGCGGGGATTGGCTCATTCCGTCAAAGGGATTATCGGTTGGGTTCCCAGTAGTTTGACGCCATGGCGGCCCCGCCGGATGCGTTTCTTAACTTTCCGTTAGGCGAGTGTTGCGTCCAGGCTGATTTCGGCGTTGAGGAGTTTGCTAATCGGGCAGTTAGCTTTGGCTTCCGCCGCGACTTCTTGGAACTTGGCCGGGTCGGCTCCGGGCATATCCACTTTGGTCGTGAGGTGCGACTTGGTGACGGAAAAACCGGTGTCCCCCTTTTCAAGGGTGATTTCACAGGTCGTTTCAATCTTGACCGGGTTCATGCCGTTGTTGTTGAGGAAGAGGGAGAGGGCCATGCTGAAGCACGAGGCGTGGGCCGCCGCCACCAATTCTTCGGGATTTGCCCCGTTGACCCCTTCAAACCGGGTCGCGACCCCATAGGGGACGTTTTGAAGCACGCCCGACTGGGTTGAAATCGTCCCGCTGCCGTCCTTGATCCCGTTGTTCCAAACTGCACTGGCTGTTTTGACCATGGTGGCAGGAGGTTACCGATTTGCCCAGTTTGTCGGCGAGCCTTTCGGCCAGTCTCAAAAGCCGGTTCCGGGGGCCCCTTCAAAGAATGGGAAGGGGGGGTCTTTGAATCCGCGGCGGTCGAAATCAGCCCGCTGGTTCCGGACTTGGGTTAGCAATCCCGGGGATTGATAGGGGGCCTTTTTGCGCAGGGCGAAGGCACGGGCAAAGATCGGTTGGAAGGTGTCGAAATCATGGGAGAGGTCGAACACCATCACGCCTTGGGTTGTTGCGGCCGCCGCCTGGAGTGCCGGCTCGATTCTCGAGGGATCCTTGGCGAAGTCGGCGGCCTGGATTCCGGCGACAGCCCACGATTGGTCTCGTACCAACCGATTGGTGAGGATTCCCCCAGCTTCGACCGTGCGACCGGGTGGTGATCCGTTCACCACTGCTTCAAAGACTGTGCCGAACGGATAGTAGCACCCTGTAACCAAAAGGTCGATTTTGTTGGCGAAACCAGTCTTCCGGTAGGCCGATGTGAGGAATGGGAACCCAGCATTGGAATCCGGGCTGGCATAGTTGTTGCCGTATTTTTGGTAATCGCCGTACCAAGAGCCAGCATAGACACCAAATACCCCGCCTTTCCGGCGCGCGCGGAAGTGTTTGCCGGCCTGGTCCACCCAATTGGTGAGGCTTTGGGCGCGGAAAGCCATCCAGGCATCGTATAGCCGCCCGGGAACGAGTCTCGGCGTAAGGCTGGGGCTGAACCGGAACGTGTAAATATCTTCCGGCCAAGTTACCACCTTTTGGTGGATGGATTGTTCGAACAGGGCTCTTGTGGACTCGCTGAAATCCGTGTCGATGCCGCCGTATCGGAGACGGTCGTCGTAGAGCAGCCCATCGACGTCATACTCCCCGGCCACCTCATCCACAAACGAAAGGGCACGTCGCTGGATCTCCGGGCTGTGCGGGTTCATCATCAGGGGGATCTGGTTCTGGTCCACACCGCTTGGCACAAACTTGGGGTGGCATCCAAATTCAATGGTGTTGCCGACGCTGAGGGCTTTGAGGGCTCGGATAGACCTTTCTGCAACCCCGGAGTAGAGTGCCTGCCCGTCCAATTGGTCCGGTTTCTGGTGGCCGGCATACCGGACGACCGATCCGGAATCGACCGTGACGTAATAGGCGTTGTCGGGGGCTTTGGACGGGTCGGAGCTGTAGAGGATCGCTTCAGGGCCGTTGGGATCCAAGTCCTTTAGAACCGGGATACCTCCAATCGTCGGCACGGGGACATAACAGGTGGATTGGAGTTCCGGATGCCCATATCCCCAACCGGGTTTGAAGAATTGGTTCCCCGGCTTGCCGAAGTCACGCTTTCCGTAAGAATGCCCCTCGCTGAACGCGTTCATGGAGACAAAAACCGAAAGGCCGTTCTTGTGGCCTTCTTCCACCATATGGCGGAGGGGGTCGAACCCGGGCTCCATTTGGGAGTCCCGCCAACTGGTGAGTTGCTCAGAGATTTTTGAGGGGTAAAGCGTGTACCCGTTGATAGGTTTGATATCAAAGACGATGGTGTTGAATCCGGTTTCTGCGATCCGGCGGCAAAGTGCGGCAATCTTGTCCTGGCTGTTGACCCGCCCCAGGTTGGCAGTGCCGTCGATCCAAAGGATGCGGGCTTGCAGGTCAAGGCGCCGTGCAGTTGATTGGGCAATCCCGGTTTTGGCGAGGTATTGGTGGATGGGGACTGGGGGAAGGTTGAGCGGGGCTGTGGATTCAAACCGGCTGTCGGTGGGGATGTTTTGGGGTGCGGCTGTTTGGTGGAACAGTGCGGTGGCCGCGATCGCGCCGAACATGGCAGGCATTATGTCAGTTTTGCGGCTTGAGCCCGGATCTGGCGGACCGTGTTGGCCAATCCCATCGCTTTGCCCATGCTCAGCTCCCGGCCAAAGAGGGCGTAAACCAGGTCGTCATCCAACGAATCGGCGGCCGAGGGGGGCTGTCCTTCAAGCCCTTCTTCCAAGAGTGCAGCCAGGGCCATGGCGGAAAGGCCTTGGGGATTTTCGACGGCAACCTCGATTTTGAGTCGGCCGTTTTGCAGAGTGCACCAGGTGAAGACTTCAGATTCACACCCGGGGACCCGTTGGTCTTCTGGATAGGGTTGGGGACGGGCGGGTGGTTTGAACGATTTGCCGAGATCGATGAGGGCTTGGATTCGTTCGGGCCGGTCCAGCAAGCCAATGGAATCGACGAATTGTTGGATCGCCGGAGGGTAAGGCATCACGGTTTTTCGATAGGAAGGCCGACCCCGTTGCCCCATTCAGTCCAAGAGCCGTCGTAGTTCTTAACGTTTTCGTGCCCCAAAAGAAATTTGAGGACAAACCAGGTGTGGGCCGAGCGTTCGCCGATCCGGCAATAGGTGATGGTGGGCAGTCCCGGCTCGATGTCCTTTTGGACTTCATAGAGTTCAACAAGCTCGGCGCGGGATCTGAATGTCCCATCGTGGGCGTTGACCGACGTGGCCCATGGGATCGATTTGGCTCCTGGGATATGCCCTCCCCTCAGGGCACCTTCGTTGGGGTATTCGGGCATGTGGTTCCGGGCGCCGCTGAATTCTTCCGGGCTCCGCACGTCCACCATCTGGCCACCCATGCGGCAATGGGCCAAAACTTCATCCCGGAAGGCGCGGTCGGTTGCGTCATTCCTTTCGCGCACCGGATAGCTGCCGAGATCGCGGTGGGGGAGTTCGTTGGTGACCGGCCTTAACTCTTTGAACCACTTTGCGCGGCCGCCATCCATGATGCTGCAGTTGTGGTGGCCAAAAAGGCCGAACACCCACAGGGCGTAGCACGCCCACCAGTTTCCTTTATCGCCATAGAAAACGATATGCGATTCCGGGGTTGCCCCAATCCGGGTCATGAGTTTGGTAAACTCCTTCCCGCTCAAATAGTCCCGCACGATCTGGTCGTTGAGGTCAAGCGTCCAATCGACTTCAAAGGCCCCGGGGATGTGGTCTGAGGCGTAGAGCAGCGGATCCTCGTTGGATTCAACGATGATGACGTTGGGATCCTGGAGGTGGCATTCCACCCAATCGGTTGTGACAAGCCGCTCGGGGTGCGCGTAGACCTGTTCGTTCGATGCGGTGTCCATATATTTTATGATGGCTCAAGGCCGCCTTTGTCCTTGGGGACGTAGTTTCCTGGTAAATCAACTTGAATTCGCGCCTGATTGAGTACAGCTTTTGCGAAAAACAGTTGCATCCACAAAGTTTGGCGTAGGACGCGCCGAAATCTATGGGTGTGGCACGGGTTGCTGGATGGGCCAGGTTTGAACCGATCCTGAATCTCGACCACCGCTGGATTGCGGTGGTTGTGGGCCTTATCACGCTCTTGACCTCGCTCCTCTTCGGTTCCGCCATAACCGACAGGATGGAAAGCGGGAAGAAGATTGAGCTCAACCGCCAACTCCGCTACATTGCCAAGAATGCAGCCCAATTCGTCGATGGGGATTTGCACCGGAAAATCCGGCTTGGGGGTTCGATGGCGTCGGATGACTATGCGGCGGCCAACTCCCGACTCCGGAAAGTTCTTGCCGCCAATGAGCAGATCAAGTACGTCTACACCTGCTATTTTGAGAATGGAGCCGTGAAGTTTGGTTTGGATCCGACCGAACCCGGCGACCACGACGGCGATGGCCGTGAAGACCAATCGAAGCTTGGGGAAACTTATGCCGACCCGACACCGGAACTGCTCAAAGCCCTGCAAACGGACACGGTGCAGGTCGAAAGAAAGCCCTCATCCGACGAATGGGGCACGTTCATTAGCGCCTATGCCCCCGTTTTTGATGACAAAGGGGAATTGGAATCCGTCGTTGGCGTGGATCTTTCGCTCGCGGAGTATCAGCATGAATTGGCGACGGTCTTCGTGTACCGGAGGTTTGCCGTATTCGCCTCGTTCATCCTTGCGACTTGCGCCGGCATTGCTTCGCTTTGGATGCTCGGCCGTGTTTATGGCCGGTTGAATGAGCTGTTGCAGGCTAAAGAAGTTCTGCAATCGGCCAACTCTGATTTGGAATCCTTGAATATCAAATTGGATTGGCAGAACCGGACGGACGCCCTCACCGGGCTGTTGAACCGGACAGGGTCAATGTTGGCGGTAAAAGAGGCGATTGCCGAGGGGCAAGGTCAAGAAATCGCCATCGCCTTGATGGACTTGGATCGGTTCAAAGTGGCAAACGACCACTTTGGGCACGCTTATGGCGACCAATACCTGGTTGCCTTTTCAGAGGCCCTGTCTTTGTTCATCCAAGGGGCCATCGTCGGTCGGCTGGGTGGCGACGAGTTCATGGTAGTGCGGATCGGGCCCAATGCCACGGAGATCCTGGAGGAAAACCTGGCCGCGTTCCAAAAAAAGCTCTCGGAGGAAGTGATTTTCGTGGGGCTGGTCGCACAGTCGACGACCGCGAGCATCGGCATTGCTTCGGGTGTCACTCCAACGGAACCGGAAGAGCTTATCCGGCACGCCGACATCGCGATGTACGAGGCCAAACGGGCGGGGATGGGCCAACTGCGGATTTATGAAGATTCCATGGGTCGGGAGCTTGAACGCCGGGTCGAGTTGGAGCGGGAACTCCGGCTGGGGTGGGAATCCGGCGAATTCTGGATGGCCATCCAACCGATCGTGGAAATCCGCAACGGCATGGTCGTCGCGGGCGAGCTGTTGATGCGGTGGAACCGGGCGGATGGTACGCCGGTGTCCCCGATGGAATTTGTCCCTGCCGCCGAAGAGACCGGCTTGATCCATGAGATGGGCCTGTGGGCGATTGAGGAAGCCTGCCGCTATGTTGAAAGGCTCGAACGGGAGCTTCCCGGCCAACGAATCCACCTTTCGGTGAATGTGTCGGCCAAACAGCTGAATCGGGGGAGCTTTGTTGAGACAGTGCGAGAGATTTTGGCGCGATACGAGTTCCACCGTGGCGGCCTCTGGTTTGAGATCACGGAGAGCTCACTGATTTCCGAGGGCCCGGAAGCGATCGACAACCTCAGGCGGATCCGGGAAATGGGGATCATGGTGGCATTGGATGATTTCGGCACCGGCTATTCCTCTTTGAGCATGCTTATGCACCTTCCTCTGGACTGCCTGAAAATCGACCGTTCCTTCGTCCGGAATGTCACCGAAGACCAAAGTAGTGCGGCCCTTGTGCAGACGATCCTCAAGTTGTCCGAACTGTTCGGGCTTTACGTTGTTGCCGAGGGGATCGAACACGCCGAGCAGGGCCAGCTTGTGGGTTCGATGGGTTGCCAATGGGGCCAAGGGTTCCACTACTCGCGGCCGGTGCCGATTTCGGACTTTGTCGACCATTGCCGTGCAGGGCAACGCGCTGCCTAAGAAGTTCTGCCTTCAGCGTTGATTCACGTAGACATTTTGCTAGGGGTCCATCGCCAAGCCGGCGTATACTTCAAGAATGTCCTCTGCGATCGTCCGGTTTGACACGCCGTTGGCGCTCAGCCAAGATTTCACTCCAAAAGGGGATCAGGCGGCTGCGATCGCCGGATTGGTGGAGGGGCTGGACAGCGGGATCCGTTTTCAGACGCTTTTGGGGGCAACGGGGACGGGGAAGACTTACACGATGGCCAGCGTGATTGCGGAATCGCAACGGCCGGCGTTGATCATCGCCCACAACAAGACCTTGGCGGCCCAGCTCTGCCAAGAATTCCGCGCATTTTTCCCCGATAACGCGGTTCATTTTTTCATCAGCTACTACGACTATTACCAACCCGAAGCGTACGTGCCGGGCTCTGACCTTTACATTGAAAAGGATTCCAGCACAAACGAGGAGATCGAGCGGTTGCGGCATGCGGCTACTCAGGCGATGCTGGAGCGGCGGGACGTCGTTGTCATTGCCAGCGTGAGCTGCATCTATGGACTTGGTTCACCGGATGTCTATGCCGATAGCGTGATCACATTTGAATCCGGGGTGGATTTCCCGATGGACGACGCGATGAAGCGGTTGATCCAAATGCAGTTCACTCGCAACGACTTTGCCCTGGATCGGGGGACGTTCAAGGTGAAGGGCGATATTTTGGACATCCAGCCCAAGGATGAGGAGATCGTGACCCGGGTGGAATACTTTGGTGACACGGTGGAGCGGATCCGGTTGATCGACCCCCTGACCCAGCACGTGATTGACGAGCCGAAGCGGTGTTCGGTGTTCCCGGCAACACATTATGTGACCCCGTTCGAACGGATCGACGAAGTCCTTGGGTTGATCGAGGCCGAAATGGTTGCGCAGGTCGCCCAATTCGAATCAGAAGGGAAGCTGATCGAAGCGCAACGGATCCGGCAACGCACCGAGTTCGATATGGAGATGATCCGGGAGGTTGGGTTTTGCAACGGGATCGAAAACTATTCCCGGTACTTTGATGGGCGCAAACCCGGCGACCCCCCCTACACCTTGTTGGACTTCTTGCCAAAGGACGCCGTGGTCTTCATCGACGAAAGCCACCAGACTATCCCTCAGATTCGGGCGATGTTCAACGGAGACCGGCAACGAAAATCCGTTTTGGTGGATTATGGGTTCCGGCTGCCCAGCGCCCTGGATAACCGCCCGCTCCAATTCGAGGAGTTCTTGGAACGGGTACCCCAAGTCATCCACGTGAGCGCCACGCCGGGGCCGTTCGAATTGGAAAGGGAAGGAAACCGCGTCGAGCAGATCATCCGCCCCACCTATGTCATTGACCCGGATATCGAGATCCGTCCGACGGGGCACCAGATTGACGACCTGATTGGCGAAATCCAAAAGCGGGTTGAAAAGAAGGAACGCGTCCTGGTGACAACGCTGACCAAAAAAATGTCCGAAGACCTGACAGCCTATTTGGAAGATTTGGGGGTGAAGGTCAATTACATCCACTCGGAAGTGCATTCGATGGACCGTCCGGAAATCCTGAAGGACTTGCGTCTGGGGGTTTACGACGTCGTGGTCGGCGTCAACTTGCTCCGGGAGGGACTCGACTTGCCCGAGGTGACGCTCGTGGCGATTTTGGATGCCGACAAGGAAGGGTTCCTCCGGTCGGAAACCTCGCTGATCCAGACCATCGGCCGTGCGGCCCGCAACGCGGGTGGCAAGGTGATCATGTACGCCGACAAAATCACGCGCAGCATGCAAGCGGCAATCGATGAAACCGACCGCCGCCGCGAGATCCAGCGCGCCCACAACGAGAAATTCGGCCTGGAGCCCGTCACCGTCGCCAAGGCGGTGAGGGAAACCGTACGGAACTACGACGCGGTCGCCGAGACTACGGCCCAATATTCAGATGAGGTCACCTCCAAGCTTATGGCAGACGGCCAACCGGTGCGGATCGAAGAAATCCCCGTGCTGATTTCCGCCTTGGAAAAGAACATGAAGGAATTGGCCAAATCGATGGAATTTGAAAAGGCCGCGGCCGTCCGGGACGAGATTTCGGCATTGCGCAAGATGATGGGGGTGAGCGACGGCCGTCTTGGGCAAGAAAAACGGAAGTTGCCCGCGGCCCGGGGCCGCTCACGGTACAAACATTAGCGCCTGAACATCCACCTGAACTCTTGCCGGAGAGAGCGAACTGCGCCTTTGGCCAAGGCAATGCTCAGCGGCTGTTCCGTGAATGCCCTTGAAATGGCGGCCAAATGCCGAATTCGAAAGCGGTCGTC
Organism: Armatimonadota bacterium; assembly: GCA_016789105.1. Classification (NCBI taxonomy): domain Bacteria; kingdom Bacillati; phylum Armatimonadota; species Armatimonadota bacterium. The sequence goes on from JAEURN010000004.1 coordinate 207,119, forward strand.
GTTCACGACGGCATAGAGGTCTTCCCAGTGGTGGGGCCGGAATTTGGATTTGAACCGTTCAAGCCCGTCGAAGTTGTAAAACCGATTCCCATGCGCGCGCGTCCACAGGAACACCGCTTGGAGCCAGGCGGGCTTTGGCGAGGCCACCGAATTAGTTGAAAGCGGGACGAGCCCCATTGTCAGCAGTCCGGCCCCTTCTTCTGCCAGCTTTTCGGCGGCGGTGTTCATCAGGAGCTCCATGGTCCCGTTCGGGGCGCTTTTCCGTCGGGGGAACTGCTCGGTGAGCCACCCGTTCCTTTTCGGGATCGGGCACAGGTTGAGCCAAGCAACGACCTGCCCCTCGATTTCGGCGACAAAGATCCGCCGGTCGGGGAGGAAATCGAGGGTGTCGGATTCAACCAAGAAATGGAGCGGGGAGAACCGTCGGTCTTTGAGCCATTCGTCGAGAACTGCCCGCAACTGGGTGTGGGTTTGGCATTCCTCGATCGGCAATTCCCGGACTTGGACGCGCTTGGCCTTTGCTCTCCGGAACTGTTCCCTCAGGCTGGGCACGGCGCTCACCGTTTGTTTCCAGCGGGCAAGTTCCCAAACCGGCTGCGATCCAATGGGGACGACGGCGCAGGGATTGCTGGCCCGGCGGCGTGCCACAAAATATTCTTCGGCGCCAAAGTAGCAGACGGATCGGCCTTGTTCAAACTTCTTTGCCGCCAGCATGGGGAATGGGGAGACCGGTTCAGTTGCCACGACCTCGATGCCAAAAAACCGAACATATCCGATAACGGTGAGGCCATCGCCGGAGAACCATTTGCGGATCGAGCCGTTCACGATCTGGTAACAGGCCGAGTTCCTTCCAAACCTCATGACCAGCCGGGCAGCGCGCAGCGAATCCGAGGTATGTGCCATCAATGGTGGGGCGTCCGGGCCATTTCAAAAACGTGGCCCCATTCGTCTTGGTTGGTGACTTCAGACACGATGGTGACGATGTCGCCCTCGTTGACCCGGGTTCCTCCGTGGGGGACGACGAATTGTTTTCCGCGGCTGATGTTGACGACCAGGCATCCCTTGGGCAAGTCGAGTTCCCGGATTCGGCGCCCATCCATGGCCGAGTCCGGTTCGATGAGAAGGTCGACGACCTTGGGCGGTTCGGAGTTCGGAAGGGACTGGTTGTTGACCCGGAGTTCCCGTTCGACCAGGGCCTCGTAAATTGGGTGGTTCCGCAGCGACTCGGCGACCAAATAGGCGACGAACGCGGCAACCAGGAGCGCATAGAGCAACCGGTACTCGGTGGTCATCTCAAAGATGAGGACGACTCCGGTCAGAGGTGCCCGGACGGCCGCACTGAGCACGGCCGCCATCCCGATGGCGGCAAAAACAGAAGGGACGACCCCAAGGCTGGGGAACCAAGCGTCGGCAACGGTTCCCGTGGCATAGCCCAACAAGGCGCCCAGCACCAACAAGGGGGCAAAGATCCCTCCCGGAACCCCGCTGCTGAAACTTAAGATCGTCAATAAGAACTTGGCCACGAGGACGGCCGCCAAAAAGCTCAACAGGTGGGGCGAATCAAACAAACCCTTGAGGAGCCGTTCAGCCGTGTCGTGGCCGCCGCCTGTCGCTGCCGGTATTCCAACCAAACAGAACCCGGCCAGGAGCCCGACCGCGGCCCCATAAGCGAACCGGGGAATCTTGATCCGGTCACGGAATTCCAACGCACCCAATATCCCTTTGTTAAACGCCACGCCGAGCAATCCGCCCATGACCCCCAACACCACAACGACTAAGAGGGCGGGAATGGGGACATAGTTGGCCTGGACGAGTTTGAACGCGGGCTCTTGCCCCAACAGCAACCTCTTTGCCGCCACCGCACAAACCGATGCCACTAAAGCTGTCCCGTAGGTGAGGGGGGACATTTCGCGCTTCAATTCCTCCATCACGAACAGGAATCCGGCGATAGGGGCATTGAACGCGGCGGCAATGCCGGCACCCGCCCCGGCCGCAATGAGGGGGGCATAACTCCGCCTGGGGGCTTTGAGGATTTCTGCGGCCTTGTGGCCGATTGCGGCCCCGATCTGGACGGTCGGCCCTTCTCTGCCAAGCGAAAATCCGGCGGCCAGGGCCATCAAACCGGCCCCGACTTTGACGGGGACAAGCCGTTGCGGTTCGATCTTCCTCAGGTTCATCAAGGCAAGCTTGGTGTGGGGAATGCCCGATCCGGCGGCTTCCGGTGCAACTCTTTGGGTGATCCATGCGGCCAAGCCTCCGAGTAGGGCCGAAGCTACGGGGACAATGAACCAGGCTGAGGTTCCCAACCGGTGGGTGATGCCATGGCTGAATTCGACGGACTTGGCAACGGCGAGTTCGAACAAAACGGCCGCGATCCCGGCCGCGCATCCGACAACCGCCGCCTGACCGATGAGTTTTTGCCTTCGGACATGGTGGATTTGCGTCAAGCGCCGGTCATGCGAACTCATTAGGAAGGTTTACTCAAGGATACCGGCCATAGCCGTTAGGGCTCGGGTCGCCCTGCCGGTAGAGTGGTGATATGGCGCAAGGGTCGGGCACTCCCAGATGGATCCCGGAGTCGATGCGTGGGCTCGCTTTGAACATGGGCCGCGTGCCGACGCCAGAAGAGGCACTCCGGATTTTTGCGACGCCCACGCGCGCGGCCATGGCCCGCAAGGAAACTGAAGTGGCTGGTCGCGGAGACCGTTTTGAATTTGTAAGCGATGCGACAACCTTGACCGGTTGGCGGTGGGGGGCCGGGCCGCGGATTTTGCTGATGCATGGCTGGAATGGCCGGGCCCTAAACCTCAGCTCTTTCGTCGACCCCCTGGTGGATGCCGGATTCGACGTCGTGGCGTTTGACGCCCACGCCCATGGGGAGAGCGGTGGAGATTATTGCTATGCCCCGAGGTTTGCCCGCGCGGTCTTAGATCTGGAACGATTGACCGGCCCTTTTGAGGGCGTTGTTGCCCATTCGTTTGGCACCTGTGCGGCAACCGTTGCCCAAAAAGAGGGATGGGGGGTTTCGCGAGCCGTTTACCTGAGCACAATGTGCTTTATCAAAGAGCGCTTTTTTGAATTCGGCGCGGCCCTGGGTTTGGATGAAGGTGGCCAGCAGGCGATGTGGGAGTTCGGCGACCAAGTGTTGGGGCCGGGCTACATTGAAAGTTGCCACGGTGATGTGGCAGCCCGGGCTTTTTCAAGCCAAGGGCTCGTCTTCCATGATGAGGGCGACCAAGAGATCGGGATCATGCAGTCGGAGGCAATCGTTGAATCTTGGGGCCGGAGCGAATTGGTCCGCACCACGGGCCTGGGCCACTTCCGACTGATCCGGAGTCCCCAGGTGGTCAGCCGCGCAGTCGGATTTTTTAAGGAAGGCAAGTGACGATGAAATTCGAGATGCATCCCGATGTCACCCGGGCTTCGACGATCCCGAGCGCGTTTTACTCGGATCCCGGGGTCTACGAAATAGGCAAGGAGCGCATTTTTGCGCGGAGCTGGCAATGGTGTGCCTGGTTGGAGCAGATCAAAGTCCCCGGCAGCGTCCTACCGGTCACCGTGTTGCCGGGTTGCCTGGACGAACCAGTGCTGTTCACCCGCACGCGGGATGACGAAGTTTGCTGTTTGAGCAACGTGTGCACCCATCGGGGGAATCTGGTTTGCGAAGGCCCGGGGGTCGAAAACAGCCTGCGGTGCCGCTACCATGGCCGCCGCTTTGGGTTGGACGGGTCATTCCAGTCCATGCCGGAATTCGAAGGGGTTTGCGGTTTTCCGTCATCGGCAGACGATTTGCCAAGAGTGGGGTTTTCCCGCTGGCGGCAGTTCTATTTTGCCAACCTCGAACCCGCTGGGTATGGGTTAGACGAGATGCTGGCCGAGATGGAGGAGCGGATCGGGTGGCTCCCGGTGGAGCATTTTACGTTTGACCCGGATGGCAAGCGCGACTTTTTGGTTAACGGCAATTGGGCGTTGTACGTGGACAACTACCTGGAAGGGTTCCATATCCCCTATATCCATGCCGCGTTAAACTCGACTTTGGATTACGGGGCTTACCGCACTGAACTGCTCCGCCACGGCAACCTGCAGGTGGGGTTTGCCGGGGGCGGGGAAGCGGCCTTTGACCTGCCCGGTTCAAGTCCAGATCACGGCCAGCGGATCGGGGCTTACTACTATTGGTTTTTCCCGAACCTGATGCTCAATTTCTATCCGTGGGGGCTCAGTGTCAACACGGTGCAGCCGTTGGGGCCAACGCGAACAAAAGTTTCTTTTTGGCCGTTTGTCTGGCGTCCGGAACTGCGAGCCGATGGGGCTGGCGGCGACTTAGACCGAGTGGAGCGGGAAGATGAAGCCGTGGTCGAGCTCACGCAGCGCGGGGTGAGGTCCAGGTTTTACGACCGGGGGCGGTATGCGCCAGAGCGCGAAAAGGGCGTGCACCAGTTCCATTGCATGATCGCTGAGGCCATGAACCGTGGGTAAGTCCGTCGCGTGGCCATTGTTCAATTTGGCGTTGGCGGTAGCCCTGGGCGCATTCGGCGCGCACGCGTTGGAATCCAGGCTCGATCCCCATGCCTTTGAGGTCTACAAGACTTCCCGGGATTATCACATGTGGCTTGGCCTTGCCTGGTTGGCGCTATCCCTCTCGCCTCTCAGCGAAAGCGGCCGCAAGGCCGTCAATGGGGTGTTTCCGGTTGGATTGTTTCTGTTTTGCGGCAGCCTCTATGCCTTGGCCTTATCGGGGGTCAAGGTGTTGGGTGCCATCACGCCACTCGGCGGGGTCGCATGGATTGGCGGATTGGCTTGGATGGGGATGCTGGCGGTGAAAGGGCGGCTCTTGGTAGATTAGTTGGATGCTTGCTGCCACTTTGGCCGCTGTGGTCTTGGCTCAACAAAAGCCCATGTTCCTTTACTCTCGCGAAGATTGGAAGGCCAAGCCGATGGTTCTCCAACTCGAGCCGCACAAAATCGATCGGATCACGATTCACCATACGGGAGTGTCTCAAGATTTCCGGCGTCCGTTCTTCGAAAAATTACGCGGATTGCAGGCGTGGAGCCAGCGGGAAGACAAGCTCGACAGCGGAAAATCCAAGCCGCAATGGGCAGATATCCCCTATCATTACTATATCGACTGCCATGGCGACATTGCAGAGTGCCGGCCCATCGGGTTCCCCGGGGATACAAACACCAGTTATGATGTGCGCGGCCATGCGCTGGTGGTGGTGGAAGGGACGCTTTCGACAGAAGACTTCAACGACCGCCAGCGCCAAGCCTTGATGGAAACCGTGCTCTGGCTTGCGGCAAAGTACAATGTACCGGCCGATCGGATCAAGGGCCACATGGATTACGCTCCTGGTGAAACCGATTGCCCCGGCGACAAAGTGATGGCATTTTTGCCCGAAATCCGCAAAGCGGTCGCAAAATTGCATGGCATCCAGGGAACGATCCCAGGCCAAAGGAGTTCGAATTAAGTGATGTTCACGGCGTTGATCGCAGCAGTGCTGGCAATCCCCCAACCGATAGTGGAGCGGGGAAAGTGGCTCACCGATTTTGAGCGGGCAAAGCACGACGCCAAAGCCACGGGCCGGCCGATCATCGCCAATTTCACCGGTTCAGATTGGTGCCCCTATTGCATCCGGCTGGAGAAGGAGGTTTTCCGCACCCAAATGTTCCAGGACTGGGCCTTGGACAACGCCATCTTGTTCGAAGCTGATTTCCCGAGGGGCAAGGATCTGCCGGAAGCCCTCAAGAAGCAGAACGACCTCCTCAATTCCGAATACTCGGTTTCGGCCTATCCGACGATTTTGTTCTTGAACGGGGATGGGGAAATCTTGGGCCGATCCGGCTATCTGCAAACCCCCGGCCCGGTGACGTGGATCAACCATGCCCAAACCGAAATTGCAAAAGGTCGGGGAATTCTAGCCGAATGCGAAGGAATTCCGGCGATTGCCCAAAAAGAACTAAAAGCCCGCGACTTGCGCGGCTCGCAGTTCCCGGATTGGGATTTTGGGAAGCCGGCCACCGGGAATTTGCCGGCAAGCCTCAAAGGCAAAACCGTGTTGATCGATTTTTGGGCTACATGGTGCGGCCCGTGCATTGAAGAAATGCCCAAGTTGAACCGCTGGTACAAAGAATTCGGCGGGGATTTGATCGTGGTGGGGGTCAGCGATGAGGAGCCGGAAAAGGTCCGAAACTTTGCGTCGCGCCACGGCATCGAATATCCTCTGGTTGCGGACAAAGAGCACAGGCTCCAGGATCTGTTCCAGTTGCAAAGCATTCCGCAAATGGTGTTGGTCTCAGCGGATGGGGTCGTGCGATGGCAGGGCAGTCCCGGCGATGGCGACCCGCTGACATCTGTGATGATCAGACGCTTGATCGACGCCACTCAACCGGAGGTAATGAATTGATCGCCACCGCCCTGGCCGCATTGATGTTTGGCATGCAAGAGAATCCGGCTTGCGTGCCGGTCGAGAATGAAGCTCCGACCAAAGCAGGCTCCTACGATTGGATGGCGCGGCATCACGAGGTTCTCGACCTCATCAAAACCGGCCAAAACTTTGAGTTCGCCCTAATCGGCGATTCCATCACCCACGGCTGGGGCGGCGTTCCCAAGCCCGGCAAAGATTGGGCGGGCGGCGACCCCGAAGGGTACGACAAGCTGTTTGGCCCCTACCACCCGATCAACCTTGGTTTTGGCTGGGATCAAACCGGCCATGTGCTGTGGCGCATTCAACATGGCGAACTTGATGGCATCACATTGAAGGGGGCGATGCTCGCCATCGGCACCAATAACCTGGGTTGGCACACCAACGAGCAGGTGTATGGTGGGATTGTTGCGGTGGTCGATGCCATCCGCGCCAAACAGCCAAAGGCAAAGATTTTGGTTCTCGGGATTTTGCCGCGCGCCTATGGTGGCAACAAAGACGACATGGCCAGGGTCAGCGCGGTCAACAAGATGCTGGCGGACAAAAAGTGGGGCAAAGATATCCGGTACGCCGATACGGGGGCTGGATTCTTGGATGAAAGCGGCCAACCAAAGAAAGCCTTGATGGACGATCTTTTGCACCCTAACCACGTCGGTTACGAGGTGTGGGGTAAAGCCATTGAGCCGGTTTTGCGCGATATGATGGGCAGATAGGGTTGTAGAATGGCGGCATGATCGCTGCCGTTGCCGCCCTCATCGCCCTTGCCGAAAACACCGCCATCAAGCCGGAACCCCGTGGTGACGCCTGGTGGACTACCCGGCACCAACAAGCCTTGGATTTGATCAAGAGTGGAAGAAAGATCGAGCTGGCCTTGATCGGCGATTCCATTACCCATGGTTGGGGCGGCCTGCCGCAACCGAACGAAACCTGGAAGGGGGTGGCCCCCGATCTTTACGACAAGCTTTTTGGCCCCTACAACCCGATCAACCTGGGGTTTAGCGGAGACCGCACCCAGCATGTTTTGTGGCGGTTGGACAACGGCGAACTCGACGGCTACAAACCCAAGGTGTGCATGGTGATGATCGGCACGAACAACATGGGATCCAACAGCCCGGAAGAAATCGCCGAGGGCGTGACGGCCGTGGTCAATAAGATCCACGCGAAGGCTCCGGAAGCCAAAGTCCTCCTCTGCTCGATCCTGCCCCGGGAATGGGAAAACGGCGAGATTCGCAAGAAAGTGGCCGCGACGAATGCGATTCTGGCAAAGCAAAAATGGGGCGATTATGTGGCCTACACACCCTGTTGGGATGGTTTTTTGAATGAAGACAACCGGATGATCGAGGGGCTCATGCCCGACCAATTGCACCCGAACGACAAAGGGTACGAAGTGTGGGCCGACATGATCCGCCCGACATTGAAACGGCTGATGGGCGGTTAATCCAGCCGGATTCCTTTCAAAGCCCGGGCAACCTGTTCGAATTCCTCTTGCGTGTTGAGAGGGTGAGGGCCAAACCGCACAAAGCCGTTGCGCGAATCAACCCGGATGCCCTGTTTTTTCAACTGGTCGACAACCTCCTTGTGGTTTGCTGCCGGCAACAGTGAGAACGCGCCGAACTGGGTCGGATCCACCGGGTCGAAGACGGGAAGGCCTTGACGGCTGAATGCCGCCCGGATCTGTTGCTGCTGCAGGAGGTTGGTGGCCAGTAGCCGGCCGACCTCGAACCGTTCCAAATACTCAAGCCCGGCAAGGGCTTGGTATGCCTCGATGACCGGCGGGGTCGATTCCCACCAGGCGCGAGGGCCTTCGGCCCGGTCGGCATCGCGTTGGTAGCCGAACAACTCCTTTTTGGCAAACCAGCCAGTGTCCCGGGTTTGCCACTCGCTGGAGCCAGCCACTTGGGGGCTGATGGCCAGCCAACAGGCCCCCGGCCCCCCGTGGACATATTTGTAGCTGCCGCCGATGGCAAAATCAGCCCCCGTCCATGGGAGATCCACCACACCGAATGAGTGGTAGGTGTCAAAAAGGACGGCGGTACCGTTCTGATGGGCTGCTTCCACCAATGCCTCGGCCTCAGGCAGAATTTGGCCCGTGGTGAAGTTCACAAGGCTCGCAACCACAAGGTCGGTGCCCGGTTCCAATGCGGAAGCCAAATCTGCGCCGCTGAACAGGGGAACACACCCCTCGTGGCCGGTCGGCTCCAAAAAAATGACATCGACAAGGTCTTGGTCGGAATAGGTGCGCAAGATGAAGTCGATGCTGTCGAACTCCATCGAGGTGGTCAGGATGCGGATTTTCTTCCCGGGCGGGAAGCTATTCAAAACGGCTCTCAGTCCCTGCCCGGCGGATGTTTTCATGACGACATGGCCCGGATCGGGGAGGTGGAGGAGGCCCTTGACCTTTAATTGGAAAGCCTCCAAAGCCTTGAGCCACGGTTCCCATGCCGCGTCCAGATCGCCATACCAATGGGTCAGGAAGTCATCGATATGCGTTTGGGTGGCGTCAAGGGGCCGGCCCAGGGAATGGTTGGCCAGGTAAATGCCCTTTGGGTCGTGCCGGGAAAAGAGCGGCGCGATCAGCTCCTGGATTTCTTGTTGGGTGTATGGGATGGCATCGGTCACCGGTGGCCTCCGTCAGATGGGTTTGTTTCCGGCGTCACAGTTCCGTCCTGACTGACCAGAGTTCGGGGAATAGCCTGATGTTCACAGCTTGCCGAAGGAACGGCACCCCGGATGATCCGCCGGTGCCGGTTTTGAACCCAATAATGCGTTCCACAGTGAGCATATGGCGGACCCGCCACAACGTGAACTGCTCTTCGATGTCAATCAGTTTTTCCGCCATTTCATAGGAGTCCCAATTCACCGGGGGGTCGGAATAAATCTCTCGGAAGACTTGGGTGATCTCGGGATTTGCTTGGTACGGTTGGGAAAAATCCCGGTTAGCGGCCGAATCGGGGATGGCAAAGCCCCTGCGTTTGAGGAACAAAAGGAACTCGTCGTAAAGGCTCGGCGCGTGCAACGTTTCCGTCAGTTCTTGGAATATGGCAGCGTTGTGTTTAAAGACGGAAACGGATTGGGGGTCTTTGTTTCCCAAAAGGAACTCGATGGTGCGGAACTGGTGGGATTGGAATCCGGAAGCCCTCCCAAGAACGCCTCGGAACTGGACGTATTCGCTTGGGGTGAGGGTTTGCAAAACGGCCCACTGTTCAAACAGCATTCGCTGGACATGTTTGACCCGGGCCAGGATTTTGAAGCATGGGCTGAGTTCGTCGCGCTGCACGTGGCCGATGGCGGCCCGCAATTCGTGGATCACGAGCTTCATCCAGAGCTCAGAAGTCTGATGCTGGATGATGAAGAGCATCTCGTCGTGGTGAACGGGGTTGGAGAGAGGTTCTTGGGCGGCCAGGATGCGGTCAAGCCGCAAGTAACCGCCGTAATCCATCCGGTCGGCAAAGTCTTGATGGATGGTGGGCTCGAACGGCCGGGACATGGCTGGGGTTTTACCTGCGGATTTGCCCGTGGAATTACGCTAGTATTTTTACCTGGTGCGACAGATCGTCCTGGATTGGGTCACTCCCCGGGGGCAAACTGCCCGATTTTCGAGGGAAATCCCGCATTGAAGTTCCGGCGGGGCCGGGTGATACTATCCCTGTCGTTGGGAGGAGCTTGACGGCAACCTTGAAAAGAGAGTGGAGTCAGTCGATCCGGCAGGAGCGCAATTGACGAGAGGAGCGGTGCCAACTGTGGCATCCAACGCTCCTTGCCGGTCGACTTCACCGAAAGCCCATGTGGCTCAACGGGAATGGATTGAAAAGGAATCCGCAGCGCTAGACGCTGGGGAGTCCTGCACAAGACAGGACGTGAGCAAACAGCACAAACCTCTCCGATGGCCGGCGATTGTTTTCCTCGTCGCCGGTCGCTTTTTCCCGGTTTGGGCCGGAAAAAAGCGAAACATCTGATTGGTGGGCTTTCGCCCTCCACCTCGAATCAAAACGCCGGGTTCATCGATCCCGGCAAGAGCACAAACTCAAACCGATGGCACGTCAGGTTGGATCCTTGTGTCCATCGGTACGATTATATCAGGCCCTTGCCCCGCCAAGTGTTGGGTTGGGCCGGTAATCGTACGGGGATTGAGCAAAAGAAGTTGGATTGCTGGAACGGCATTCGTTCTGGCGGCGGCATGACCGCGCAAAGAGAAGAGCAAAACCGGGGCAGCGGGACAGGCTGCCGAGGCGTGGGTTGGGAAACCGGCCCCGTTTGCCCTTTCTGATTAAGGATGCAATGAGTTTTGGGATGAACATCGAGCGAAGCTGGAATCGGATCGGTCAAGGCGCCTTGGAAGGCTGGTCTTGGTCGGTGCCGTTGGGCTTAACCGGGGAGCTGGTCGCCCCGGTTGCGGTGGTCGGCGACACGATTGCCGCAACAGCGACATCCCTTCGCGATGGTTCGGCGCGGGCCGTATTGGTTTCGGGAGACGCCGTCACCATTGAACTCGAAACGGGAACTTATGTCGCGGCGGGGGCACCGGGAACCTATGTCGTCGGCATGGTGGGCTTTGGCAAAGGGGGCTTCCGCTTGACGATAGAGGGGGGGAGACACATATTGCCCCTTCCTGCAGGAGCCGAAAGCATGGACATCGATTGCGTCAACGGCTCTGGCATGGTCGGGGGTTCGGCAGAAATCCGTGGAATCGAATGCGCGGCGGTCTGGTACCCGGATGGGGTGGACGTGATGCCGGAATTCAAGCGTGTCACGGCCATTGGAGAAAGTGGCGCGATCATGGCCATCAGCCGGAACGGGCATCCGGCACACGTTGCCAAGGGCTCGACTTTCGCGACGCCTGGGTGCGCGATTTCTGTCAACGGAGTTGGCGATGCCTTGGTCAACGCAGGCGGCTCCATTTCCGTTTGGCGCGAATCCGGTGGGATCGAAGCGGTCCCTATCCGTGGTTACGACCGCGCCACGGCGATCGGTTGGTCCGCTTCGGGAACGATTTTGGGCTTTGGCGTCGCCAAAACGGGTTTGGTTCAACACTGGCTTTATGACCCACGGCTCGGGTTGACCGTTCTGAGCGGTCAGGAGATCCATCCTGGCTTGACGATCAAAGAAGTCTCCGCGATCGGGAGTTCTGGCACATTGGCCGGAACCGCGGTGACTCAAACCGGCCGGTTCCTTGTCCGCCTGGATCCGCCGACACCTTAGGCCAACCGGATGCCAGATGGGGAGAGATCGGCATATTCGGTGTGGGTGATGTCGAAAGCGAAAACGGATAGGGTTGCCGGGCTACCCTCGGCCGCTTCTTCGTAGATGCACCGGTCAAGCACCAGCCGTTCTTCGCCTCGCTTCGTTATCAGCCGGTATCGGCGATCCATGCGGTGGGTGCCCGATTGGATTTGGTCGAGCGCAGCAGCCCACGCAGATTCAAAGTCTTCGGGATGGAACAGCGTGGTGACCGGGATTTCGCCATCGGTGAATTCGGTGGGGCGATAGCCAAAGGCGCGGACGGAATCGCTGATGAACAGGCACCGGAACGGGGCTTCGGCCTCTACTTTGAATGCCAGCACGCTGCCTTTGAGGACGATGGCGTTGAGTTCGGCCTGTTGTGCGGACTGGCTCTTCAATTGGTTCACCTTGGTGTAGAGTTCGTTGATTTCTTGTTGCAACCGCGCCGACCTGATCCGGGCCTCCCCTTCCAACTGGGCGTGGGAGTCCCGGAGTCGGGCAGTTTCCCCTTGGAGTTGGGCCACCTGGTCGGCAAGCCGGCCGTTGTGTTCGGCCATTTCGGCCTTTGCCGCCGAGGCCTGTTTCCGGAACGCGTCCGCGACCAAACCGGCCCGATTGGGAATTCCGGTTTGCTCCCGCAGCCTTCTCCAGTGCCCTTCGACAGTTCGGACGCTGATGCACAAGCGATCCGCGATGTCTTTGTCTGTGAGCCCTAAAGCGGCAAGATGCAGCAGTTCCTCTCCGCGACCCGCCATTGTGCTTGTCAGCTTCCAAAAACCAGTATAACAGCCGTTGCCAGGCGTGTCTGTTAAGTTCTGCTACAGTGGTTCCCAATCGACGGGATAAGTTCCAAAACCTGGCAAGAATGCCGGTTTTCCTAATCTGTCGCGGTGGGATGCCATAACAAGTTCTTAATATCGAGGCACGATTGTCTCGCACTCGACTTGAGAACGGCTCCCTCTGTATACTCGCTTTTATGCGATTTGTGGCCCTAATGGCACTGACAACCGCGCTTGTCTCCCCGGCGTTTGCCCGCGTTGATTATTCCGTCCGGATTGTGAAGGGCGGCGATGGCGTGCAGGTTGAAATGACCGTCCCGAGCGACGGGAAGGCGTTCCGTGTTCAAATGCCGAATTGGGCTCCGGGGTCTTACCGTTTGGCCAACAGCGCCCAATTCGTGGCAGATATATCGGCCCAGCGGTCGAGCCGAAAAGTTTCGGTCACAAAAGTCGACGACAACACGTGGGAGGTTGGGGCTGGAATGAGCGGCAACGCCGTGATCACCTACACCCGAAAGACCGGGCCGCTGACCGACCGGTTGCACTTGACTGGCCCTTCTTATTACCTTTATGCAGTGGGCCGCACCCAAGAGGCCTGCACGCTCGACTTTTCCCTCCCGGAAGGATGGCGGGCAACCAACGGTTTGTTGGAGAAGGACGGTCGGTTTGTGGCCGAAAGCTACGATGTGATGGCCGACGCGCCAACGACGATCGGGGTGTTCGAATCCGACTTTTACGAAGTCCGCGGGGTAAAGCACGAAATTGCCTATTTTGGTGGTGACCCTAGCAAGGTAGACCGCCAAAAAGTGAAAGAAACGTGCCAAAAGATTTCTGAAGCCGAAGCATCGTTTTGGGGCGGGTTGCCGTTCAAAAAGTACGTTTGGCACTTCACGGTTTTGCAAAGCCAAGATGGCGGCTGGGGGCTGGAGCACCTGAGCTCCACAACAATCGGTTTGGCCCAGGGGTTTGGAAAAGGCACAGTCTCTGTCCTGGCCCACGAACTCTTCCACGCCTGGAACGTCAAGCGGATCCGCTCATCGGTTCTCGGGCCGTTTGATTACACGAAACTGCCCAAAACCGGCGCGCTGTGGTGGCTTGAAGGCGTGACCGACTATTACGCCGACGTGATCCTCTACCGGTATGGTCTTTACGAGGAGACTGATATGCTGGGGAGCATTGTCTCAAACGTCCGGACCACCCGGGCCAACGATCAGCGGATGCAGGTCAGCCCCTACGATTCGAGCTACCGGGTTGGCGAAGCCGCCAATGGGCAAGGGAACAGTGCCGGTTTTGGCGTCAACTATTACAACACGGGGTGGCTGGTCGGGATCTGCCTTGACATCGAAATCCGGTCTCGCACAAACGGCAAAAAGAGTCTGGACGATGTGATCAAAGGGCTCTATGAGCAATGCCGGGACAACAAGCCGGGGTTCGCCGAAGGGGCGATCCGCGACGAATTGGTCAAGGTCGGCGGCAAAGAGATGGGGCCGCTTTATGACAAATGGGTTCGAGAGCCTGGAGAGCTCCCGGTCGAAGCCCAGTTGGCCAAAATCGGATACACGCTGCAAACCAAAGTGGAAACTTTCGGCAACCCCGGGTTCGCATTGAGCTGGTTGGCAGACGGCCGGCTGATGGTTGGCCGGGGGGCACGGCCCGAAGGCATCAACATCGGAGACGAAGTCATTTCGGTTGACGGGATCGCCAAAGTCGCGGATACTGAAGCTCAGAAGGAAGTCCAGGCCCGGTGGAAAGCAGCAATGGCGCCCGGCAAAACGGTGCACTTTGTGTTCCAGCAAGGCGACATGACCGCGGAGCGTGATTTGGAGGTCAAGGCCACGACATCGACATCCTATTCCGTGATTCCGGATGAATCAGCCTCTCCGAATGCGGTTCGCCTGCGGAAAGGGTGGCATTTGGGCTCTCAATGACCGCTGCAACATTGCGGCGGCCTTGGGATTGTTGTGTTTTGCCCGGCACCGGAACCGGAACCTGAGATGGTAAATAGGAGCCATGTTTTCGGCTCTTTTTTGCCTTGCTGCTCAACCAGATTTGGCGACGGCTTTGGATTCGATTGCGGACCGGGGCAAAATCCCGGGCTTAGGCGCCATGGTCGTTTCGGCCGACTCGGTTTTGTGGACGCACTACCACGGGGTCAAAAAGTCCGGCACGGAGACCCCCGTCGACGAATCGACGGTTTGGCATCTTGGGAGTTGCACCAAGGCTTTGACCGCTCTCGTTGTGTGCCGCTTGGCCGACCAGGGCAAACTTGACCTTGACAAGCCGGTTTCCCAGGTCTTTCCCGACTTCAAGGTGGATGACGGGTTTGCCGCCGTCACCCTGAGGCACGCCATGGCCCACCAATCGGGACTGAAGGCCAATTTGGCTTGGTGGCGCTTTTCGGGGGATCAGATCTCGGCCCGCCGCCGGGCGGCGGCGGAAGCATTGTCCCAGCCGCCGAGTTCTGAAGTAGGAAAGTATGGTTATTCAAACATTAATTTTGTTATGGTCGGAGTGGCCGCCGAACAAGTGACCGGCAAGCTGATCGAGGAGTCGATATCGGGGGAATTGGGTGCGTTGGGGATTAAGAGTTTGGGTTTCGGCCCAACCGGCCCGGGCGGAGCCTGGCCCCACAAGGAGGGGGTTCCGATGAAAGACTGGGACAATGACAACGCCCCTTCGATGACGGCGGCAGGGCTGGCCCATATGACATTGCCGGACTGGTCGAAATTCGCCCAACAGATGTTGAAATCACTCCAAGGCGAGTCCGACCGGTTCCCAAAAAGCTATATCGATGGGATTACCAACAACCCCTTGGGAGGCCACTATGCAATGGGCTGGGTGATAGCCGAACAACCGTGGGCCAAAGGGCGGGCCTATTGGCACAACGGCAGCAACACCATGAACTACTGCATCCTTTGGCTTGCCCCCGCCAAAAACCGGGCGATCCTGCTTGTAGGAAACAACGGGTCGGCGACGGTGCAAAAGGAGTTCGACCAGATGGTTCTGCAAATCGGGCGATCCGAATTCGTTCAAGGCGGTTGACGTAGAAAAACGGGGCCAGCTTCGTGAGCCGGCCCCGTTTTCGGTTCTGCGCCGCAGCTTATTTGCGGCGGCGTCGGGCGGCGATGGCGGCGGCACCGGCGAGAATCAACATGGTTCCCGGTTCCGGCACGACGCTGACATCGAAGGCTTGCAGACCTTGGTTCGTGGACATGGCGTAAAGGCTCCAGGCACCGGTAGCGTCTTGCCCAAACTTAACTTGGCCAACCCCGTTGCCGTTCGCGGTGAGCGCGCCGGTGGTGTTGTTGCCTTGAGCGACGAAAACCGGGGCGAGCGGGCTGGTCATGTCGTAGACCTGCACTTGGCTGCTGACGGTGTCGATGACGGCAAGGAGCGGAACCCCGTTGACGACAGCAAAGTCCATCGGGCGGGCGCTGTTGGTGCCGAGTCCAGTGACTTGGCCGAGTTGCACGCCGTTTTGGATGACGAACAAGCCGTCGGTGAACAGCCCTTTGGTGCCCATGACGGTGTTTTCATCTGCACCGAAAGTCAAGCCGAGCCGGAGGCCATCGTTTGTCATGCCGCCGTTGACAACAGCGGAACTGTAGCTGCTGCCGTTGCTTGAGATGTAGGCGTAACCGAACGGGGCGTTGGTGCCCATGCTGCCGCTGGCGGCAAAGGCGACCCGGCCATTGGCGTCCAAAATCGCATCAAAATCGTCACCGGTCCGGAAGAGCCCGGAAGTCGCGTTGAAGATTTCGGTGGAAGTTTGGCCAACGGTGGCAGATGCGAATTGATAGATCTTGAACGGCGCGGTGGACGACGTCGCGAGGTTGGCCACAAAGACCTTGCCGCCGACCGAAGCCACCATGTTGTTAGTGAACGTGCCGCCGGTGAACCCAGATCCGTCCATTGTGCCGTTGAAGGCACCGGTGCTGGCGTTGACAAGGTTCACGTTGTTGCCGCCGGTCCGGTTGACAATGATCAGTTGGTTGGTGACGCCGTCATAGGCGAAACCGCGGGTGTTGTTGCCTGTGTCCAACAAGGTCGAGGCAGCGGCCGGCGCAATCCAACCGCCGGTTCCAAAGCCGGCCTTTGCGGTCAGGGTGACTTGGGCTTGGGCGGCGGTGGCCACCAAAGAAAGGGCGGCAACGCCCAACAAGGTTGTTTTTTTCCTACTCAGCATCGAATCTCCAAGTCCTACACGACCCTCACCACAGAGAGTATCGCAACATTGCAGGACGTCTTTCAGTCTATCAAATGAGGGCGGTGAGATGTACGGCAAGAATACGGGGTTCTTTCCGAATGAGTCTAACGGATCACCGGCAAAACCACACCCATGTTGACCAGCATCATCACCTACGCGTTGATTGGGGCAAGCCCCCTGCAAACGGCCTTGAAACCAAAGTTGGACAGTGTCGCCAAAACATTCCGGGGAAGGTTGGGATATCACCTGATCGATCTGACCACCGGAGAATCAATCGGGTACCGGGACAGTGAGAGGTACCCCAGTGCCAGCACGATCAAAACCGTTTTGCTGGTCGAGGCGTTCAATCAAATCGAAGAAGGCCGTTTGAAGTGGGACGAGAAATTGACCGTTCCGCCGATAGGCAAAAGGAACGAAAGCATGTGGGCCGCCCACATGATAGAAGGGACGCAGATCAACATCGACGGCCTTTGCCAATTGATGATGAACGTGAGCGACAACACGGCGACCGTGATGCTTGCGGAACGGCTGGGGGTGGAAAACATCGAAAAGCGCCTTCTCGGATGGGGATTCCATGACACCGCCTGCACGATCCGCCCGCCGGCATCGAACCAGCGCCTGTCCCGGCTCTACACAAGTTTCAAAAACATGGGTGTGACCTCGCCTTTGGAGATGGCGCAGATTCTGAAAAAAATCTATGACGGCAAGGCGGCTAGCCCTGCCGCCTGCCGCAAGATCACCCGGATCATGGAAAGCCAATACTGGGATGACTTCATCGATTTCACGGTGCCGAACGACATATCGGTTGCCGCTAAGGTCGGGGCGTTGGAACGGAGCCGGAGCGATACGGCCATCGTTTTTGGGCCCCACCCCTACATTCTTACGGTCTACACCGATAACGCCGCCGACCGGTCTTGGGGATTCCACAACGAAGGGCACGACGCCATCCGCAAAATCGGTTCTATTGTTTGGAACGCATTGAATCCCGGACGCCCGTTCCACCCGTCGCCCGAGGATGAGCGGTGGGCCCCGACGGGTGGCGGGGTGGAAGACAGCTGAATCCCCTGGCTTGTAACCGGCCTCTTTCCTAGTGCGTCTTGATAGATACGAAACGTTACGTATCTAAACGTCCCAGTCGAGGAACTCCCGTGCCTGGCACGGTGTTCCTACCTGCAGAATCTCAACCAGGAGACGAAGAAAACATGTCCAGCATCCATCTTGAAACTTCCGAACCGCTCGACTTCCAACAACTGATGGAGAAGAGCTACAAGAAGGTTTTCAACTTGGCGTATCGGCTGAGTGGAAACCGGAGTGACGCTGAGGACTTGACTCAGGAAGCTTTTTACCGGGCGTTCCGCAAGTTCGACACATTTCAAGGTGACCGCCCCTTTGAAAACTGGATTTTCCGGATTGTGACGCGGTTGTTCTTGGACATGAAGCGGGCGCGCAGCCGTCGGGTGCAAACCGTGAGCAGCGATGCCCCCCTGCGGGCCGACGGGTACGACGACACGGTGAGTTTTGAAGCCCCGGATGACCGGCCGACGCCATCGCAGGCGTTGGTTGGGGATACGCTGAGCGAGGAGTTGGAGCATGGCTTGTCTCACCTGACCGAAGACCAGCGGGAATTGGTTTGGCTTGCCGACGTGGAAGGATTGCCCTACGATGAAATCGCGGTCAAGTTCTCGGCCCCGGTCGGGACGATCCGGAGCCGCCTGCACCGGGCCCACAAGCAGCTGCGGCGAATTCTGGAACAAGTCCAGAACAAGACGCATGTTTGCGGCGGCTTTGCCTGAACCTATCCAAAAAGAGCCCCCAGGGTGAACCTGGGGGCTCTTTTCTTTGACTCTAGACAGAAAATTGTATTGTTTTGCATAATAACACCATGCGCTATGGGATCCTTGGGATCGCACTCGGGATGATCCTGATCGGCTGTGGTGGGGCCGGAGACCGCCGGCACACCGTGACGGCAACCCTGACCGGATCATTAACCCCCAGCTTTGGAGTGAGCATCGATGCCTTCAAGCCGGGGCAGAACACGCCGGACGAAGAATGCCGCGACGACCACCAAGCCACATGGTGCAGCACCACCCACCTGAGCACGGAAAAGGGAGTGAGCATTTGGTCCAACGACGAATCGACTGATTACGATTACTATGAGTTTTATCTGAAGAACAGCGACTCACTGGCCGGGACGATCCATTTGACGGTGACAACCGGCGGGTACACGGTTGTTGACCAAGATGTGACCCTTAACGCCGGGCAAAAGCTTGGGATCGGGTGGTTCGACCGCAACGGGAACTTCAACGGGTGGAACGGCTTTTAGCCGGGGGTCCACATTGAGCTATGGAATGAGTTGGGCCCGTCGCTCACCTGCACGCCAAACGCAATTCTCGAACTCCGCACCTTGGCGGATTCCAAGGCGACGATCGCATCCTGCTCTGACTTAAATCCGTAGAAGGCATAATTTGTTGCCACATCCTTGAGGAGTTTTTCCTTTAAAGATGGGTCAAGCTCGCTAAAGTTCTGCCCTATCCCGATGGGCCCGTAGTTGAAGCCGGGGGAATTTTGCAGTTTTTGCTTGACTAGGCCGTACAATTCTTGGACTTCTCTTGACCGGTTGGCTTTGATGCGACTCAGTTGGTCAGTGAGACGGGCGATAGTTTCAACCGTTTGGTCGAATCGGCTGGGGAATCCGATAAATGTGAAAACGCATGGATTGCAGTGAATCCCGGCCAGGAGTTTGATGCCGTTCCACTTTTGTTGCGGCTCAGGTGCGGGGACTTGTTGGTGGAGCGGGCGCGGTGACTGTGCCTTATCGATCTCTCCGATACTGAACCGCTGAGATTTGCCGTTCATATCCAAGGTCAGCTGGTTCTCGCAGATGAGTTCAAACTGGGCACTGCGGTCACCGGAAAGGGCTTGGGCGAGTTGAGGTTGGAACCGCCCGACAATGCTCTGAATTTGGTTGCGCTGTTCCGCAGAAAGGTCTGAAAATTCAAAAACTAAACCTTTCCCAAGGTTACCCAGGATAAGTTTCATCATATGCCCGGATAATTCAAGTGACTGGATTCCGAGCACATCATCTTGGTCGTAAGCACAATAGTCTTCATTTTCAATGAGGAACTGGCACGCGGATTCCGATTTGGCCCGAATCGCAGCCAGATCAAGCTCGCCAAGCAGCTTTGCTTTTTCGGTGGCCAAGTTTTGTGTCGAAAGGACGATCAAGGGCCGAAATTCGGATATCGGCCCTTGATGAGATTGCTGTCCTTGAATAATACAAATGAGCGCACTGATCACGATCCGCCTCCGGGATCGTCTGGGTCGATCGCTTGCTCTTTGACATCGTTGATTCCGCGATAAATCGTCTCGAGCCTAACGGCTACGGTTGCACCGTTTTGTTCGTTCCACCATTCGATAAATTGTCCTTTGGACGTTAATGGCGAAACCATCAATTCTCTCTGGGCATACACCTCCCCATAGTTCTCGATGTTCCAGACCACTTTATGGATGCGCTCGGTGTTGGCCGCAACGGCATAGCTGGGCGTGTAATCAGTAGAAACTTTAATTGGATAGACCGCATCCGTGATGGATTCCGTTGTCGGATTTCGGTTAGTGCGGATTCCAAGTGTTTCGGATCCAAACAGGGATTGTTGAAGGACGAACGTCCAAGTGCTGAGGCAAACTATTGAGAACATTTGTTGAGGATACACTCAATGCTGTTCGGCAACGGGGGGGGGTAAAAGTCCCGTCAGTTTTTGAGAGCTTCAGCGCCGCCGACGATTTCCAAGATTTCCTTGGTGATTGCCGCTTGCCGGACGCGGTTGGCGGTCAGCGTGAGTTCGCCGATCATTTTGCCTGCGTTGTCGGTGGCGTTGCTCATGGCGGTCATGCGGGATCCGTGCTCAGAAGCCGACGATTCCAAGAGGGCCTGGTAGGTGACCGTGAGCAGGTACTTGGGCAAGAGCAGCGAAAGCAGTTCCTCGGGCTCCGGTTCAAAATCGTACTGTTTGCTGGTGCCGGATTCGGCACCTTCTCCCTGGGGAGGCTCGATGGGCAGGAGCTGGATCGTCCGGGGTTCTTGGCGAATGGCACTCAGGAATTTGCTGTAGCACAGGTAGACGGCATCGACCTCACCGGAAACGAACATTTGTTCGATATGGTTGGTTAGGGCGACGGCATCAGCGAGGTCGGCTCCGGCGGTGGGGACGCTCATGGTGTGGGCGACTTCGTAGCCGCGCTTGCCAAAGAACTGCGCGCCTTTTTTGCCCACACAAACCAGGCAGGTTTTGACGGATTGCGAATCCAGCCAGGATTTTGCTGTTTTCAGCAGGCTGGTGTTGTAGCTGCCGCAGAGTCCCCGGTCTGCCGTGATGAGGACGAGGGCCACCTTTTTGACATCGTTCCGCCGGGTGAGCAGCGGGTGCGGCGGCAGATCGCCGGCTCCGCCCACGCTCGAGATGAATTCGTACATTTTTTCGCTGTAGGGCCGCGCTTCTTCCACCTTGTTTTTGGCTTTGGTGAGGCGGGCCGCCGCGACCAGCTTCATCGCCCGGGTGATGGCCTGGGTGTTTTTGGCGGCGCGGATGCGTTGACGAATTTGTTTGAGCGTGGCCATTCTGGGTGTTGGTGTGTTGTTAGCTCAGGTTGTTGGCGGATTTGTAAGCGGCTAGGGCCTCGGCGTTGGCTTTCTTCAACGTTTCTTGGGCGTCGTCGGAAAGGGCCCGGCTTTGCCGGATTCCTTCGATGACATCGGGGAATTTTTCGTGGACATAGCCAAGGAGGAACTTTTCAAAGGCTTGGACATGGTCGTTGGGGACTTCATCCAAGGTTCCGCCGGTGCCGGCATAGATGGCGACGACCTGGTCTTCGACCGGGTAGGGGACGGCGAGGTATTGCTTGAGCAATTCGGTGAGCCGTTGGCCGCGGAGCAACTGGAGTTGGGTCGAGCGGTCGAGGTCGCTGGCAAATTGGGCAAAGGCTTGAACCTCGCGGTAGTTGGCCATTTCGAGCTTCATCTTCCCAGCAACGGATTTCATTGCTTTGATTTGGGCGTTCCCCCCGACCCGGCTGACCGAGATCCCGACGTTGATGGCGGGGCGGACACCGGCAAAGAACAGATCCGGCTCAAGATAGATCTGCCCGTCGGTGATCGAGATGACGTTGGTGGGGATATAGGCCGAAACGTCGCCCGATTGGGTTTCGATGACCGGGAGTGCGGTCAGTGAACCGGCACCGTGCTCATCGGAGAGCTTGGCCGCACGTTCCAGCAAGCGGGAGTGGAGGTAGAAAACGTCTCCAGGATAGGCTTCGCGGCCCGGCGGGCGGCGGAGCAGCAGCGAGACGGCGCGGTATGCGACAGCGTGCTTGGAAAGGTCATCGTAGACAGCCAAGGCATGCATGCCGTTGTCGCGGAAATATTCGCCCATGGCGGCACCGGCAAACGGGGCCAGGTACTGCATGGCGTTGGAGTCGGAAGCCGAAGCGGCGACGACGATGGTGTATTTGAGGGCATCGTGTTCGCGGAGCGTTTCGACGACGCGGGCGACGTTGGCCATTTTCTGCCCAATAGCGACATAGATGCTGTAGACCTTGTCTTTTTCGTCGCAGGTCTCATTGAGTTTGGCTTGGTTGATGATGCAGTCGATGCAGATGGCGGTTTTGCCGGTTTGGCGGTCGCCGATGATGAGTTCGCGTTGGCCCCGACCGATGGGGATCATGGCGTCGACTGATTTGATTCCGGTTTGCAGAGGTTCGGTGACGGGTTGCCGGTCGACAACGCCCGGGGCATTGGTTTCCAGGAGTTTGAATTCTTCGGCGGCGATTGGGCCGGCATCGTCGATGGGTTGGCCGAGGGCGTTGACGACGCGCCCGAGGAGGGCCTTACCGACGGGGACTTCAATAATGCGCCCGGTTTCTTTGACAGGGTCGCCTTCTTTGATGTCGTTGGATTCGCCGATGAGGACGGCCCCAATGGAATCTTCTTCCAAGTTGAGGGCCAGGCCGATGACTCCGCCGGGGAATTCAAGCATTTCGCCGACTTGGCAGTCGGGGAGCCCATAGACGCGGGCGATCCCGTCTCCGACCTGCAGGACGGTGCCGACATGTTCGACTTCGGCCTTTTTGTCAAAGGCTTTCAGTTCCTGTTCAAGGATCGAGGTGATTTCTTCCGGTTTGATGGCCATGGTCGTATCTGGGATGGTTGTTTAAGCTTGTTTGAGCAGGTCGTAGACAAGTCGTTCGCGCATGCGGTTGAGCTGTCCGCGGACGGATCCATCGAGGACGTAGTCGCCATAGGTGACTTTGACGCCCATGATGAGTTCGGGGTTGACGACGAATTCGGGTTCGAGTTTGTTGCCGGTTTCGGCTTCGATTTTGGTGATGACGGCCTTGCGTTGGCTGGCATCAAGTTCCGCGGCAGATTCCACGATGGCGCGAACGACGCGCTCGTGGTTCCGGCGCATTTCGTCAAAAGCGAGTTTGATGCCAGTCAGTTCGTCATCCCGGCCTTTTTCGATCAGCAGCCGGACAAAGGCCATGCTGGTGGCGGTGATTTTGTCGCCGAAGACCTTTTCGAACAGGGCGAGTTTGTCCTTCTTTTCTGTTTGGGGCCGGCTCAGGAATTCCCGGAAGCCGTCGTTGTCGCGGATCGCGCCGGTCAGCGCCGCCAAGTCGTCGCTGACACTGGTGACGGTGTTTTGCCCGAGCGCCGTGTTGAACAGGGCTTTGGCATACCGTTTGGCGACCCGCATATCGGACATTAGTTTTTCACCTCGACGGTGGCGAGGAAGTCGTCGATGATTTTGCGGTTGCGGTCGCTGTCCACGTTTTCGCCGAGCAGTTTTTCGGTGGCTTGGAGCGAAAGATTGGTGACGTGAAGCCGCAGATCGGTGAGGGCCTTGCGCTTTTCGGCGTCAATTTCGGCCATCGCTTGGTTCTTGTATTCATCAGCCTTGCGCGCGGCATCGGCCATGAGTTCCTTTTTCAGGTCTTGCGCTTCGCGGATCTGGGCTTGGATCTGTTCGCGGGCGCTGGCTTCGGTTTCGGCGATACGCTTTTCGTAATCGCTCTTGAGTTGCGTCATTTCGGCGCGAAGGTTTTCCGCTTCTCCAAAGGTGCTCTCTAGTTCGTTTGTGCGGCCGTTGATGGCATCGAACAGGGGGACGAGGAAGAAGCCGTGGATGACTTTGAAGAGGGCGATGAACATCCCGATGGTGCCCACGGTTTTTCCGAGTTCGAGGGGGATGCCCATTTTGTTGAGCGGCCCTTCGACAGAGGCGAGTGCGTGGTTGGAATCGATCCAGTAGCCGACGTACATGACGATGGCGCCGACCACCGCGAGAACGGCGATTTCTGCGATCGACGGCTTTTTGTTGCCTTCGGGTTGACTCATTGAGAAAGCTTTGACTGATGCGGGAGTGTCAGGTCGGGTGCCCGATTGGGGTCGGGCACCCGAGAAATTGCGGGGCCTGGACTTAGCCCTTGAACTGGCCAGCGCCGACGAAGACGGTGAGCAGGAAGACGAGCTCGACGAACGCGAGGGCGATCAGCATTGCGGTTTGCAGTTTGCCGATGGCTTCCGGTTGTCGGGCCATGCCTTGCATAGCGCCGTATCCGATGAGGCCGAGACCGATGCCGCAGCCAAGTGCGGAGAGACCGAGTGCGAATGGGAGCATGATTTTTCTAGTTTCCTCCAGTGTGTTCCTTGCGGGGTTGGTTAAACCGTGGTTTAGTGTGCCGGCGCGTGGCTTCCTTCGTGCCCATGGTCGTGCCCGTCGCCGTGGTCTTCATGATGGGTGACCAGGGACAGGTAGACGGCGAGCAGCAAGCAGAAGATGAGCGCTTGCACAACACAGGTGAGCAGTTTGATCGGCAAAAGGAAGTCGCCAATCGGGAGCCAGGCCATGGGGGTGCCTTCGGTGAGCTTGTTCATGGAAACAACGGCTTCGTGCCCGCCGTGCATGTTCCCGTAAAGCCGCAGGCTCAGCGAGACGTTTTTCATGGTCTCAGAGATGATTTCGATCACAAAGATCATCAAGGTGATCGGAATCATGAAGATGGGAAGTTTCGGCCCGGCAAAGTGCCGGAAGTGGCCGACCACACCGTTGGCCCGCATCCCTTCGAACTGGACATACCCTACCGCGATGAGTGCCATACCGAGGTTAAACCCCAGGTCGGCAGTAGGCGAGGCGTGCAGGAAAAGGGCCGTGAGGTTGCCGACAAAGATGACCATCCAAAAGGTCATCAGCATCGGGATGTATTTGCGGCCGTGGGGGCCGACGATCCCGACCGCCATCCCTTCAATGAAGATGAAGAGTTGCTCGATCAGCTGGGTCGCCGGTTTTTTGAAGAACCGGGTGTTGAGGCCAGATTTTGCGATGGCGAGGAATCCGCAGATTACGGCGACGATGAAAAAGATGTAAGCCATCAGCCCAATGTAAGAGAGCCCTTCATGTGCCCCGCCCGATTCGGATTCGGCGGCCAGCAGGGTGCTCAGGCGTAAGATGGCGTCCATGGGAGATTCGTGGTCATCGGCGCCCGCCCCGGATGGCCAGGAGGGCGACCGCGAGGGAGTATACCAACACAATCCCAAGACCGAAAGACCGCAGGCCTGGGGTCCCTAATGCCGCGCAAAACCACCAGCCCATGAGCAGGGCCGGAACTTTCAATACCAGTGCAATTAGGAATACGCCAGGATGGATCGGGGGTTGCGTTTCAGGTTCAAATCGTTTGGCCAAAAGGTACGAGATCCCCCACAGGCCGACAAAGCTGACCGCTCCGGAAACGACTCCGACGAATAGGGCTAGAAGACTCACCGGTTTTGTTTTGCCGTGGCAAAAATCGCGAACCCAATGCCGAGGCATCCGCCCACCATGGCCAAAAGCCCGGCCCAGGTCATGCCGCCTGGGATCGGTTTGGCGAACCGGTCAACGGCCAGGCCGACAACATACATAGCGATGGGCATGCCGATGACGGCATAACCGACGGTGAACCCGTAGCCCATCCCTCTCGCTTCTTCGGGGTTCATCCCAGCGATGTTGTTGGCTTCGGGCTCGAACTGTTTGGCGCGGCCCCTGGCGGTTTTAACTCGGTCGCCCAAATCGGCGAGTTTGCCTTCGAAGTCGCGGTCGATCTCGGCCATTTTCTCCCTGGCAGATTGGGCGATCTCCTCGGTTTGGCTTTTCAGGCTGTCTCCGGGGCCGTTGTTTTCCACAAACCGTAGTGTATCCGGCCCTGGCCCCACGCTCCGACCGGGCCCCGCCGGGAGTCTTTAGGATTTGGACATGGCGGGTGTGGAAGGCGGACAGGGTTTGCACATGGAGGCCCAGTTTCTGAAAGGGGTCGGCCCCAAGCAAGCCATGTTGCTGGCCAAGCTGGGCTTGCACACGGTGGCCGACGTCTTGTGGTATCTGCCCCGCCGTTACGACGACCGAACCAACCTCCCCAAGCTGGTTGCCCTCCGGCCCGGCGAATCCCAAAGCGTCCGCGGCCGGCTGCGCGGGGTGCAAACGCGCCAGTTGCGGGGCGGCAAAGTTATGATCCAAGCGATCCTGGACGACGGCACCGGGCAAGTTGTGCTCACGTGGTTCAACCAACCTTGGATAGCGCGCCAACTGCAAAAGGTGGAGGGGGAGGTGATGGCTTATGGCGCGGTGAAGGAAGGACTGAACCGGCGCCTTGAAATTGCTAGTCCCGAATGGGAAGAGGTAGACGAGGACGACGATTCGGCGGATTTTGCCCGCATCGTCCCCGTTTATGCGCTCAGCGAGGGTATCCCGCAGCGCACTGTGCGCAAGGCGGCAGCCAGCGCGGTCGAATTTTTCGGCCATATGGTTGAAGACCCATTGCCGGAAGAATTTTTGCGGGCGAACCGGTTGATCCCGCTCCGGGCAGCGTTGAAGGAGATGCACCGCCCGGAAAGCCTCGACCGTTTGGAGAGGGCTCGGCACCGTTTGGTCTATGACGAGTTCCTCTATCTGCAGTTGGTTTTGCAGATGCGCCGGAATGCCGTCCAGCAAGAGGTAGGCATCGGATTCCCTCTCAGCCGAATCGGCAGCTTGGACGTTACGGGCGGGGGAGGGCTCTTTGCCCAAGGTGAACCCGACCGACGCCCATTGCGCGAACAATGCGCGGCGCTGTTGCCGTTCGAATTGACCGGGGCCCAGCAGCGGGTTGTGGATGAAATTTGGCGCGACATGGAACGGCCGTTCCCAATGAACCGTTTGGTTCAAGGCGATGTGGGGAGCGGCAAGACGGCGGTGGCGGCTTGCGCCATCTTGGGGGCTGTGCGTTGCGGGTACCAGGCCGCGCTGATGGCCCCGACGGAGATCTTGGCCGAGCAGCACTACATCAACCTGCGGCGGCTGTTCGAACCAATGGGGATAGCGGTGAACCTTTTGGTGGGGAAGCTGGGGGCAAGGGACAAGCGGAGGGCTTTGGAAAGGGCGGCATCCGGAACGGCCCAGCTCACAGTGGGAACCCATGCCCTAATCAGCGACGGGGTGGCCTTTGCCCGGCTGGGATTGGTCGTCATTGATGAGCAACACCGGTTCGGCGTCATGCAGCGGCTGAGTTTGCGGCAAAAGGCCGTTGAAAACCCGGATGTCCTGGTGATGACGGCGACCCCCATCCCGCGGACGCTGACCATGAGCCTCTATGGCGATTTGGACTTGAGCGTGATCGACGAGTTGCCGCCGGGACGCAAACCGGTCAAAACCCACTGGAAATCGCCGGCCCACCGCGATCAAGTTTACGAAACGGTCCGCGACTTGGTGAGGCAAGGCCGACAAGCCTACTTCGTCTGCCCGATGATCGCCGAGAGCGACAAGATGCAGACCCAAGCGGCCGAAGACCTCCACTACCGGTTGAGCTCTCAGACTTACCCCGAGTTGAAGGTCGGGTTGCTCCACGGGCAGATGAAGGCCCCGGAGAAAGAGTCGGCAATGGACCAATTCCGATCCGGGGAAACGGATGTTCTGGTGAGCACAGTCGCCATCGAAGTGGGGGTGGATGTGCCCAACGCCTCGGTCATGGTGGTGGAGGATGCCAACCGGTTTGGGCTTTCCCAGTTGCACCAGCTGCGGGGCCGGGTCGGCCGGGGCGCGCACCAAAGTTACTGCATCTTGATCGCCGACGCCACCAACCCAGAAAGCGAAAGGAGACTTGCCGTTTTGCAGCAAACATCCGATGGTTTCCGCATCGCCGAAGAAGATTTGAAGATCAGGGGGCCGGGAGACATGTTGGGGACGCGCCAAAGCGGGATGCTGGAATTCAAAGTGGCGGATTTGTTGCGGGATGGGTCAGTTTTGGAGCAGGCCCGGCAGGGGGCGATCGCCATTTTGGAAACAGATCCGGATCTTTCGCAACCCCGGCACCGCTTGATTTTGGAAGAGATCCGCAAGCGGCGGAGCGACGAGGCGATGGTCTCGGTCAGCTGACTTGGCGGGAACGCGGTCCCAGCCGTCCTGAATCCGATTTTGCGAAAGGAGGCACTTTATCTGGTGATGGCTGTTCCCGAAACATCGATCCATACCGTGAAGCGCAAATTGGACTCCGGGGAAAAGGTGGTCCTGGTGGACGTGCGCGAGGCCGAAGAGTTGGAGAACGGCGCATTGCCAGGCATCGTCCATATCCCGATGGGAGACATCATGGATCGGATCGGCGAGCTTGACCCATCGGCGGAAACCGTGATCGTCTGCCGCACGGGGAACCGCAGTCGGAAGGTTGCCGAATACCTGGCCCGCCAAGGATTTTCGAATGTGGCCAACCTCACCGAAGGCATGAACGGTTGGGCGGAAGTGATCGGCGACGGCTACCGGATCTATTGAATTACTTTTTGCGGGTAACCCGGCGCTTGGGCTTTTTCTTGGCCGGACCGGCCGCGGCACGGGCTTTGATCAATTCGGCGGCTTGAGCCAACGTGATGGATTCGGGATCTGTGCCTTTGGGGATCGTCGCGTTGGTGCTGCCGTCGGTCACGTAGGGGCCGTAGCGCCCGCTCATGACTTTGACCGGCCCGGCCAGGCCATCTGCCTCGCCGAGTTCTTTGAGCGGTTCTGGGGCGCCGGATTTCCGCCCTTTCCCCCCTTCGGCCAGCATGGCTACTGCCATTTCGACGGTCATGCCGATAGCTTCCCGCCAATCGCCGGCATTCGCATTCTGCCCTCCAGATTGTAGGTAAGGCCCATATCGCCCCAGCAGCAGGGTGATGGGCTCGCCGGTTTGGGGATGGTTGCCAAGCACTTTGGGGTAGCTGGTGAGGATTTCCAGATCCCCGGCTGCCAACTGGGCGGGGGAAACCCCGGGTGGGAGCCCGACCCGGGTCGGCTTGGTTCCGGCGGCCACCTCTTCTGGGGTTTGCTCCAGTTCAAGGTAAGGACCGAACCGTCCAGATTTGCTCAATATGGCCCGTCCGGTTTTGGGGTCGGTGCCGATGGCTTCTGGCCCCTTTGCCTTTTGTTCCAAGAGCTCGGCGGCCTTGGCGGCGTTCAAGTCGGCAGGGGCCAGGTCTTCGGGGATGGAAGCCGTATTGCCCGGTCCACCTTCGCCCCGCTGCACAAAGGGCCCGTTCCGGCCAATACGGACCACAAGCCCCTCATCCAACGGGATGTGGGGGAACGGGATCTCAGGCCCCTTCTTTTCGACTTTCTCCAGGATTCCAGGAGTTTTGTCGCCGAAATAGAATTCTTTGAGGTGGGCGACCATGTCGCGTTTGCCGCTGGCGATCTCGTCCAATTCGTCCTCCATTTCGGCTGTGAACCCAATATCGACCAAGTCGGGGAAACTGCCTTCCAACAACTGGGTAACGGCAAAAGCGGTGAAAGTGGGAACCAGTTGGTTGCCGGATTTGAACACGTACCCCCGGTCTTGGATGGTGCCGATGATGCTGGCATAAGTGGATGGCCTGCCGATCCCTTCGGCCTCCAGTTTTTGGACGAGCGACGCCTCGGTGTACCGGGCCGGCGGTTTGGTGCTGTGTTCGGTGGCCTGGACGCCTTGGACGGATAAGCCTTGCTCATGAGTTTGAGCGACCGTAGAGACTTGTGTTTGCTCGCCGACCGTGAGTTCGGGCAGGAGCGTTTCTTTGTCTCCGAGTTCGGCATCGGGGTCATCGAATCCCTCGACATAGACTCGCAGGAATCCGGGGAAGATGATTCGCTTCCCGGTCGTCGCAAAGGTGTATTTGCGGGAATCCGCTTGGGTTTCGAGCTCGGCGCGAGTGCGCTCGACCTGGGCGGGGTTCATTTGGCAGGCGATCGTCCGCTTCCAGATGAGGTCGTAGAGCTTGAATTGCTCGTCGGTGAGCTTGGACTTGATGCTGGCCGGAGTGCGGCCGAGGTCAGTGGGCCGGATTGCCTCGTGGGCTTCCTGGGCGTTTTTGGCTTTGGATTTGTAGACTTTAGGTTGGGCCGGCAGATACTCCTTGCCGTACATGTCTTGGATGACTTGCCGGGCTTCGGCAATGGCCCGGTCGGCCAGGCTGAGCGAGTCTGTTCGCATGTAGGTGATCAAACCGGTAGAACCCCCACCGATGTCGATCCCTTCGTAAAGGTTCTGGGCAACCTGCATGGTTCGCCGGGCTGAAAAGCCGAGTTTGCGGTTGGCTTCTTGCTGCAGGGTGGAGGTCATGAACGGTACGGGCGGATTTTCGATTCCCGGTTTGGTTTCAACCTGGGAGACCGTCCACGGTTGGTTCTTCTTGAGTTTTTCGGCAAGCGGTTGGGCCTCGCCGATTGTGAGCCAGGTGTCCTTGGCCTTGACCAATTGCCCTTCGCTGGAAAACGATTGGCCATCGGCAATGTTGCTGGCATCGACCTTCTCGAGACGAGCTTTGAACGCCGTGCCCCCTTTGGCCAACTGGGCGGTGATTCCGGCATATTCGACGGTGACGAAGTCGCGCCGTTCGCGCTCCCTCATGACGACCAACCGGACGGCGACGGATTGCACGCGGCCAGCACTGAGTTTGGGGGCGACCTTTTTCCAAAGAAGTGGGCTCAGCGTGTACCCATAAAGGCGGTCGAGGATTCGGCGGGTTTCTTGGGCCTTGACGAGCGACTCGTCGAGGTCCCTGGGGTTTTTGATCGCCGCCTCAATCGCCTCGGGGGTGATTTCGTGGAAGACGATTCGCTGGATCCGGACGTCTTTCTTGGGTTTCAGGACTTCTAAGATATGGTAACTGATCGATTCGCCTTCCCGGTCTTCATCCGTTGCCAGCAAGAGCCGGTCGGCACCCTTGGCCGCGTCCTTGAGCTCGGTGACATGCCTCTTCTTTTCTGCCGGCACAATGTAAAGGGGTTCAAAAGCGCCATCGACGTTGACGCCGAGCTTGGCCCATTTTTTGTCTTTGTGCGAAGCGGGGATATCGGCGGCTTTTTCTGGGAGGTCGCGGATGTGGCCGAAGCTGGCTTTGACTTCGTACCCCTTGCCGAGGAAGCGGGAGATAGTCCTTGCTTTGGCAGGGGATTCGACGATGACGAGCGTTTTGGCCATGGTTCCAGCGCAGAGGGGCGGCGCGGTTTTACCGGTGGAGTGCGCCGGATATCAAGCCCGGGCTCGCAAGTTGCCCCAGTTGGCAGACGCGGATTGCGGATTGAAAAGCGCGATTTGAGAAAATCGTTAGGTCAGAGTGTTCAGTTCGGCCCGGCATTTGCGTGGATTGATGCGTCTGACCTGTAAGGTAGAGAAAGATGGTTTTAGGATCATTGCACCGGATGCGGCTGTGGTTTGCCGCGGCATTTGCCTTGTTGGCGGTTGGGGCGTTTGCCCAGACCGAATGGCTCGGCATTTATTTGCAAGGCCAAAAGGTGGGATACAGCGTCAGCAAGACCACTACCGATTCCAAACCTGGGCGGGAAGTGCAAACAACCGAATCCAAAATGGTGATCGGCACCCAGATGTTGGGGAGCGAGATGAAGATCATTGTGGATAGTTCGGTGACGGTGGAGAACGGAAAGATCGCCCGCAGCTATTACAAAATGGCGAGCGGGGGGAGGACGATGGAAGTCAATGCGGTCTATTCAGCCAAACAGATTGCCGCATCGCTCGTCACCGAATCCGGGGAAGAGCAAAAAACCATCTCGATTCCGGCGGGCAAGCAGGTCTTGACCGATCCCACGGACTTATTGGTTTCTGGCCGCCTCCCGCCGCCGGGCAAAAAATTGGAAGTCTTGTTGTTCAGCCCCGAGAGCCTGGACTTGGTGAGCGCGACGGTAGAAGTTCGTCCTTCACAAGAGGTGATGGTCCAGGGCCGCAAAGTGCAGGCCCAGGTTGTTTTTGTTGATGATCCGCGCGCGCCGAGCACCCTATACCTTTCCGCAAAGGGCGACCTAATCAAAATGACCGGTCCGCTGGGCATCGAGATGGTGCCGGAGACCGAGGAAGAAGCCAAAAAGTTCAGCGGGTCGGCCGAGATTGATTTGGCGGCAGCAAGCCGTCTCACGCCAGACAAGCAAGTTTCTTGGGACGATCAAAAGGTGGTTTTGGAGTTTTCGGGAATCGATCTCTCGCAAATGCCGTCCGACGGTCGGCAAAAAGTTGCCAAATCTGGCGGGAACTGGCTGGTGACCTTGACTCCGGACCGGGCAGCCAACCCAGGGACAACCGTGGCGGCGGCCCGGCTCGCGCAGCCTGAATGGGTTAAGGCCGATACCCGCGTGCCGGTCAACGACCCGGCCATCCTTAGTTTGGCAGCAGAGATCGCGGGGGGAGAGAAAACCGTTGCCGGTGTCGCCAAACGGGTTCATGCCTATGTGTTTGGCCATATGGGGGTGAATGCCGGAATCGGGGTGATGCGGGATGCCCGAGAGATCCTCAAAACCAAAGAAGGCGTGTGCCGAGACCACGCGATTTTGGCGGGAACGCTCCTGCGTGCGGCGGGTGTACCGACCCGGTTTGCCAACGGTCTGGTTCTTTACGCTGGGTCGTATTACTACCACGCTTGGGTTGAATATTGGGATGGCGACGGTTGGGTCGGCCTCGATACCACGCGCCCGGCGTTGACTTTGGGCACCGGATACATCAAAACGTCCCAAGGGACGGTGGGACAAGCTTTGCAGGGATTCCTCTTGGAAGGGGCGACCGTCCGTGTTGTGACGCACTGAGGATTTTCATGAACCATCGCGGGAAACTGGCTTTCATCCTCATGTTCGGCATTGTGGGTGCCGTGCTGAGCCTTTGGCTGTTGCCCCCGGTGGTCAACGATTTTGGCCAGCGGCTGGCCCGCAACATGTCCCAACCGGTTCCTTCAAAGGTGGATCCCACGATCCCCGGGCCAGTCAAACCCAAAAATGACCGGAACACGGCGGTTACTGGCGGATCGGCGGGGCAGGCATCTCCTGATGCCTCGGCCGAGACGGGCCAATTGCCTCCGGTTTCAATCCCCGGATCCTCCCAATCGCCAAACGCTCCAAACCAGCCGGCCAAGTCAGAAAGTGCCGCCGACCGTTTCCCGCTGCAATCGACTCAGGCGATTTTGGATGAATCGGTGGCTTCGACCCGGTTCGCCGCAAACCCGTTTGCCCTGGCCCTATTCGGATTCATCGTGGGAATGGCCATTGGCAGTTTTGTCCAGCGGCAAGGCGAGCGGTTAGGCGACAAGTGGGAAAAATCCCCGACCGGGAACAAGGTCACCCTCATCCTCGGCACGTTGGCCGGGGCGTTTGCCGGGATCTTGGTGAGCATGCCGTTCTTGATCTCGCTCCAGGGGCGTCCGGAGGGGGCCTTGCTGACCTTGGGGATGGTTCTGGGGTGCAGCGCGGCCATGATCTACCTTTTGCGGTCGATCGGCCCCTACTTGCCTTGGGAAACCGCCTCGCCGAGCCGGCGCACTGGCCTAAAAGTGTTGGACACCAACGTCTTGATCGATGGCCGGGTCTATGACCTGATCCGCACGGGGTTCTTGGATGGCGACCTTTATGTCCCGCAATTCGTGTTGCTAGAGCTGCAGCACATTGCCGATTCGTCGGACGGGTTGAAACGCCAACGGGGCCGCCGGGGGTTGGAAGTGCTCAACCGCATCCGCAGCGAGTTTTCGTTGGAAGTGGGCACGCGCGACCGCTATGCTGGCACGGAACGCGACCAGGTGGACACTCGGTTGATGAAGCTTTGCAAAGCTACTGGGGCCGACCTGGTGAGCAACGATTTCAATTTGAACCGCACGGCGACCATCCAAGAGATCAAGGTTCTCAACATCAACGACTTGGCCCTTGCCCTCCGGCCCAACGTCTTGCCGGGCGAGACCATGGAAGTCCAGGTGATCAAAGATGGCAACCAAGTTGGCCAGGGCGTCGGCTATTTGGATGACGGAACGATGGTTGTTGTGGAAAGCGGCCAGGCGCTGATCGGCCAAGGACCGGCCGAAGTCATCGTCACCCAGGTCATTCAAACCGAGCGGGGCAAGATGATTTTTGCCGACGCAAGCGGAGACGCATACCCGCCCGATCCCCAGTCGCGGAGGCGTGTGGTCCGTGGGAACCGGTAGGGTTTTTGCGATTCTGGCGGCATCGGGGGGTTCCAGCCGGTTTGGGGCCGACAAGCTGGAGCTGGACAGCTCCAGCGAGCCCGTGTGGTTGAAGTCTTACCGGGCGCTCGCGGAATCGCGGTACATCGACGCCGTGGGGGTGGTCACGCAGGCCCCCAAGGTGGCCCGCGTGCTTGCACAAGCTCCCGGTGCGATGTTCGTCGTGACGGGCGGGGCGACCCGCGATGAGAGTGTGCGCCACGGCCTAGATGCTGTTCCGGAAGGGTACGAATTTGTACTCGTCCACGATGCCGCCCGCCCGAGTTTGAGCGAAGAGGTGATTGGGCGCGTTGTCGAGGCAATCCGGCGGACTGGGGCCGCCTACCCGGCGATCCCCGTCACCGACACGGTGAGGTTGGATGGTGAACTGCTAGACCGGAGCCGGCTTTTGGCCGCCCAGACCCCGCAGGGCTCCCGCTTAGACTGGCTCAGGGCAGCCATGCAGTCTCCGTCCAGCCTAACCGATGAGGCTGCCTACCTCCAAGCGGCGGGACGCCCCGTCGAACCGGTTGCCGGCGATCCGGCCAACAAGAAAATCACATACCCAAGCGACACCGTGATGGAACATGAAACCCGCACCGGATTCGGCTATGACATCCACCGGTTCAGCACCGACCCGGCGCGCCCGATGTGGCTGGGCGGGGTGGAGTTCGACGACCGTCCCGGGTTGGAGGGGCATAGCGACGCCGATGCGTTGCTCCACGCGGTGGTCGACGCATTGCTGGGGGCGGCCTCGCTTGGCGACATCGGAGTGCACTACCCACCGAGCGACCCGCAGTGGAAAAACTGCCCGTCGATTCGCTTTTTGACCGAAACCGGAATTTTGCTTTCACGGGCCGGTTGGCGTATATCAAATATAGACGCGACGGTGGTTGCAGAACGCCCGCGGGTGATGCCCAGGGCGGCGGAAATCCGGCAGACCATCGCCGATGCCCTGAGAATCGAAGTTTCGCGCGTCAGCGTCAAAGCGACCACGAACGAAGGCCTTGGGGCAATCGGAAATTCTGAGGGAATTGCCGGATATGCCGTGGCAACGATCCGCCGATGATTCTAGGACGGTAACAATCCATGCTGGAACTCTTGGTACGGAACGCAAACGGGAATTTGTCCATAAAGAACCGCGACTACGCTTCAAAGAAGCTCGGGAAACTGGATCGCTATTTCAATGCGGCCAGCCGGGTGGAACTTGCCCACACGGAAGATAAACGCGGCCTGCACAAGATAGAGGTCACGGTTTTTGCGGACGGGGTGATGCTGCACGGCACAGAAAACGACTCCGATTTGAATGCCGCGATCGACAAGGTTGCCGACAAATTGGAATCCCGGCTGAGGAAGTTCAAGTCCAAGCTGGTCAAGCGCCACCGCGGCAGTGGGTCACAGATCCCGGCCGGATTGGCCGATTGGCCAGATTCCGAGCCTGACCTGCCCGAAATGAGCGGGCACATTGCGGAGCACCGGTCATATTCGCTAAAACCGATGAGCCTTGAAGAGGCAACGCTCCAGTTGGAGCTCACTGACCACAACTTTTTTGTGTTCCGGAACGAGAAGTCGAATGCCATCGAAGTGCTTTACCGGCGGGGCAAAGGGGGGTTCGGGGTGATGGCCCCGGCCAGCTAGTCTGGCTTTTCTTGGTAGGCAAACGCCAGCAGTCGGACTTCGGATGCTCCGGCATCCAACAAGGCCTGGGTGCAGGCAATGGCGGTTCCCCCGGTCGTGGTGACGTCATCAACCAGCAGCACCTTGGCCCCGTCAAGGGGGTGCGGGGCAACAAATGCGCCGCGCAGGTTTATCAGCCGGTCGGGAGCGCTTAGGCCTACTTGCGGCTTGGTGTATCTGATCCGTTTGAGATAGTCGCGGTGGACGATATGTTTGGGGAACCCTTCCGCCAGCAGTTCGGCTTGGTTGAATCCCCTTTCGGCGCGCCTTGCCCGGGCAATGGGCACGGGGACGACGACATCAAAAGGGATGGCCTTAGCTTTTTGGGCAAGGATGGTGGCCATGGGCCCCGCCAATGGGGTAACTCGTTCGAACTTCAGCAACCGCACGGCGAGCGCAGCCTGTGATTCATAGAGATAGGCCGCGTCGATCGCCGAGATCGGATTGGGTGAGGCGATCTGTTGGGGCGCCGGGATGAACTTTGACCGGCATCCGTCGCAAAGCCCGCGGGGACCGAGCTTGCCGCAAATTCCACATTTAGGGGGGTAGACCAGGTCGAGCAGGGCGTCGAGGATGCGGGAGATTTTATCCCCTCAAATGCCAAAAGCCGCCTTCCATCCGTGGAAGGCGGCTTAGGACCGGGGGCGCCGGTGCCCCTGGCCGAATGCGGCACGGCGTTAGGATTCGCCTTGGGTGTGGCCGAAGAACGGCTCAAACGGGATGAGGCCGAGCCGGGTTGCCGCGCGGAGCGCTTGAACTCGGTTGTTGACCTGCAGTTTTTGGTAGATGTTGGCCAGATGGAAGTCCACAGTGCGCTTGGAGACGACCATTTTGTCGGCCGCTTCCTGGCTGCTGTGTCCTTGCGCAATCAGGCTCAAGACTTTGACTTCGGTCGGCGTCAGTCTGACGCCCCGGGGAGATTCGCTTCGTGATGTTCCAGGCATTGCCATTTAACCCATTCCTCGCAGTAGTGTTTGCCGCCTGTTGATCTCTTTCCACACGGCAGATTTTTTTTGAGATGGCTGGGACGGAATTCTCACAAATTCACCTTTGGCCTATCCATTGCAACGATGTGGGCCCCCTGGGAAGCCTGGCACGCGAAAAATGTTCGGTTAACTCCTTTGACTCCCGGGGCCGGATATTGTTCTACGGAATGCAAAAAGCGGGTGACGTGTTCGGTTTCAACGAGTGCGACGGCGGCGCCGCCGAATCCGGCGCCCGTCATCCGGGCCCCGATGCAACCGGGCGCGGCATAGGCCGCGGAGACGATTTCATCAAGTTCGGGGCAGCTGACTTCGTAGTCGTCGCGGAGTGAAGCGTGGCTGGCAGCCATGAGTGAACCGATCCGATCCGCGTCGCCGGCAGCCAGGGCGTCCCGGAAATCCCACACCCTTTGGATTTCTGTTACGACATGGCGGGCTCGCCGCTTGACGGTCGGGTCAAAGATCAGATCTAGGAGGGGGAGATTGGCTTCGCGCAGGCTGGGGAGGTCGAGGATGCGGCAGGCTTCTTCGCATTGGGCCCGCCGTTCGTTGTAGCCCGACTCGGCGAGGGAGCGCGGCACGCCCGTGTCCAAGACGGCGACGGAAATGCCTTCCGGGACGGGAACCGGGGTGATCTCTAATGTGGGGATGTCGATGAGGAGGGCATGGCCTTCCACCCCGCAGGCCGAAGCCATTTGATCCATGATGCCGCAATTGACGCCGACGTAATGGTTTTCCCCGAGCTGGCAAAGCTGGGCAAGCTTGGTGGGGGTATGCCCAAGCCGGTCAACGTGGTTCCAGGCAGTGGCGGCAGCCAACAGCAGGGCTGCCGAAGAAGAAAGACCGCACCCGGCGGCGGGCAAAGTGGATGAAACGGCGATGTTGAGCGGGGATTTGGCACCAATGGCCCAAGCAGCAGCGGCGGGATACCGGCTCCAGGAACTGTTTGCCGGAAGCTCTGGCGGCAGACTGAAGGGCCCTCCTTCGCCGAGTTCGGCGGAAATCGCGTGGGTTTGGCTATCAGCCGATGGGCCGGCACAAAGGGTGATCCCCAGGTTGATGGCAGCCGGGAAGACCGGCCCGTTGTTGTAGTCAATGTGTTCGCCGATGAGGTTGACACGGCCCGGGGCGAAGACGGTTGTTTGGGGCTCGGTGCCGAACCGCCTTCGGTAAAGCGAGGCGGCGTCGTCGGAAATGGTGGCCATGTCTTTGAAAAAACCCACCCACGACCTGGTAACCGTACGTGGCTCCTTCTTAATGATACTGGGAATACAGGTTGTGGTGCGGGGTGGCCCTTGCCGCCTATTAGGGCTGCCCGCACCCGTTATTCAGTAAGATGGCGGCATGTCCCAGCAGGAAATCGTGAGCCAGGTTCAGGCCTGGCTCCGAGCCCACGAATCCGAGATGCTCGCCGACTACCGGGCGATGCTCCAAATCCCTTCACTAGAAGACGCTCCGCAGCCAAACGCCCCCTTTGGTGCCGAAAACCGGCGAGCCCTTGACCTGGCCCTTGATTGGGCAAGGCGGGCAGGCATGGAGACCACCGACATGGAGGGTTATTGCGGGTACGCGGATTTTGGGTCGGGGCGCGGTTTGGTGATGACCCTTGGCCACTTGGACGTAGTTCCCGTAGGCCCAGGCTGGAAGCACGAGCCGTTTGGGGCAGAGGTTGACGATGGCTACGTTTATGCCCGGGGAGCCAACGACGACAAGGGCCCAACGGTGGCCATGTTTTATGCGGCGCGGGCGGTCAAAGAGTGTTGGCCGGATGTCCCAGTCCGGATCCGGAGCTTGTTTGGGTGCAACGAGGAGAGCGGGTTCCAATGCGTCGCGCACTATATGAAAACAGGCGAGCACCCGACACTGGGTGTCGCGCCAGACGCCGGTTGGCCTTGCATCCATGGGGAGAAAGGGATCTCCAACCTGATCGTTGCCAAACCCCTCCCCACCGGGGATCTCACCGTTCTTGAATTGTCGGGGGGGCAACGCCCTAACATCGTCATTGATTCGTTTCTGGCGCGGGTCAGGGTCGCCGCCGGGTGCCGGCCAGCGATGGAAATGGCCGTGGCTGAATCGTGGGACAAGAACCTCTCGTTTGGTTGGGAGGGAGACGTGATCGCCATCCGGGGCACCGGAAAGGCGGCGCACGGGGCAAATCCCTTTGCCGGGGACAGCGCCGCGATCCGGGTGCTGAGGTTCCTTAAGGAACATGCGCCGCTCGCCCAACAACGCGAATTTGAAGCCATGCACGAACTGCTCCATATTGGCGGGGACGGGGTTGGCATTTCGGGTTCAGATGAGCCCAGCGGACCCCTCACCTTGAACTGCGGGGTGGTGGAGACCGCCGCTGGCGAGGCTTTGTTCACTCTCAACGTCAGATACCCGGTGACATGGGACGGATCAGAATTGAAAGCCCGGGCAGAAAAGCACCTCGGCTCCTTGCCCGGCGGGTTCCGCTTGGCTGAATTTTCGGACAGCAAACCCCTTTATTTCCCGCTCGACCACCCCTTGGTCAAAGCTGTCACCGAAGTCTATTCAGCGGAGACTGGGGAAGATAAAAAGCCAGGAACAATGGGCGGTGGAACCTATGCCCGGGCGATCCCGAATTGCGTGGCCATCGGCACCGGTTGGGATGGCGATGGCCCGGCGCACGAGACCGACGAGCGGTTGGCGATATCCAGTCTGAACAAGATGGCCCAAATCTATGGCCATCTGCTGGTGAGGCTGGCCAGGGAAGCCGCGAAGCTGGTTTGATCCCATGTACAAGGGCCTGAGGAACCTGCACAAATGGGCCGGCTTGGCCGGCTGCCTGTTTTTGATGGTTATCTCGGTCTCAGGATTTTTCCTTTCGGTGAAAGGCAAGGTCGACTGGATGAGGCCGAAAACACAGCTTGGATCCCGTTACGCAAATCCCAGCGAGTTGATCCCCGTCGGCCAAGTGATGGACGCGGCGTTCGGCGCCGGATATGGGGAGTTGAAGACCCTGGATGACATCGACCGAATGGAGTTCCATGCCGAGGACAGGATCTGGAAGGTACTCAGCAAATCCGGCTATCGCGAGGTGCAAATCGATGCGGTAACGGGCCAGATCCTGAGCCGTGGACAGCGTAACGACCAGATTTTCGAGGACATCCACGATTTCAGCCTGCTTGCCGACTTCTTGCACGAATGGGGTTTGCCGGCGGTTGCATTCGGGCTCTTCTTTTTGAGTCTGAGCGGGGTCGCCATGTTCTTTGTACCGGTACTCAGACGGTGGAAACACAAGCGGTCTGCCGCAAAGGATTGAATCTCTGGATCAGGTTTAGGGCTTTCCCTGATACGTGCGGGTCATTCGGGGGCGGCGAGGAATTTTTGGGTTCCGTGAAAGAATCTTTCAAGACATCATCCAGATAGCCAAACTTGTAGCCAGGGTACAAAGACATGCCTTAACTCACTCTTAACTCTCGCTTTGTTAACTAGGCGGACATCATCCGGGGCTCTCTGGATGCTATTGGAGAATCAACATGAAAAAATCCATGCTCGTGACGGTTATTGCCGTTGTTGCCGCCACTTCCCATGCTGCCACCGTGGCCCTTTGGGACTTCAACGACTCCAACACCGTTCCGGAAATCGGTACGGGTTCGATTGCCTTGCTCGGCGGTGTGACCAACCCGGGTTACAACAGCGGAGTCGGCTCTTCTGACCCGGCCGCTTCGGGCAACCTTGGCTTCCAAACCACGACCTATGCAGCGCAGGGGACGGAAAGCGGCCTTCGCGGCGTGCAGTTCAATGCCTCGACAGTTGGATTCACGAACATCCGGTTCCAATTCGACATCCGCAAAAGCAACACGTCGTCCCGTTTCGTCGAAGTGTTTTACACGCTCGACGGCACCAATTTCACCACCCTTGGCACGTTGGATCAAAACCAAGGTGACACTTGGTTCAACAACAACTTTTTCGATGTGAGCGGCGTTGCCGGATCGGCCAACAATGCCAACTTCGGCTTCAAGGTGGTCACCGTTTTCGACCCGAACATCGTGACAGCTGGACAGTATTCGGCTTCTAACCCAGCAAGCACCTATGCGGCAACCGGGACACTGCGATATGACATGGTGACCGTTCTGGGCGACGCCGTTCCTGAACCGGCTACGATGACCCTGCTTGCCGGAATTACCCTTGCGGCCATTGCCCGGCGCCGAAAGAACTGATCCAGTCCGGTATTGATGTGAGGCAGGCCCCCATGGGGCCTGCTTTCTTGTGAGTCCCGGCTGACCTGGCCCGCATTAGGAGAGACTTCTTTCGTGAGGCTCCGCTTTCAGTTGTTGGCGACCTGTCCGCACACGGGGGCGCGGCGGGGCCGCATCCACACCGCGCATGGCACGGTGGAAACGCCGTGCTTCATGCCGGTTGGGACTCAGGGCAACGTCAAGACCGTCGGCAGCGAGGATTTGGAGCCGATGGGTTTTGAACTGGTTCTTTCCAACACCTACCATTTGAGCCTCCGGCCGGGCGAAGACCTTGTCCACCGTTTCGGCGGCCTCCACGATTTCATGGGTTGGCGGGGCGCAATTCTGACGGACAGCGGCGGCTACCAGGTGATGAGTCTCAGCGACCGGAACCTGATCGATGACGACGGCGTGACCTTCAAGAGCCATTTGGACGGCCGCGAGATCCACCTGACCCCGGAGCGCAGTATGGAGATCCAATCCAAACTCGGCGTGGATATTGCCATGTGTTTGGACCAATGCCCGCCTTACCCTTGCTCCCGAGATGAAGCGGCCAGGGCCATGGCGCGCACCCACAAATGGCTTCCGCGCAATTTGGCCGCCAAGGGCGGGCGAACCAACCTGTTTGGCATCGTGCAGGGGGGAGTCCACGAAGACCTCCGCCGGGAAAGCGCCGAGGTGGTCAGTGGCCTCGACTTCGACGGTGTGGCCATCGGAGGCGTGAGCGTGGGCGAGCCCACAGAGATGCAGTACCCGGTCGTGCAGTTTACGGCCCCTCTGCTTCCAAAAGACAAACCCCGGTACTTGATGGGCGTTGGGCACCCGCAAGACATCCTTCATGCCGTTTCGTGTGGAGTGGACATGTTCGACTGCGTCTTGCCAACCCGGATGGCCCGCCACCACTGCCTTTATACGCTGCAGGGAAGGGTAAACGCGCTCAACCAAAGGTGGGCAGAACACAAGGGTTGGTTTGATGAAGGCAGTGTCTTCCCAGTGGCAGAGCGGTACTCGGCCGCCTATCTCCGCCATTTGTTCAAGGCTGGCGAACCGTACGGTGCCCGGCTTGCGAGTCTGCACAACCTCTCGTTTTATGCCCGCATGATGGCGGAGGTTCGGAGCGCCATCGAGTGTGGGACGTGGCCCAGCCTAATGGCCCGTTACGCCCAGGCGTGATCTGGGCGGCTCAGTGACCTGGAGGGCGGGGTTGGTACCATCCCGCCAAGCCATGGGTTTGCGCGACGTGCCGCTGGGGAAAAACGCCCCCGAAGAAGTGAACGTGATCATCGAGATCCCGCGCTTTAGCACGAACAAATATGAATACGACCCGGACATGGATGCCATGAAGTTGGATCGGGTGCTGTATTCACCGCTTTTCTATCCTTGGGATTACGGGTTCTTGCCCCGCACAACCTATTTGGACGGCGACCCGATCGACGCTTTGGTGCTGGTTAGCCACCCTACCTATCCGGGCATCGTCGTCGAAGCCAAACCCATCGGGGTTTTGGAGATGATCGACCAAGGCATGCCGGATGAAAAGCTCCTTTGTGTGGCCAGCAAGGATCCGCGGTTTGGAAACCGGGAGCGGATGAAAGACATCCACC
This sequence comes from Armatimonadota bacterium, assembly GCA_016789105.1. Classification (NCBI taxonomy): domain Bacteria; kingdom Bacillati; phylum Armatimonadota; species Armatimonadota bacterium. The sequence continues at coordinate 249,704 of JAEURN010000004.1, forward strand.
AACACACATTGGACGAAGTCGTCCACTTTTTTGAGATTTACAAGCAGTTGGAGAACAAAGCCGTCGAGATCAAAGGGTGGAAAAAGCGCGAATTCGCCTACGAGATCATTGAGAAGTTTAAACACGAAGGCGAATAAGTTGTTCACCGCCGGTGGGCTGTAGAATGCCGGTGTGAAACCGATCATCGCCCTCTGCTCGTTTTTAACCGTGGCGATAGGGTGCGGGCCTATGGCCGGTTCTGGCCCACGGGCGCGATTGACGGATGGGGCCCCCGCGCAGGGATCGCTGGCGGAGAGCCGGACGGTATCCGCAAGTGATTCTGCCTACCACGATTTGTTGAAATTGGTCGACGGACTTTCGCCAGAAACGCTTAAAGCGGTGGACACTCCCATGCCCCAACGAGTCGCAGGTCAAAAAGCGATGCTTGTCGCGGTTGGGATGGAGTTCGAACCTGCTGTGCGCAAACTCACGGATTCGCATCCTTGGCAATTACCGGCCGCAGCGGGCATTGGTTCTGAAGATCAGAGCGGGGGCGAAATTTCCGACTTGGGCAAAGTGAAGATCGCGGCGAAGCTACTTTACGCCTATGCCGAGACTGTCGAAGAAGGCGGCAACCCCGAGCTCGGCGCAAGGGCCTTGCTCACGTGCCGGCAACTGGGCATGCGGGTGATGGAGGACAGCCGGTCTTTGATTGTGAGTTTTGTCGGCATCGCCGTCGATGCCATTGCCGATAAAGGGATTCGCACCGCCATCTTGCGGGGCAATTGGGGCGCTGGGGAAATCAAGTCTGTTCAAGGTCAGGGCGCGGGCCGTTTTTCCGCCGCTGTATCGCTCGGGAAGTCGCTGGAATCCGAATTTGAAAACTCCGTCCTGCCCATCATCGGCCGATCCACGTTCCCTGTCCGCGACCGCGAAAAGCAACCTTGGTTGCAGGGCACCGATGAGGAGGTGCTGTCGTTCATGGAACAGAACCCGCATCCGTTCGACCAAGCCCAAACTGCCGAGATGGCGCGGAAATATGTTCAACTTTCGATAGGGGAGTTGCAAACGAACCCTTTGGATGGCCGTGCTTCGGCCAAATTCTGGGAAGAGGCGGTGGGTGACGTTCCCACCGAAGAGGCCGACGAACGGGCCATGCTCACCTGGTGCAAAACCAAGCCGAATGCTTTTGGACGATACCTGCTGTCGGTTACGATGCCTGCGATTGGTCAGGCCCGGCAGGCGGCGATCCGCAATGAGGCTATCCGGGGTCTGACTGAGGTCGCCATGGCCGCCCGCCGGGGTTGGGCCGAGACCGGCAAGTTGCCGGCCACCTATGGTGACCTCAAGGCTTTTGGATTGCCGAGCGATGTCAGCGACCCTTACACTGGCAAGGCATACCAATACGACCCGGATCGGGGGATTGCCTGGAGCACCGGTCCAGATGGCCAGGATGATGGCGGCCAAGACCCGCCAGAATCCCACCGCGACGACGCCAAAGATTGGGTCGTGCGGGTCAAGTAGCCATGCGGGTGCATGTTTTTGGCGATTTACCTCCGGTGGAGCGCGAGGTCTTTGCCGGATTTGAGGCGACGTTTGGTGAACATGTTCCGGAAGATACTGAGATCCTTGTGCACGGTGGAGTCAGCGGAGATGACCGTCACGATAACGTCAAGGCCATCATCGTGCCGTGGGCCGGGGTGCCGGAGGGCGTGCGTGAATACGCCATGCGCCACGATGTCCCGGTTTTCAACCTCCACCACAATTCCGGGGCCACCGCTCAGACGGCGATCGCCCTTTTGCTGGCGGTGACCCGGGATATTGCCGGAATGGATCGGCAGTTCCGGGCCGGTTCCTGGTCTGCGCGGTTCAGCGGGGCCCGGACGATGGACCTGACCGGCAAGACGGCAGTGGTTTTGCCGGTGGGGTCGATTGGGCAGCACATAGCCCGGGCGTGCGAGGCTTTGGGCATGCAGCCTATCGGGGTGGCACGCACGGCCCGCAACGGCATTTGGGGAATTAGCGAACTGGAAGGTCTTTTGCCATCAGCCGATGTCCTGATCGTTTCGTTGCCTCTCACAGAGGAAACCCGGGGGTTGATCGACTCCCGGAAAATCGGGCTGCTGCCGGCGGGTTCGGTAGTGGTCAATGTTGGCCGCGGGGCGGTTTTTGAAGAACAGCCGTTGTACGAGGCGTTGCGGTCAGGGCATTTGTTTGGGGCAGGAATCGACGTTTGGTGGAACTATCCGTCCACCGAATCGGAATGGGTCGAACCGGGGGAATGCGATTGGCGTTCGCTCCCCAACGTTGTAATGACCCCGCACCGGGGCGGAACGGGAGTCGGCGAAATCAACCGGTGGCGGGCGGTGCGTTCAATTCTTGATCAGCTGCAAAGTGGGGACTTCAGCTCCTCTCAAGTGAACTTGGAATTAGGCTACTAGGCCCTGCAATCAAAAGCTGCGAATACCGTACTAAGGTGTGGATGGATTACCAAGAAACGCTCAAGGTATTGAGGGTCGAAGCTACCCAAAGACGTCGCGGAACCAAAAGGCTCCGCATATTCTTTTCCATCGCTTTAGGCATTCACGCGTTGCTGTTGCTGTTGCTGATTCTGCAAGGCAAAGAGACCTTGGGCAACGCGGCCATCGCCTTTTTTCCGGTGGCTGTTCTGCTCGGAGGAATTTCGATGGGTATGACACCCCAAGGGAAGTCGGCACTTTTGACGATGGCCCAGTCGGGAAATCCTGAGATCGTTGGCCTTTTGATTGAATCGATGGATTGTGGAGACGCGGCGGTTGTCGACGCGGCAAGGAATGCCCTAAAGTCACTCTTGCCGGATCTTGGCCAAGGGGCAGTGCCCCTCGATCAAGTTCAATTCCGAGTTCTGGTTGAGCGCCTGCCACAGGAATCGGAGGACCTGGCAGCGCTTTTTGTAGAGAGTTTGGCAAAGATCGGCCGACCCGAGTCGATTCCCGTGTTGGAGTCTCTTGCGGCCGAACAACCGTCACCGTATCTCCGCAGAGATTCGAAGGCAATTCGGGCGGCCGCAAAAAAGGCGCTCCCTGAATTGCGCATCCGGTTGGCTAGCGAAATCATCCGCAAAAAACTCCAGGAAGTTGATGCTTTGCGGGAAAGGCTGGGAGCATCGCGGGAACTTTCGTCGCAAACTCAATCACAAACGGTTCTAGAAGAGTGACGGCGACCGGCTCTGCCGCAATCTAGTTCGGCTACAGATACCCCAGTATTTTTGCGTGTTTTTAATAGTTCGGCGGGAAAATCGTATATATTTTTTATTGAGTCTCGATCCCCGTTGGGATCCAACTCGAGAGGAGCTAAATGAAAACACGTTACACGCTTTTGGCGGCCATGGCCGCCGTTTCGGCGATGTCCTTTGGGCAACGATTCTTCATGTCGACCGATTTGATGTCTTACGACATGACCATGACCAAATACGCGACGCTCAGCGACGCCCAAAACGCGACCAATGCTCTGGGCTCTTACACCTTGACGGATGGGGCAACCAACGACCGTCGTGACATGGGCACGTACTTCGTCCGCGACGTGGCCACCTTCGACACCGACCAGGCCATCTTCTTGACCGCGTGGTGGTACACCACCGACCCGAACAACGGTCAGTACAGCGGATGGGGGAACCCGAACAATACCAACACGGGGTTCATCCAAATGTACGATGGCGATGCCTCTACGGTGACGAGTTGGGATGCCCAATGGAGCGTTTTGAATGCCGGAGTGGTCGATGGATCCACGTTCACCTTGTCTGCCCAAGGCGCGGGTGCTGATTACACGAGCGACTTTGCCCGCCTGTGGCATGGGGCAACCGGCGGCGCGGGATCGCTCACGCGGGGGATTTTCCACAGTTGGAACTTCCAATATTCCGCGACCGGGCTCACGGCCGATTGGGACAACACCCACGGGCTTTACGCCGCTTACGACCATCCCGACGCGGTGACCGGCTCGATCAGCGGCATTTTTGAGAACACGAACACCACAGACACCCAATACAACGGGTTCTATGTCTTTAACGGGAATCTAAATGTGGGAAGCTGGGCATACGCCCAAGGCGGGAACTTGAACGGCGCCTTCGCCGATTCGGCTTTTGGTGCCGTGCCCGAGCCGGGTTCGATGGCCTTGCTGGGACTTGTCGCTCTGGCTGGTCTGCGGAAGCGGGCCAAGAAGTAAATCGGTCACAGACATAAATCAGTCCCCTCCCGGCCAAAGCCGGGAGGGGACTGTTGTCTTCAGACCATCTTTCCGCTGAGCCCCCAAAGGTGGGAGCGGTCGATGTGAACCGGAACCGTTTCTCCCCGCAAGTTGGCTTCGCCGGGGAAGTGCACCATGCGGAAACACCGGGAGTACCCTTGGAGCAGAGAAGGATTCTTGGGGGAAGGGCCTTCAACCAACACCTCGTAGGTGTTGCCGACGCAGGCAAGGTTTTTGGCAAGGGTGATTTCCCGCTGTACGGCGATCAGTTTGTTCAGGCGGTCTTTTCCGGTCTGGGTGGGAACCTGTTCCATGCCGGCCGCCGGGGTGCCGGGGCGTGGCGAATACCGGAACATGTAGGCGTTGTCAAATTGGAACCTCTCCATGGCCAGAAGGGTGCCTTCGAATTCCTCTTCGGTCTCACCGGGGAATCCGACGATGATATCGGTTGTGAGGCCGATCTCGGGCATTTTCCCCCGAAGTTCCTGGACGATCGCGGCAAAAGATTCAACCGTGTAAAGCCGCTTCATTCGTTTGAGCAAGTCATCGTTGCCGGCTTGAAGTGGCATATGGCAATGCTCCATGACTTGCGGCACCCGGTGGATGGTGTCGATGAGATCGGTACGGAAATCGCGCGGATAGGGCGACGTATAGCGGATGCGTTCGATGCCGGGAATGCCCGAGACCAGTTGCAGGAGCCGGCTGAACGGCACTTGGCCTTCGGCGAGGTTTTTGCCGTAGCTGTTGACGGTTTGCCCCAGGAGGGTGACTTCTTTGGTTCCCAGTTCGGCAAGCCTTCGGACTTCTTGGATGATGTCTTGGGTGGGGCGGCTGCGTTCGCGGCCCCGAGTGGTGGGGACGATGCAGAAAGTGCAGAATTTATCGCACCCGTATTGGATGGGCACAAAAGCTTTGAGCTTGGCTTGCCGCCCGACGTTCCTTTGGGGGATTTGGGTGACGACCGCGCCTTTGCGCTCGGGCAACTCCAACCGGGTTTGGAACCGTTTGCCTTGCAAGGCTTCTTCCACCAGCCCTTGGATTTGGCTAACTTGGGCCGTGCCGATAACGAAATCGACAAGGGGGTTACGTTGCTTTATTTCATCGGCGCGGATTTGTGCCATGCATCCGGCGACTCCGATGATCACCTCGGGTCGGCCGGCTTTGATGAGGCTGAGTTCCCCCAAGAGGGAAAACGCCTTGTCTTCCGGCTTTTTCCGGACGCTGCACGTGTTCAGGATGACAACTTGGGCCTCCCTCCAACTTGCGGCGGGTTTGAGTCCGAGCCCCTGGAGATAGAGCGCGATTTGCTCGCTGTCCTCCTCGTTCATTTGGCACCCCCAGGTTTGGACAAAGTAAGTCCCTGTCCGCGTTTTTGGCGGAGTGGGCCGGGAACCAGGATGCAGGAGAGTGACGTTACCCATAGGTGCAGGTTGCGGAGAAAGGCTTACATGGTACCAGGCGGTCAGGTTCAAGTTGAGTCCGGGAAGGGTTCAGGGCGGGGGGCGTATAATCGCAGGGTGACTTCGACGCTATTGAACCGGGTAATCATCGCCCTTTCGTTCTTGGGGATGTTCGTTGCGGGCGTGCTGAGCTATTCGGCCGCCATGCGGGTTGACGTCCCTTGCCGCGCCGACGGGATCGTGAACTGCGCCGGAGTCACCACCAGCGAGGCCAGCAAACTGTTTGGGGTTTCGGTGGCGTACATCGGCTTTGCCGTCTACGCCGGGATTCTGACTCTGGCAATCATCCGCTCGCGCAATTCAGGCGGTTTGTGGAAGAAGGCTGCGACGGCCGGTTTTTGGATGACGGGCATCGGGCTCGCTTTCAGCATTTACCTCCAGACCATTTCGGTGACACAGCTCCGCGAAATTTGCGAATGGTGTTTGACTTCGGCCTGCACCATGTTGATCCTGTTCATCTTGCACGGGATGGTCAACCAATTCGGCGAAGAGCCGGTACCGGAAGACAAGGATGAGGTGAAGGTTCGGTTCTTTAGGACAAAGAACGATATGACTGTTGTGGCCGTCGGGGCCGTAATGGCCTTGGCTGCGTTCGGGTTCACGGCGAGCGGCATGACGAAGGAAATGAATGCTGAAATCCCGGGCATGAAGCTTGCCGGCGTGACCGCCGCCGACATCATGACCGACCCGAACCGCGTGGGAGGCAACCCTGATGCCAAGGTGGCAATCATCGAAGTGGCCGACATCTTGTGCCCTGCTTGCCGCGCTTCGTATGACGACTACCACAAGCTCCTTGACAAGTACAACGGCAAAGTCAAGCACTACTTTGTCCTGTTCCCCTTGTTCAACCTTCAAGGGCACGAGAACTCTGCCGTTGCCGCCGCCGCGGCGCAGTTTGCCGCCAACGAAGGCAAATTCTGGCCGTTCATGGACGAGGCCTTTTCAAAGAGCAATGAAGAACGGGTGAAGACATATGACGGCGTGGTTGGGATTTTGGGTGACATCGGCCTGAGCACCAAAAAGTTCAAAGAAGAACTCAAGGGCGACGCCTTGGTCGACCAAGTGAACAACGACTTCAACATGTGCACGTCGAAAATCAAGGTTTCGGGGACTCCCACATTCATCCTTGCCGTCGAAGGCCAACCCTTGAGGGCTTACCAGTTGAATGGACTTAAGACGGCACTCGAAAGTCCGAGCGTCCAACAGGCGTTGAAGTAGTTGGATGTCCAAGAAGCCGACCGTTTGCGTCGCCATGAGCGGCGGAGTCGATAGCAGCGTTGTTCCGATCTTGCTGAAGAAACGGGGCTACGAGGTCGTCGGCGTCACCATGCAGATTTGGCAAGAAAGCCAAACTGACCCCCGCCACTCTGGTTGTTGCTCGTTGGGCGCTGTGGAAGATGCCCGCCGGGTTGCGCGCATGCTGGATATGCCGCATTACGTCATCAACTTCAAAGATCAGTTCAAATCGACGGTCATCGATGAATTTGTGGACGAATATTCAAAGGGGCGCACTCCCAACCCTTGCGTGACGTGCAACCGCAAGGTCAAGTTCGACGCCCTTTTGAACACCATGCAAGAGTTGGACTGCGACAAACTTGCAACCGGGCACTATGCCCGCATCCGGTTCGATTCCAAACGGGGCCTTTACCGGCTGATGAGGAGCAAGGGAGGGAACAAGGATCAGAGTTACGTCCTGTATGCCACGACCCAAGAGCAGCTCGCCAAGGTCATGTTCCCGCTCGGTGAACTGGGTGATAAGGCCGAATGCCGAAAGATCGCCCGGGAAGCCGGCCTGCCGGTGGCCAATAAGCCCGATTCCCAAGAAATCTGCTTTGTGAGCGAGGCGGGCGGGTACCGCTCGTTCATGCGCAAGAACAAACCGGAGATCTTTGAGGACGGGGAATTGGTCGACACCGCCGGGAATGTGGTGGGCACTCATTCGGGGGTTGCGGATTTCACGGTTGGCCAGCGCCGGGGCATCAAGGTCGCCACGGGCAAGCCGCTTTATGTAATCGGATTGTCCCCAGACCGCAACCAGGTCGTTGTTGGCAGCAATGAAGAGCTGCTCCAACGGGAAGTCCGGTTGGAAGATATGACGTGGAGCGCATTTGGCAGCCACGAGATGCCGATGCGCGTGATGGCGAAAATCCGCTACAACATGGATGCGCGGCCCGCAATGCTGTATGCTTTCCCCGAGCCGGTTTTGGTTTTCAACAAACCGGTTCGTGCCGTGACCCCCGGCCAAATCGCGGTGGCTTACCGTGGCGAGACCGTGGTTGCCGGCGGCCGGATCAAATAAATGCCTGGTTCGACATTCAGTTTCCTGTTGGTCTTCAACATTGTTTTGGCTGTCGTGCTGCTTGCGGCGGTCGGGGTGATGTTCCGTGCGCTGGTCGATATGCGTCGTTGGGTCAAGCAGATCGGCGACCGCATCGACAAACTGGATGCGCGTTTGGAAGCCCAGCAGAGGCAGGTCGAAGAGTTGCGTCGCCAAGTGGCCGAAGCCCCCGATCCCATCCAATCCGTGATCGGTCACTTGGCCGGGTGGCGCAAGAACGGGCCCCTGAAAACCGTAGTGGCCTTGGGCTCCAGCCTATTTGCGGCATACTTCAAAGGGAAACGTTCCAGGGTGTTGCCCCGTAGCGTAGAATCAAAGGATCAGAAATGAGTGCAAACGAAGACAAAAATGGTTTGATCTATCTTTTGGCCGGTTTTGGCCTGGGTGCCTTGATCGGTGCTGTTGCCGGGCTGCTTTTTGCCCCGAAATCGGGTGAAGAAATGCGCGGGGAACTTGCCGACAAGCTGAAAGACGCCAAGGGCAAGACCGAAGACTGGATTGCCGAGCAGCGGAGCAAGCGCCAGCAATCGATGGCGATCGAATCCGACGAAGCCGGCGCCTGACCCGTTAGACGTTGCCCCGCATGAAAAGCTGGAGGATCCTACTGTGGGTTGCCGTGGTGGCGGCCGTATTGGGATTCCTTTGGGCTGTGCGGGGCGTTTTGTTGCCGTTCGTCTTGGCTTGGCTCATCGCCGTCTTGCTGGAGCCAGTGATCGCGGCTATGGGCCGCGCTCGAATCCCCAGGCCCTTTGCCGTCACCGTTATTTGCGTCGTGTTTTTTGGGGGGATTGGCCTTGCTGCCTGGGGCCTTGCCCCCCAAATCGGACAGCAAGCCAATAATCTGCGGGTCACGGTTCAGGGGCTGGTTTCCAAACTGGCCGAAGAATCGGCCGACGACAACCCGTTCGTCCGCTGGAACCCATCGGTGATCGCCAAGCCGGCTGGACCTTTGGGGTCTGTGGACGAGACGCTTTCCGCTTATCGCGGAACCTTGGAGCAGTTCGGCCTGCCCACGACCCGGCGGGCCTTTACGGCGCAATACATCGACCCCTACCGGGAAAACATCTCGCGCACCGTGCAGCAGGTCTTCAACGGGGTTGTCGGGTTTTTGGGCGGGGCGGTTTCGCAAGTCGTCCTCCTGGCCTTCACGCCCTTGTTCACGATTTTTCTTTTGATGGATCTGCCCTCGTTCCAATCGCGCTTCCGCAATTGGATACCTCCGGCGATCCGACGCGAAACCATGGAGTTTTTGGAGGATGTCGGCGATGTCTTCCAGAACTACCTCCGCGGAATCGTTGTGAACATTTCCCTGTATGTGCTCGTTCTAGGGACGGTGCTGACCTTGCTTGGGGCACCCTATTCCATCATCTTTGCGGTGGTGGCGGGGCTGTTCTATCTCATCCCGAATATCGGCGGTTTGTTTAGCGTGGCGGTTTTGATTTTGATGACGGGGTTGAGCGGGGTCAGCCGGGGCCCCTTGGTCGCGATGCCAAACAGTTGGGCCTTTGCCGCCGTGCTCGGGGCCGCATTTTTTGTCATCACCACCACCTGGGATATGGTGATCACCCCGAGGGTTGTTGGGAGCGCCGTCAAACTGCACCCATTTGTCGGGATGTTCGTCGTGTTTTGCGGCGGGGCGCTGTTCGGCGTTGTCGGGATGATGTTGGCCTATCCGGCGGCCGGGGTTGTCAAGCTGATGTTGGAGCGGGTTTTGCACGTGACCAACAACCCTTCTGGCCCCAACTCCGAACTGCCGGCGGTGCCTTTGCGGCACCGTGACGACGCGTCGGTCTGATCCGCTGAACCCATAGAGGCGTCAAAATAGAGTGTCTATGACCGGTTTCATCTTTGTGGCGGCGATCGCGTCGGGCGCCTACCAATTCACCCCGGCCACCAAGCTCGACTACGACGTCAATGTCGTGTTCGATGGTTTTTTACCGTTGATGGGCGGTAACGAGGGCGTTGCCGATGTCAAGTTTGGGGTTCAGGTGAATGGATTAGAGCCGAAGGACGGGGGGCTCCGGTCGACCATCGAACTCACAGCCTTTGAGCTGAGCTTCAATGGGGGCAAGATCCCCATGCTGGACGTAGAATCCGCCCGTGCCTACTTCCCCAAAGCGGAAGTGCTTTCGACCGCGCAAGGCAAAGTTCTCAAGAATTCGGCTCCGGAGGTTTCGTTGCCGGTTCGGCTGCCGGGCTTGGATGTCCGCCGGTTCCCGGATATCACTTATCTTCCGGTCGAATTCGATCCCAAGGGATTGGAGGTTGGCAGCACGTGGTCGTTTGACCGGATGTTTGGCGACACCCCGATGCATTACGAGTGTGTGGCGGTCAAGGAAACCGGCGGGACGCTGACGGAGATTTCGGTGAAGGTCTCGCAGGATTACGAGGTGTTGGAGGATGAGACCCTGGAGATTGTGCCCGAACTGAAGGGGGCAACCAGCCGGGTGAAAACGACTCTGCGGGGGACGGGGACAGTCCTGTTCGACACCAAGCGCGGAGCCGCGGTCAAAGTGGACATGGCCAACAGTTCGACCAGCGTGGTCACGGACATCAAGTCGGGCAAACAATCGACCAGGAAACTGGACTCCAAGCTCTCGGTCAAGCTGAAAGGTTTTGAGATGCCAGGCGCGGGTTCCGCGGCGGCTCCCGCAACTGGCCCCACCACTCCGATACAAACGGTGGCTGGCTGGTTTCAGGGGGCTTGGAATGCCGGACAGGATCTGTGGAACCAAGGCGTTGGCTACGCGACCTTGGCGCGTATGGCAATGGGCGTGTTCCTCTCGCAAATCCCAGGCGGGGGACAGTTCTTCCGCTTTCTGTTCGGCGGGTAACGGATAGAATCGGGTCGATGGATCCCCGGGAGCGGATGGCATTTTTGCAGCGGGAGCTGCAAAAACACGCGGACTTGTATTACCGGTTTGAATCGCCGGAAATCAGCGACACGGAGTATGACCTCCTCTTCCGTGAGCTTGTCGAACTGGAAAAATCCCATCCGGAATGGGCGTCTGCGGATTCTGTGACTCAGCGTGTGGGTGCCGGGCCTGCAGAAGGGTTTGAGCAATACCGGCATGGAGTGCCGATGCTGAGCCTGGATAATGCCTTTGGGGCTGACGAGCTTGCCGATTTCGATGCCCGGTTGAAGCGCTTTTTGGGCCGCGAAGATCCGATCGATTACCTCGTCGAGCTGAAATATGACGGGTTAAGTCTGAGTTTGTCCTATGAAAGTGGCAATTTGATTCGCGCGGTGACCCGGGGCGACGGCTCAACTGGAGAAATCGTGACGGCGAACGCCAAAACCATCCGGGATATCCCTTTGCGCTTATCCGAGCCGTTCACCGGAGAGGTTCGGGGTGAGGTCATCATGTTCAAATCGGTTTTTGCGGCACTTAACGCGGACCGGGCCGCCAAGGGGCAAACGGCCTTTGCAAATCCGCGAAATGCGGCAAGCGGGGGCATGCGGCAACTTGACCCGCAGGCCGTCGCCGAGCGCCGCCTTTCGTTTTTCGCTTATGGGCTTGGGGCTTACGACGGGCCGCTCCCGGGAACCCAGCGGGAAGTCATGGCCTGGCTGGGAAGATTGGGGTTTGGGCACCAGAGCGAGCATTGGATTTGCCACAATGTCGAAGAATTAGTAAAAGTCACACAAGAAATCTTATCCAAAAGGGCTGGCCTCGACTTTGGAATCGATGGCTGCGTGGTGAAGGTGAACCCGATCGCCCTTCAAAACGAGCTGGGGAATACTTCCCGAGGCCCAAGGTGGGCGGTTGCGTACAAGTTCCCGAGTGAGCAGGCTTTTACAAAACTGGAAGATATTGGGGCCCAGGTGGGACGCACGGGCGTCGTGACCCCAGTAGCGCATTTAGAACCTGTGTTTGTCGGCGGGGTCACGGTCAGCCGGGCTACGTTGCACAACTATGGCGAACTGGCCAAAAAGGATGTCCGGATCGGCGACACGGTGATTGTGCAAAGGGCGGGGGACGTAATCCCAGAAGTTGTCGGCCCGGTCTTGGAAAAGCGGGTCGGGGACGCAATGCCTTTTCAACCGCCGACGGTTTGCCCTGAGTGCAAAACTCCTCTGGAGCGGCAGGAAGGCTTTGTGGCTCTCCGTTGCCCCAACAAACGGCAGTGCCCGGCGCAAATCGCCAGCAAGCTCGTCCATTTCGTCTCCCGCAAAGCCATGGACATTGAAGGGCTGGGCGAGAAACAGATAACCCGCTATCTGGCCGAGCCGGCCGAGAATCCCTTGCTGACCGATGTGCCAAGCATTTACGGCTTGGCGTCCAGAAAGCAGGAGTTACTCGGCTTGGATCGCATGGGGGAGCAAAGCGTGGCAAACCTGCTGGCCGCGATCGAGGCGAGCAAGACATGTCCGTTGGCCCGATTCGTGTTTGCCTTGGGGATCCCATTGGTTGGGGAGCGGACAGCGGCGGACCTGGCCCGAGAGTTTCGTACCTTGGAAAAGATCCGCAGCGCCAGCGCTGAAGAACTGGACGATGTCCCGGACATCGGCTCCCGGACGGCCGAAGAGATCCACGACTGGTTCATCGACCCTGAGAACTCCGCCCTGATCGAGGCATTGCTGGAAGCCGGCGTGTCACCGGAGGAGGGGCAAGCCCCAAAGGGCGACCAGTTTGCCGGCCAGACCTTTGTGTTCACCGGCAAGTTGGAGCAATTCACGCGCGAGCAAGCGGAGGCTTGGGTGTTGGAACTGGGGGGCAAGGCTGCCGGGAGTGTGAGCAAACAGACAACCTATGTGGTGGCCGGCCCTGGAGCGGGAAGCAAGCTGGCCAAAGCAAATCAACTCGGTATCCGGGTGCTGACGGAGGAGGAGTTTGTCGCCATGCTGCCAGAAGGAGTTTTTTCTCGGTGATCCCGGACATTGCCAATGGGGGTCGGGCCGTTTGCCTTGTCCTGGGCGTGGGTCGCCAACCCGATGGTGCCATCCACATTGTTTGAGTACACGATCGCTGGGAACGGCATCGATTTTGGGCTCTGCGTGAGTTCGGGCCAGGTTTTCCGTTGGCAATTCCAGAACGGGATTTGGCGTGGATCGATCGGCTCGGCCGGGTTCGAAGTGACAGAAGTGGGATTGGATCCATCAGCGGGATCAGACGGACCCGCCGGGGGCCTCAGCGTTCGCTCGAATGTGCCTCAAGGCGAATTTGTCCGCATCTTCGGCACCGACCGCACTGACGGGCAGTGGTTTGGCGAAGTTCTTAGCCGTGACCCTGACTTGGCAGTTGCCCTGGAATGCTGCCGGGGGCTACGTTTGATCCAACAGGACGACCCGGTGGAAACGCTGTTCTCGTTCATCTGTTCGGCCAATAACCACGTCAGCCGGATCGAGGCGATGGTGAGGCGCCTGGCGGGATACGGGCCGGAGCCGGGATTTCCCAGTTTGGAGGCGCTGGCGGGGATCAATAGTGGGGACTTGAGGAAGGTAGGTTTCGGGTATCGGGCAGAACGAATCCCGGCCGCTGCCTCCGCCGTGATCCGGCTGGGCGGCCGGGATTGGTTGGATGGGTTGAAATCCCTTGAATCCGTAGTGGCGGTGCAGGAACTGCAGGCGTTGCCGGGGGTGGGGCCAAAAGTGGCCGAGTGCGTCGCACTTTTTGGGCTGGGGCATGGCGACGTGGTGCCGATCGACACCCACATCTGGAATGCGGTTTGCCGTCGCTACTTTCCAGATATGCGGGGACTGGGCCTGACCCCTGTCCGCCGAAAACTCGTCGGCGACCACCTGCGAGAGAGATTTGGTTCGGAGGCAGGTTTGGCGCATTTGGTGTTATTTGTGGATGAGTTGAAGAATTGGCGGAACCGACGGAAAGCCAGCCCCGCCCGTCCCGACGCCAATCCCTCGGCGGGGCGCGGCTGCCCAGCCCGGCGGGGGAGGGCGGCCACCGCCGCGAAGGTAACCTGAACATGATGAATTACCGGAAGCTGGGCAAGTACGGGATCCGCGTCAGCGAAGTGGGCTTGGGTGGGTGGCTGACCCACGGCCGGTCGTTGCAAGATGAAACCACCGAGCAAATCGTCAAGAAGGCGTTCGACCTCGGGATCAATTTCTTTGACACGGCCGACGTTTACAACAAGGGCGAGGCGGAGATCAGCCTGGCAAAAGCGGTCAAAGGTTTCCGGCGAGACGACCTGGTGATCGGCACCAAGTGCTTCTTCCCATTTTCGGACGGTGTGAACGACCGGGGCTTGGGTCGCAAGCATATTATGGAGTCGGTGAACCACTCGTTGCGGCGGTTGCGGATGGACTACATCGACGTCATGCAATTCCATCGGTTCGATCCGGAGACGCCAATGGAAGAGACGGTGCGGGCCATCGACGACCTGATCCGCCAGGGAAAGGTGCTCTATTGGGGGGTGAGCGAGTGGCCGGCGGCCCAGATCGCGCGGGCCTGCCACGTGGCCAAGGAGTGGGGGTGCTGCCTGCCAGTGAGCAACCAGCCGTGTTACAACATGCTCTACCGGCAGATCGAGCAACATGTGATCCCGACATGCGAGCAGTACGGGTTGGGACAGGTCGTGTTTTCGCCTCTCGCCCAAGGCATTTTGACGGGCAAATACCGGCCCGGCCACCCGGCGCCAGAAGGCTCCCGCGGGGCCGACGAGACGAGCAACATGTTCATGGGCCGCGACCTGCAAGATGACTGCCTGACGAAGGTCCAGGAGCTGGCCGGCTATGCGGAGGGATTGGGATGCACGGTGGGCCAGTTGGCCCTGGCGTGGTGCTTGCGCATGCCGAATGTGAGTTCGGTGATCGTCGGGGCGACGTCGACCGCGCAGATCGAGGAGAATGCCCAGTCTTCGGGCCTTGAATTTGGCCAAGATGTTTGGGATCGGTGTGAGGCGATCCTTGCTTAGGCCCGTTGCGGCCGCCTCCGTATAATCGCAGGTTGGGGCAACGGCGCCGCAAATCCTTTTTGAGTTGAACGTAACGCAGTGACCCAAGAGCCGAACGCCGATCTGGGCAGCCAGCCATTCGCCAAACAATTGGCCGACCCCTCGCAAATCCCCCTGACCCATGCCGAAACCGGTTTTGAAAAGGCGCGCGGCGTCAACCGGGTGGAGATCCGTCCCGGGTTTGCCAGCGCGCGGGTTGGCGGGCTCGCTGGAGATGTGCCGTCCCAAAGGCTGGCCGTGTTGCGGGCCGTTTATGATGCGGAAATCAGTTTCGACTTCCTGAAATTCGCGGCCGACGGGATGAGCTTTGTCGTGAAAGAGGAGGTCCGCGGGACGCTGGAATCGGTCTTGGCCTCAACCGGCTTGGAGTTTGAAGTCCGGGGGGGCCGGGCCGTCCTCATCGTGCATGCCGTTAACATGAGAGACGAAGCCGGGCTGGTGGCCAAGGTGGTGAGCCAAGTGATCGACAGCGGAGCGACAATTGAACACTTAGGCGAAATGCACGACCGCTTGTTGATGTTGATGGGCGAAACCGGGGCAAACGATGCCAAGGCCATGCTCCTTGCGGCCTACCCGGGGGCGGCCGCTTGAAATTCAAAGTCTTAAAATTTGGGGGGACGAGCGTCCGGACGGCGGAAGCCCGGCATTTGGCCGCCCTCAAAGTGATTTCCGCCAAAGAGCAAGGGTTTGCCCCGGTTGTCGTCGTGAGCGCGATTGGCCGGCGCGGCGAACCTTATGCCACCGACACGCTGAAGGCTTTTTTGGAAGAAGCCGACCCGACCACGGTTCCCGATGCCCGCGAAATGGATCTCGTCATGGCGTGCGGGGAAATCGTGAGCGCAAGTGTTTTCGCCACATTGCTCAAAGGGTTAGGGTGCCCGGCCATGAGCCTCCGGGGCGGCCAAGCCGGGATCCGGACGGACGGGGTTTATGGCAACTCGCGCATCCTTGGAATCCAACCGCTCGGCGTCATCGAAGCGGTGGAACGAGGTTACGTGCCGGTGGTCTGCGGATTCCAGGGCGTGTGGGTTCAAGGGGGGCTTCCGGGCGCCGAGCTAACTACTCTCGGCCGCGGGGGAAGCGACACGTCGGCGGCGGCTTTGGGCGCGGCACTGCGGGCGGAAGCGGTCGAAATTTACACGGATGTTGACGGCGTCAAGACGGCCGACCCGGACTTTGTGAAGGACGCCCCGACGCTCCGGCGCGTGACCTACGACGAAGTGGCCGAGATCGCCCACTTGGGGGCCAAGGTGTTGCATCCGAGGGCGGCGGAGATCGCCATGAAGTTCGACATCCCGCTTTGGGTGAAGAGCACATTCAGCGAGGAGCCGGGGACGGAAATCGTCCCAAGTCGGGAGCTCCCGGGTCGGCGCGTGACGGGGGTCACCCATTCGGGGAAGCTGGTGTATTACCAAGTCGACCTCAACGAGGCGGAACCCGGGCACGTGAAAGAACTCCAATCGCGGATCTACGACGCTTTGGCACGGTACGAGGTGAACGTGTTCATGACGAACCTGGGCCCGACGAGCATCGGGTTCGCCGTAGAGCGAGAGATGTCGCCAGAAGTACAAGACATGCTGGATGCGTTGGTCTTGCCGGCGGCGGGCCAAGATCGGGTTGTTTATTTGGTGCAGAGCAGCAACGAACCGACCAAAGCCTTGGAAACCCAGCGCAAACTGCTGGAGCCCCTGGGCGAAGTGCGGGAGCTGAAATTTGCGGTGAATGAAGGGTGCACGATGGTGAGTCTGGTCGCCTACGACTTTTTGCAACAGCCGGGCGTTTTCTACCGGGTCATGAGTTTGATGCATGGCGAGGGCATCCCGATTTTGCAGACCAACGACAGCGATTATTCGCTGAGCGTGTTGATTCCGGAAAGCGAATTGCGCCGGGCGGTGGCGGTGTTGCACGAAGAATTCGGGCTCTCGGCGATCAGCTGAGCCATCTGGCCACTGGCGAGAGGGAGGCGGGTCGCAGGGACAGGTTTGATGAGATCCCTATCGGGGGCCGGGCCCGCAACCCGCTGACATCAGTTAGACTAGGGCAGTGCTTGAGCCCGATTCCCTGATCTACGTGGCGGGCCACCGGGGGATGGTGGGCTCGGCGGTGGTGCGCGAATTCCGCGCCCGCGGGTTCGACCGGATTCTGACGGCAAGGCGCGAGCGGCTTGACCTTCGCGACCAAAAGGCGACCCACGAATTTCTGAAAGAAACCCAGCCAGATGTGGTCGTCATGGCGGCGGCGCGGGTGGGCGGGATCCTGGCGAACTCGAACTACCCGGCCGAATTCCTCTATGACAATCTCGCCATGACCGCCAATGTCATTGAAGGGGCGTTTGCCGCCGGCACGGAGCGGTTGCTTTACCTGGGCAGCGCGTGCATCTACCCGCGCGACGTCCCACAGCCAATGCGTGAGGATGCCCTGCTCACCGCCCCGTTGGAGAAAACCAACGAGCCCTATGCAATCGCCAAGATTGCCGGATTGAAATTATGCGAATCGTATCGGCGGCAATACGGGGTCACCTTTCATTCTGCGATGCCGACAAACCTTTACGGGACGGGGGACAACTACCATCCCGAAAATTCACATGTCCTGCCGGCAATGATCCGCCGGTTCCATGAAGCCAAGGAGGCCGAATTGCCGGAGGTTGTGATTTGGGGTTCCGGCACCCCATTGCGCGAGTTCCTCCACACGGACGATTGCGCGAGAGCGCTTTTGTTCCTTTTGGAAATGGAAGAGCCGCCGGGGTGGGTGAATATCGGCAGCGGCATCGAAATCTCGATCCGGGGCCTGGCGGAAGTGGTTGCCGGCATCGTGGGCTTCACCGGGACGATTGTGCAGGATGGGACAAAGCCCGACGGCACCCCACGGAAGCTAATGGATTCGTCGGTTTTGCGGGGGTTGGGGTGGAAACCGGAAATCGACCTGGAGACAGGAATCGAGTTGGCGTACCGCGAATTTTTGGCGGAGCTGGAAAACGGAACGGTGAGGAGTTATTGAGCGGGGGGAGCTTCCGTGCCCCGTCCTCCGTTACCACCAGCCCTGGTGACACCCGCCACCCCATTCTAACGCCAGATCTGACTGGATGTCACCGACGGCCCACTGATTCTTTGATGGCGTGGGCGAACTGCCCTACGCACCGTTCCAGCGATAGGTAATCCTCGGCCCGTGCCCGGGCCGCGTTCCCGATGGCTTCCATCGATTGGGGGGTGGCAAGGAGGTCGATGATCCGGTAATACGCATCGTCGTCGCCGTCAAAAAATTCGAGGCTGATTTCGGGGACTCCGATTTCGCGCAAGGAAGAGAGTTCCCTCAAAACGACAGACTTGCCGAGGGCCATGCCCATAGCGGCGGCCATTTTGAACCCGGAGCGTCGATCTGGACAAAAAACGAGGTCTGCCGCTTGGATGAGGGTCCATGTATCGAATCCGGGATCGACCGGTTCGGCGGTGGCGAGTTTGCGGTTCCCGCCGAGGATTTGGAAGCGCGCGGCGAGCCGGGGGACTTCTTCGGCAAGTTGTCCCGAAATTTCGTCGAAGACGTCGATGGCGGAATCGGTGACGGCCCGCCCCACTCCCACTACCAGGCGCGCGTTTTGGTCAACGCCCAGCATGTCGCGGGCGACTTCCTTTGATGGCAGTCCTGCGGGGACGGCGACCCCCGGGACAATGACTTCCAGGTTCACGGCGTCGGCGTCGTCCAGAATTCGCTTCCCGGCGCGGCTGCAGCAGATTCCGATCCGGGCCGCCCCAAGCCGGCCGATCAACTGGTCGTGGGTGGTTTTGGGGGTGTCGTAGGCAACGTATCCCCAAGGCTTCTTGAGGTAGAACGCTTCGCTGCAAGCCCACGCGCACCGGTATCCCCAGGCGAGGATGAAATCGAATCCTTTGCCGGCGTCGCGGACTTGCCGGCTGACTTTGCGGTCGACGGCCCAGCCGGTTTTTTCGGGGATCCAATCGTCAGCGACATCGATGACGGCTTCTATTCCATTTGATTCCAAGCCCGGAACCAGCGACCGGGCTAGGCTGGCGGCTCCGCCAAACTTCTGCCGGGTGAGGAAGAGGGCGCGCAGCATCGGGTCAGCGGGGGACGACCTGGGCGTCCAAAATGCGTTGGAGGACTTGCTCCACGCCGAATCCTTCGATTTCGGCTTCTGGCCTCATGATGACGCGGTGGCGGAGGACAGGCATGGCGAGTTCTTTGATGTCATCGGGGATGACGAAGTCTCGGCCCCGGATGGCCGCCAATGCCTGGGAGGCGGCAACCAAGGCGAGCCCGGCCCGCGGCGATCCACCGACCATCAGGTCTCCGCTGGACCGCGTCGCGCGGACGATGTCGTAGATGTAGCGGAACATGCGGTCTTCCATTTTCACCGCGCGGACTTGGGACCGAACGGCGTTGAGGCCTGCGATGTCGATGACGGGTTGGATTTGGGCGGCTTCCAGGTTTTGGGCGCGGAACCCAGCGTGGAATCGGCGGAGGACATCCACTTCTTGCTCGTCGCCGGGGTAGTCCATCACGATTTTGAAGAGGAACCGGTCTTGCTGGGCTTCGGGGAGGGGATACGTGCCTTCGTATTCGATGGGGTTTTGTGTTGCAAAAACCATGAAGGGCTTGGGCAGCGTGTATCGGACGCCGTCGATAGTGGCTGTCCGTTCCTCCATGGCTTCCAAGAGAGCGGCTTGAGTTTTGGGGGGTGTCCGGTTGATTTCGTCGGCAAGGAGGACAGAGGTGAAGATTGGCCCTTGCCGGAGGGAGAACTCACCGGTCCTTTGATCGAAGATGTTGGTGCCGATGACATCGCTCGGCATGAGGTCGGGGGTGAATTGGATCCGCTTGAATTCGAGGTTGAGGGCTTGGGAGAAGCTCCTGACCATCAGGGTTTTGCCCAGGCCTGGGACACCCTGGAGCAGGCAGTGCCCGTCGGCAAAAAGGGCGACAAGGGCCTGTTCCACCGCCCGCGACTGCCCGACTATCGCCTTACCCACTTCGGCATAGATCCTGGTTGCGACCTCGGCAACGTGCATGGGTGCATCGTACCATCGGGGGGCCGGCACCGGATTGGGAACGATACGGGCCGGTAGACTGTTCCTCTTTGCGGGCGGGGCCCGCCATCCCACAACGATGAAACAATCGACCAAAGTTTTGCTGTTTGCTACTGGGGTTGCCGCCGCCATTTACGGCGGGTTCTGGGGTTTTGGTGAGTGGCAAGTCGGAAGCTTCCAGCCAAAGCCGATCAGCCCCGGCAAAGTCTCGCTGGTGGCCGTGAACACCGATTTGGGATTTGCCATCCGGGTGGCGAACAATGTGGCGCACCTTGTCCAGGTCGATAAGGCCGTCGGATTCGATGCGCCGCAAAAGGAGGGTTCGGAAGAAGATGCCCGCCGCATCCCCATGCGGGAGTTGTTGCAATCCTTGCAGGGCGATGAGGCCGCCCTTTCGCGACTGACTATGGTTTTGAACCGCATGAATCCCGATGACCTCCAGCCAACCGATGTGGTGTGGAATGCCGAGGACATCGAAAAAGCCATTGGTGGCGACACCGTTCTGAAGACCAAGCTCGAGCAAGACCTGAACATGTCGCTAGACGGGAACCCCCCGGCCGAAGTCCGCCCCAAGAGCATCTTGAACGGCATCGTTGTCATGGTTCCCGTTCCGGTCCATGTAAATGTTTCGGGCGAAGAGAGGGTGATGATTGCCCGGATCCCGCAGGCCTACCAGCCCCAAATGGCCAAAGACCTGGCCCAGATCATCGAGAAGCGATTCAACCCAACAAAAGAGTTCATTGTCGGGAATTACCGTGAAGTTGCCAAGAAGTACGGCCCGGGCAAAATTCAGGAAGATGTGCGCCAAAAGCTGTCCCAACTGATCTCCGAAGAGAAAAAATCGTTGCTGGCGGAAAAACCGGAACAAGTCTTGCGGGGGGCAGCAGTGCTTGTCAACGAAACGATGATCAGCGGTGCCTCGACCAGTGTCCGCAAGGATGAGAAAGGGAACAACATCTACACCATCCACCTGCAGATGACGGACGAGGGCCGTTTGCGCCTTTGGAAGTACAGCCGCAAACGCAAGGGCTCGCACTTGCTGGTGGTGGTGAACGGGGTGGCGATTGCCGCGCCGCGGGTGACGACAGAATTGGCCGGCCACTCTTTGGACTTGACCGACCTGAAGGACCGTCGGCTCGTCGAAGATGCCGTGTCGCAGATCAAATCGTTGAAACAGGCAAAATAACAGGTAGACCATGAAGTTGCTCACAATCGGATGCATTGCCGCGCTGGCCGCGGCGCTCTCCTTGGCGGGATGTGGGAAATCGGACGACAAGTCCGTTGCCGGCCCGGCCCCCAAAATCGAAAAATTCCCGGAATCCACCAAGATTTCAGATTTGTTCCCCACGACGGTCGGGGCCCAGTCCGCGTTTAAGCCCACAACCGGCACCGGCGAAATGACTTTGAAGGTCACCGACGTGCAGGATATGGGGGGTACCAAGTCGGTGACGGTGGATGTTTTCCAAAACGGGGACAAATCCGACACGATCAAATGGCGGGTTTCGGATGAAGGGATTTTCCAAGAAACGGCCCGCAATGGCAAGCCGTACAACCCACCGCAGCCGGTTGTCGGCCCGGCAGTTAAGGATACGAAGCAGGTCGACTACAACGGCAACGGCCCGTATCCATCAGTTAACAAGGACGAACCTGTTTCTGGTCCGTTGAAAGGCATTTTGCGAAATCGCGGGATCGAAGTCGTGGACACCGGCATGGGGCAGATCGAGGCATTGGCCGTGGAGAGCATCTACCAATATTCCGCCGGGAAGAACACGTACCGGGTCTCAAACGTCACTTGGTTTGCACCCAAATACGGTATCGTCCGGATGCTCCAGCAAACCCAGAGGAGCGACGGTCAAACCCAATCGTTTTCGATGAAACTCACGAGTTTCCGGAGCAAATAGAGTCGCTGAAAGCCATGCGTTGGTCCCTGTATCCCGCCATCCTGTTCGCCCTCGCGCTCGGCCTTGCCGCGTGCACCCCGCCCGCCACGGATAAGCCGAAAGAGGAAACCGGCACAACCGGGGCCAGCGGCTCTTCCAAGCCGGAGACGGCCGCCACGGAGCCGGTACCAGATGCCCTGAAGCATGAAGGGTTCAAGTATTACGGCTTGGAGGCTACGAACGAGCAGAGCTACGAGTTTGATATGAACGGCTCGAAGCGGGAAGGCAGCCAAAAGCTCACGTATAAGGGGCTAAAGGACGGCAAGCCGCAATTCACCATCGAACGGTCTGGCGCGCTGCAACAGATTGGCACCGAGAATGTTGAAGTGCGCGAGGATGGCGTCTACATTGTTTCGACAGACCGGATGCAGGCCCTCAAGACGGCCATGATGGCGTTGCCGGCCAAGTTGGAAGTCGGCAAAACATGGGATATCACCGAGGACGTCAAAGATGACCTGGGCAACGATGTGAAAATGAAGGCGACCAACAAGATCGACGGACCGGAAAAGCTCAAAACGGCCGCCGGCGAGTTCGACTGTATGGTGGTTTCCATGACCGGCACCCTGGATTCCAACGGCAAGAAGCAAACGGTGAGCGGAAAAACCTGGTTTGCGGCCGGCATCGGCACAGTCAAACTTCAAGTGACCTCGCAGTCGGGCAAAGACAAACCAGTCGCTTATACGATCACTTTGGTCAAACAGTAAAGGCTCGCTGGCACGTCATAACGGTTATGGTTGCAACGATTCTCGCCGCTGCCTTGGCCATCGGCACATCGGACGTCCAAGACTATTTCCCGCTTGCCGCTGGTTCGGTTCGCACTTACGAGGAAGAAGTCGTTGCCAACGGCAAAAAGTTCACCCTTTCGGTTGTGGAGACCGTCGGTTCGGAAACCGCGCTCAAGCGGTTCGAGCCGTATACAGATCCGGACGACAAAGAGAATCCACAAAAGTACCGCCCAGTCGAAGGGATGGGCATTGAGGTTTTGACTTCGGTCGATGGCCGCAAAGGGATCCCGACCTACTACGAATACCGCGACAACCGGGTGTTCATCGTCGGCGTTGAAACCGGCGTCTTGATGGAGAAGGTCTATCCGATTTTCGCCATCGGGAGGAATCCGGAGCAATGGTCTTATTCGGGGGAAATTCCGGTCATGGGTGCGCCGGCCCTTGCGACGATCGAAGGCGAAACGAGGGTGCGCAAGGATTACCGCTTTGAGGGCAAAGATTATCCGGCGGTTGAAACAACTTTGCACACCCACATCAGTTTCGGGGGCGACCTTGATGCCGATTCCGTGCAACGATCAGTCTATGCCAAGGGACTTGGGCTGGTGGAGTTTGAGGAAAAGGGGAAACAAGGGAGCAACACGACCACCCGCAAGCGTAAACTAGTGAAGGTGCGGAACGGATAGCCGCACCGTTTCCGACGATGCGACCCAAGACGACCTTTGCCCTGCCCCTGCTCCTGGTCGCCTTGTTGGTCGGATGCACTCCGCCGGCTGCAAAGCCAAACCCGACGCCCGAACCCGAACCGGTTTCGATCCCGCAAGAGTTCGCCAACCGCGATGCCCTCAAACCAGGAGCATCGCCCCCGCGCGAGGCGAACCTCATCCTGAACGGCACCGAAATCCCCGTCGTCTTGAAGGAAAAGCGCGATTCCAACTTCATCGTTTATTCCTGGATCGTCGATCCCGCCGGTGAATCGGGCGAACCGGTGGAAGTGGAGAGCGAAAAATACTTCGATACGACGGATCTCTTCTCATTCGCGGCGACTGCACAAGAAAAATATGACCCCCCCATCAGCCTCATCCAATATCCGATGACGGTTGGAAAAGGGTGGGAGTGGGCCGGGGAGGTCATCACCGGCAAGTCCAAGGCCAAAGCCAAGGCTTCGGTCTCCTCAAAATCAGACACCCTGAATCTGTCAACGGGCAAAGTTTCGGCACTGATGGTGGTTGTGGAACTGGCCTACGACGGGATCTCGTCGCCGAACAAGCGGGAGCTCAAGTTTTGGTTTGAGCCGGGCAAGGGCCTCATCCGGCGTGAGCTTTGGGCAAGCTCGACCCGGACTCCCCGTACTTCTGCCGACACCACTCGGGAAAAAGAGGGCCAGTGACGCTCAACGCCAGCCACGACCCGCTGGTGATTGAACGGAAAGAATCCCGCGGCCACGATTGGGGGATGCTGCTGACGGCGGCGCTGTTGCTGGCGGTGGGGATTTTCTCGCTTGCGAGCATAGACAATGCCCGGGGAACGGTTTTTGCCAGCCGCCAAATGATTTTTGCCGCCCTGGGTATGGTTGTTTTCTTCATCTTCAACCGGATCAAATTGGCGACCTTTCGGGCGATGGCCCCGGTCCTTTACGGGGCCAACATCCTGGTTTTGGTTGCCACGCTTTTGGTCGGCAAGAGCCGCGGCGTGACATCGCGCTGGATCGATATCGGACCGTTCCAGTTCCAACCGAGCGAAATCAGCAAGCTCCTTTTGGCCTTGACCCTTGCGACTTATTTCGCCAACCGGGAAGACAAGATGGACGAGTTGGGAACCTATCTGGGGGCGCTCTTGCATGCGGCCCCGATCCTTGCCCTCATCTTGTTACAGCCCCACTTGGGGGCGACTGTGGCCCTTTTGTTCCTCCTCCTTTCGGTTGCAATTGCCGCCGGTGTCCCTTGGAAGTACTTTCCGGCCACATTGGCCATCCTTGTGGCGGTCGGGGGTATTGCCTGGTTCACGCCCAAGGTAATGCCGCCATATATGCGCGCCCGGGTGGAGGCCCAGATCGACAAGTTTGTGGGTGGCGACCACGATCCCCGCGGCAAGGACTACCAGCAATGGCAGTCCAAAATGGCGATCGGTTCCGGCGGTGCCACGGGAGAAGGGTTTTTCCGTGGTGAGCAAAAGGCGGCGGGAGTGATTCCAGTGCAGGAGGCGGACTTCATTTTTTCAGTGATCGGCGAAGAAGGAGGGTTCTTTGGCTCCTGCCTGGTGTTGTCGCTGTACGGCGCGTTCTTCTTTTTTGTGTGGCGGCGCGGGTTCATGGCTCAGACCTTGATGGGTCGCTCGGTTGCGGTCGGCCTGATGGCGGTTTTGGGATTCCACACGGTGGCAAACCTTGCCATGGTGATCGGCTTTGGACCGGTTGTTGGACTTTGGTTGCCTTTCATGAGCCACGGTGGAACGTCTTTGTGGATGTGCATGGGTGCATTGGGTTTGCTGGACCAATGCGAATGATCCCTGCTATACTAAGTTCAGCCTAAGGATGGGCAAACCACAAACAGATTCCATGGCACGGAGCCGCAAGACCAAGGACGCGCCCTCGCACCGCGTTCCAGATATCGCCGGGATCATTTTATTGGCCCTGGGTTTTATTGTGCTCATCGGTCTGGGCATGAGGCAAGGCGGTCTGGTTGGAGATTCTTTGGCCAGCTTTTTCAGCCTGATTTTCGGACGGGGGGCCTGGATAGTTCCACTGACACTTGGGGGGGTCGGCATCGGCCTAATCCGCGGCCATTCGAAGGTGGCGGCAACCCACCTGGTCTGGGGTGCCTCATTGATCTTTTTGGGCATCTTGGGCGGACTTGCCTCCCCGGTCGGTGGCGACTTTTTCACCGATGGCGCCATGGCGGGCTCCGGGGGCTACATCGGGGCGGTGGTGGGGTGGACCCTCACCTCCTTGTTGGGGGCGGGCAAGGTTGTTGCAATCGTATCGATGGTTGTGATCGGCATCACCTTGTGCGTCGACCAGCCGGTTAAGGAGCTCATTGGCAAAATCACCCCAACGTTGCGCGAACCGGAAGACCAAAAGCCGAAGCGCAAGGCGGTTGTGCAATCGCGGGAGGAAGAAGCCGGAAAGGAATCCTTGCGTGACAAAACCCTGAGGATGCTGGGCAACCAACCTGGCGAGGAAGAACCGGAGCCGGAGCCGACCCGCCGGGCGGCACCCGTCATCACCGAGTCCAAGCCGCGAGCCAAGCAGCCGGATTTTGAACTCGATTCCACAAACCACGGCCCCAAAGACGGCTATGTTTTGCCGCCGCTTGATTTGCTCGTCACCCCGTCATCTAAGAAGAAGCGCGACCCCAAGGAAGTCCAGCGGAACATCGAGATTTTGGAAGACACTTTGGAGCAGTTCGGTGTCCAAGCCAACGTGATGGAGGTTGCCAACGGCCCGACGATCACGCGGTACGAGGTGGCACTCGGCGCCGGGATCAGGGTCAACAAAATTAAAAACCTGGCCGACAATGTCGCGCTGTCACTTGCCGCGCAAAGCGTCCGGGTCGAAGCGCCGATCCCGGGCAAAAGCGCGATCGGGTTTGAGATTCCGACCGCCCAGCGCCAGATGGTCTACCTGCGCGAGATGGTAGACAGCCTGGAGTTCCACGACACCGCAAGCAAGCTGACGGTCGCCTTGGGCCAAGATGTTGCGGGGATCGCAAAGTACACCGACCTCACCCGCATGCCGCACTTGTTGGTTGGCGGGGCAACCAACTCGGGCAAATCCATCTGCCTGGCTACCATCATCATGTCGCTGATCTTGCGGATGACCCCGAAAGATCTCCGACTGGTGATGATCGACCCCAAACGGGTGGAACTCACCTTGTTTGAAGCCTTGCCCCACTTGATGTGCCCTGTGGTCAAAGATGTGAAGGAGGCGGCCGGGGTTTTGCGGGCAGTGGTGCGCGAAATGGATCGCCGGTACGATATGTTTTCTGAAGCCGGCGTGCGCAACATCGACGGTTGGAACGCCAAGGCCAATTTTGCCGACCGCCTGCCCTACATCGTAGTGATTGTGGACGAGCTTGCCGATCTCATGATCCAATGCCGCAACGAGGTCGAAACCAGCATCGCCCGCCTGGCCCAGCTCGCCCGCGCGACCGGCATCCACCTCATCATCGCCACCCAGCGCCCCAGCGTGGATGTCATTACCGGCACGATCAAAAACAACATCTCTAGCCGGATTGCGTTTGCCGTTTCAAGCGGGACAGATAGCCGCACGATCCTCGACCAAGTCGGCGCCGAGGATTTGATCGGCAAGGGGGACATGCTCTTTTTACCGATCGATGCGACAAAGCCGATCCGCGTCCAGGGATGCTATGTCAGCGAAAAGGAGATCGAGGACGTTTGTAAGTTCTGGAGCGACCAAGAAAAGCCGAGTTACACGATCAACCCGGTCGAAGTGGCGATCCGGGACAAAGAAGACCAGATGCGGGAACAGTCCGATGCGGACGAGCATTGGGACGATGCGGTGCGGTGGGTGGTGGAACGGGGATCGGCCAGCACGTCGATGCTGCAACGGCGGTTTTCGATCGGGTTCCAGCGGGCTTCCCGTTTGCTGGACATGATGGAGGAACGGGGGATTGTTGGCCCGCGCGACGGCCCGCGCCCGCGCGAGGTCCTTGTGGACGTGATGCAGGTCGAATCGATCTTGGGGAACGCGGCATATGAATCCCCGATGCCGGACGGCGCCTATTTGGATGAGGATTGAATCCGGGCCTGCCTGAAAGCCATTCGCCCGGACCGGGCACACTCGGAATATGGCCGACGAGATGCCCAAGCCCCCAGAAACAGCAAGTTGCTGGATCCCGCTTGGAGTATTGGCCGCAGTGGCAATCCTCTTCGTTATCGCGTTGCCGATCTCGCGAACCCTGGTTGGCGACCCGATCCGGATGGCAGAGAAAGGCGCCGTGAAGGCGGCCGAGCTTTATGTGGATCGCGAGTCCCTCCCCGGCTCAATGTTCGACCAAATGGTGGGGAAAGTCGATTCGAAGCGGGTTGTGAAAATCGGGATTGAAAAGGGCCCGCCCGCCAAGGTTTTCGTCACTCTAGATCTAAAAGGGGATAAGGGCGCCGGGGTGGCAACCTTGGCATTGGTCAAAGAGGGAGGCGACTACCGCGTGGTGGATTCGGCGGTGGACCGCCGGTGACCGGGGCGGCTTTGTTGTTGCAGGCCTTGCTGATGCCTCGGCAGTATCCGATCCCGCCCGGGTTCGCGGGCCGATTTGTCGCGGCCCGCATCCCCACAACTCAAAAGGTGATCGCCCTGACCTTCGACGATGGTCCAGATCCGGTGACGACGCCGAAAATTTTGGCGGCCCTGCAGGCAAACCACGCCCACGCGACATTTTTTGTGTTGGGGCGCAATGCCCGGCAATACCCGTGGCTGTTGCGCCAAATCGTTTTGGATGGCCACGCCATCGGTACCCACTCCTTTTCCCATGCCGCCCGGCTCGGACTGGGGGTCGCATCGGCTGAGAACTCCCTGACCTCACAGATCGTGTACCAGGCGACGGGGATGCGCACTCCGCTATTCCGGCCGCCATATGGGATGCGGGATAGTGCGCTGAACCAGGATGCCCGTTCGCGCGGTTGGGTGTCGTTCTTCTGGTCGATTTCATCTGCAGATACGGCGACCAAGGATCCTGAAGTCGTATTCCGGAATGTCTGCTTTACCCCGGGCAACGGCGAGATCGTGCTGATGCACGACGTGAAGCCGCACACGGCTGAAGCCGTGCCCAAAATTTTGGAAGAACTTGGAGGCCGGGGATACCGTTTTGTGACCTTGCCCGAATTGATTCGGTTGGCCCCGCCAGCGGGCACCTGAGCCTATCGCGCCGAATCAAACGCGTAGAATCAGGTGGTATGGCAAAAATGCATGAGTACCCGGTGACGGTTCGCTGGCAAGGCGGGCGGGGTGGTTCGGGACAAGCATCAGGAGATCGGTCGGGGACGGCAAGCCCCCTGGCTACGCCCCCAGAATTCGGCGGATCCGGCAATGGCACAAACCCAGAAGAGCTTTTGGCCAAGGCGGTCGCGGGCTGTTACAGCATCACATTTGGCATTATCGCCGAAACCCGCAGGATCCCCCTGGTGGGCGTTGAAACCCATGCCACCGGGGTTGTGGAAGAAAACGGGCCGCAGTTCACCTACCAGTCCATCACCATCCGCCCCACGATCACGTTGTCGGCGGATGCGACGGACGAGCAGGTAGCCCTGGCTGAACAGATGTCCCACAAAGCCGACCTTTACTGCATCATCACCAACGCGATCCGCGACAAGGTGTCGATCTCGGTTGAACCGACGATCATCCGCGGCTAGCCCGATTGGAGTAACCTCCGACAATGCGGAGCCCCCTTGTTGCCGGCAACTGGAAAATGAACCTCACTTCTGCCGAAGGGGAGGCGCTTGTAAACGAGATCGTGCACTTGGCGGGTGAACAGTTCGATGTCGACGTCGTGGTTTGCCCGCCGTTTTTGGCCATCCCCAAAATTGCAGACGTGTGCCGCCGTTCACGGGTGAAGCTTGGGGCGCAAGATTGTTTTTGGAAGGATAGCGGCGCGTTCACCGGCCAAGTGAGCCCAACCCAGTTAGCCGAATTCCATGTGGACTATTGCATTGTTGGACACAGCGAAACGCGGGGCCGGTTTGGCCAATTGGAGATTCCCGAATCTGCGGCCAGCCTTTTTTCCGAATCGGATGAAACGGTCAACCTCAAAATCAAGGCCCTGTTCTTCCATGGCATCACGCCGATTTTGTGCGTGGGTGAGACTTTGGCCGAGCGGGAATCTGGCCAAACCGACCCGGTGATCGCCGCCCAGCTCAAAGGGGCTCTTGACGGGATCGACGCTTCCGAGTTGTTCGGATTGGTTGTGGCCTATGAGCCGGTGTGGGCCATCGGCACGGGCCGAACCTGCGATGCTGCCGAGGCCAACCGGGTTTGCTCGGTGATCCGTTCCGAGATCGAAGCGATTGCGGATGCCGAAGTTGCCCAAAGTGTTCGCATCCTTTATGGCGGTTCAGTGAAGCCCGAAAATGCGGCCGAATTGTTTGCCCAAGCGGATATCGACGGCGGATTAGTTGGCGGGGCAAGCCTGAAGGCGGCGGGGTTCTTGGAAATCATCCGCGCCGTGGGCTGACCGGGATAGTTGCGGGCTTGGCCGCAACCCGGTGGTATTGCCGATAATTGGGTGGGTTCCGGCGTCCTTAATTAGAGACCAAACCTTTCGGGGATTGAGACCATGGCATTAACCACCCTTGCTGCGATGCTCTTGTTGGCCGATGGCGAAGGCGTCAGCAACATCAAAGACGACGGCCCACAGGCCCAACATGTATTGGTCGCTTCGATGGCGGCAAAGCTTGGCATGACGCTGTTTGCCCCAGACAAAACCGCACGAGGTTTTGCTATGGCCTCGATCGAATCGGTGATGTTGGAAGGAACCGACCCGTTCGGCCTCGGCCGCCGTCCGGCCGTTCGGATGAGGTTTGTCAACAAGGGCACCGCGACCGCCTTTGATATCTATGAAGTAAAGAGCTCCGGGTCGGTCAATGCAGCCAAACATATGGCCTGGTTGCTCGGTTCGGGCAGTTTTGAGGGCAGCCCGAGCCCCCATGACACGGTGGCCACCCTCAAACGCGCCGACACCGACTTGGCCTTTGCTGGCGGCCTTGTGAGTGAACCAAGCGCACTTGAGCTGCTCAAGCGGCTTGTGAAGATTTCTCCCAACTGATCTCCCGTCCCTTGGAAAATGGCGGCCCGGGTTGCCCTGGGCCGCCTATTCCTTTGGAGTCTCTTTGAACCGGATGCTCAGGCTGTTGATGCAATACCTCTGGCCCGTGGGGGTTTGGGGCGCGTCATCGAAAACATGGCCGAGATGCGACCCGCAGTTCTTGCACCGGACCTCGATCCGGTGCATGCCGTGAGAAGTGTCTTCGATGTATTCGATGGTGTCGGTGAAAGATCGGAAAAAGCTCGGCCATCCGCAACCTGAGTCAAATTTGGCGTCACTGCCAAAGAGCAACGTGTCGCAGGCGCGGCACCGGTATTCGCCCTCACCCTTAAAATCCCAATACTCGCCGGTGAATGGCCGCTCGGTACCGTGTTCCCTGAGCACGTGGAATTCGTCTTCGTTGAGTTGTTCGCGCCATTCTGCCTCTGTCTTTTCGACTTTGTAGTCTCCACTCATCTGTTTGATTCGACGCTGGGAATGAGCGTCTTGTTAGCGGGTTTCCCTCCGTTAAGGGCGGTGAGGCAGTCTTCGTGCAGCAATTGCGAATAGGCGGTCTCGTGCTTTTGGTAGCCGGCGAGCCGGTTAGACGCCTGGAGGCTGGCATAGCAGGCTCCGGCAAACAAGGCGAGTCCGAGCGAAGCGGCAACAAGGGCCTGGCGCCGGGCCAATTGCCGATCCGCATCCACAATTGCCAAGGTGGAAAGGCAGAGGCAAGCCAAGATCAATGGGAGGGAAGCAATACCCGTTTGCCCGGAATAGGCGCCACCAAGGGCGGCGGGCATCCACGCCATGGCAAGCCCCAAACTGGCCAGCAGCAAAGCAATGGAAAGGAACCGACTGAACTTGGTTTCTGGCTTGCGGTTCTTGTGCCAGGCAAGAATGACCAGGGCCGCCATCAGCGCGACTTGGCCCAACACCTCTTCGAGTGCGGTGTTGCGTTCAAAAAAGTAAAGGGCGATTGCGACGATGGTGACATGGATCACGGGGACGAACCGTTCGGTGATGCTGATGAGCGCAATGGGCAGGCTCACAAGGAGGATCGTCACCACGGTGGGCACATGGAACGAAAACGCCGTGGGAGTTGCCGCCAAGCTAACCGAAAGCGGCACGAGCGCCAGGTAGCGGATGGGTTTGACCCAGGCACGATCCGCGAACCGCTGGGTGGCCAGCAGGAGGGTGACCACGGTGGCCGTGACCAGGAGCACCGGCAACGGCAGTCCGCAAAGCAACGGAGAAGCGAGGTACAGGACGTCAAAGTCGAGGGCATCATTCCCGTCGATCGAGTAACTGTATTGGGAGAGGTGCAACGCCTGCTCAAATTGGTTGCCGGGGTGCAATCCTTGCCCTTCGGCGGCTCGGGTGAGGTCAGAAACCTGTTCCAGCGAGAGCAGTTTGCTCTTATAGATCGATTCGGACACCGACTTGGAAACGGCTTCGGCGATGAGGGATTTGCCGACCACTTGGGTGATGGTGAACCCTCCGGGTTCCAGCATCGTTTTGCCGATCGCGATGACGGCCAGGCGTTGTTTGACCGTCTTCTCCCGGTCGCCGGCGATCCACTTGCGGCAAAGAGTCCTTATGGGCGAAAGATCCTTGAACAGGACCATGGCAAGGTTGCTCAGCCGCTCCATTGCCGAGGGCTCGTAAACAAGGGATCCCATGCGCCTATCCACCTCTTGTTGGGCGTAGTTTTCGTACCTTTCACACTTTGCGGCGGTAAGGAGATAGTCTTCCGCCTTCCCGCTCTCCCCTTGGGCGTCGGCGATCACGGCCAGCATCAGCGGGAAGAATGAGTTGCCGGGGTCTTTGGCTCGACCGAGTTCGGCGGCTTCTTGACACTTGCCGTAAAGGGATCTGATCCTCGCCTGATCCCCCTTTGGGATACCGGATGTGGTCCCTTGGAAAGTCGCTGGCGTGCCATTGCGGACGGCAACCCCGATGACATCGACCTCGCCAGAATCGATGGCCGCTTGGACATAGGCTTCGCGGCGAAAGAACTGGTCGGCATGGCGTCCATCGGCAATGATTTCGGTGTCTGCCCCAAGCCGGTGAAACTCAGCGAGTTCCCCCTTGTACATGGTTTGCGGCGAGTACCGCGGGAAGCCCATCGCACGCAGGGCGGCAAAGGAGTTGAGCCGTCCATCAGGGACAGCCAGATAAAGGGCAAGGCACAGCAAGGCCAAGCCCCCCATCCACTTGAGAGGGTTGAGGGATTCCATAGTTGGATCCTTAGTTAGGATTGGGGGGTGGCTTCCTCGGCGGGCGGCGCCTTTTTGCGGCCGAGTTGGCACAACCAGCTGGCGAGGGCTTTCCAGATGATCGGCTCAGGTTTGGGCGGGTGATCCATCCGGTCGAAGTGGTCGCGGAGAAGGCTGTCGATTTGGGCGTCGGTCATGATTCACCCCAGATTTTTTTGAATTCGACCCGGGCCTGGTTCAGCCTGCTGGCGACCGTGCCCATGGGGATTTGGAGGGCATCGGCGATTTCCCGGTAGCTGTAGCCTTCACCCAGGTGGAGGGCGATGACTGCCCGATGGTCGGGCGAGAGCCGGCCCAAGGTCTGTTCGATCTCCATATCCAGTTGGGGGTTTTCGGTGTTTGGCAGGCTTTCGGGAAGTTCTGAAACCGGCTTGGCAGATCTCAGGACGTCGATGGCGCAATTGGCAACCGTGCGCCGGACATACCGGATGAGATCAGGTGAGAGGGTGGGGAATTGCGGTGAATCCAACAGCCGCAGGAAAGCGTTTTGCACAGCGTCTTCGGCACTGGCTTGGTTGCCGGTGATCCGGCGCGCCATCCGGAGGGAATCTGCCCGATGCGATTCCAGTATGGCGGCCCGGTTGATCAGGGTGGCCTGGGTAGGGGAGAGTCGTTCAGTCATGGGCCGTTCACCCTGGATAACTGATTCTATTGCTAATTTCTTCAATCTGCTCAACAAAAGTGCCCGGCTCACGAGGGCCGGGCACCTTTGTTGAGAGGTTGTTCGCTTATTCAGCGGGGGAGTTTTGCGTTCACGGCATCCCAATCGATACACTGCATGTAGGCTTCGATGTACTTCATGCGGGCGGTTTGGAAGTCCAGGTAGTAGGCGTGCTCATAGACATCCATGGCCAGGAGGAGAGTGTGGTTCCAAGTCGGGAATGTGTCTTGGCTGTCCCCGATGTAAGTGTGGATCCTTTGCTCCTCGTGGTCAAATCCCAAAAAGACCCATCCCCTTCCGGCCATTCCGGTGGATTTCCAGTCGGCTTCCCAATGTTCAAAACTGCCATAGGCTTCCTTGATGAGTGTGGCCACGTCACCGGTGGCGTGGCCGCCGGCCCCGCCGAGGGTTTCGAAATAAACTTTGTGGTTGATGTAGCCGCCGTAGGCGAAAGCGTAGTTGACTTTGAGCGCCCTCATTTGGCTATAGACTTGGTTTGCCTTTGTGGGATCAACATCGGCTTCGGCCAGGAGTTTGCGGATTTCGTTGGTCTTGTTCGCGTAGCCTTTCCAAAGCCCGAGGTGGGCGTCGTGGGTGGCTTTTGAGATGCCGGCCGCGGCGGTCGAGTAGACCTTTTCGGGCAACGCTTCTGGGACGGTTACTAGCTTTGTTTCCATGGCTGTCATCTGGTTTTACCTTGGGTTTTGCGTACTCCTCCGCGATCCTGGGTGTGTCCGGCAGGAGTCGGAAGGCCCCTGCCCCTGGATTGGGGAAGAAAAAACCAAAAAATCCAGATTCATCCCCTTCTTTCGCGGCTTGAGTGTGTGTAACCTGGAGCTATGGATGATTTTGCACTCCACGCACTTCAGTCCGCTCCGAAAGTTGTCGAACGGGTTCTCAGGGTTTTTCCGCACGACCGATTGGACGACAGGTTCGACACCGACCGGTTTACCGCCCGGGAGGTCGTTGCCCACTTGGCGGACTACGAGCAGACGGTCCTCGACCGCATCCGCGCGGCGAACTCCAAGCCGGGAAGGGAAGTCCCGGCCTATGATCCGGACGCTAATGCCGCCGAACACCACTTTGGCGAGAAGGACGTGTTCCATGAAGCCGAGGTTTACGAAAGCAGACGCGGTGTGACGATCGAATACCTGCAGGGCCTGACCGCAGAAGACTATGCCAAAACGTTCACCCTTCCCGACGGTCGGGTGTTTTCGATTTCAGATTATCTCTGCCATATCCTGCGGCACGACCTGAACCACTTGGAGCAGATGTCGCACTACTTGGCGACGGAAGTCGCTACGATCACCTGATCGGTTGCCAAAGTAAAAAGAGTCCGCCCCCAGGCCAGGATCCTGGGGGCGGACTCTTTTTGTTGAGTTCCTATTACTTGCGTTTGCGGCGTGCGGCGGCAATGGCGGCCGCCATGCCGAGGACGGCCATGGTGGCGGGTTCGGGGACGGCTTGGACATAGTCCACGGCCACGTCGCCGGAATTGGCCGTATCGAAGTCAACTTGAATTTGGTCGACATCGGCAAAGTTGACACCGGTGAAGCTGCTGAACAAGAACGTCGTGAGCTCAGGAGTGTTGATCGCGCTACCGAACAGGGTTTGCGACACGGTGAAGTTGGTGCCGTTCCCGTTGCGGACGTTCATCCGGATCGTCAGGTCGCCATCGCGGGAAAGAGTGCGGATTTCAAACCGGTTTTCGGCGGAGAGATTGAGGTTGAGGTCGTTGTAGCTGGTGCTGTTGGGGCCGGTCATGGTCAAGCCATAGCCCACTGCGCCGAGGCCATCGACACCCGACTGAGAGTTGATGCTGAGGGCACCGGAGTTGGTGTCGACATCAAGGCTCAGGCCGAAGGCGTTGTTGGTGACGGCGATGTAGACGACACGAGTGCCGCCGACCATCGAGCCGTTTTGCATGAAGTACTGGCTGCCGCTGGTGAGCGAGCTCGTGGCCGCCCCGGTGCTGAAGTCGTCGATCATGACGAGGGCATGGGCCGAAGCCGCCGCGAGGAGTGCGGTTAAGGTTGTGATGAACGTGAACTGGGCTTTCATTTGAGACTCTCCGTTTATTTGCGCTTGCGGGCAACCAGTGCTGCCGCGCCAAGGCCAAGGGCAATCAGGGAAGCCGGCTCGGGGACGGCTTCAAAGGAATCGATGACGGTGTCCCCGCTCGCGGTGGTGTCGAGGTAGATCCCGATGGAATCGACATCGGCAAAGTTTTGGGCACCGAATTCCGCAAACGAGATCGTCACGACCTGCGGGGTCATGACCATGCCGGGTGTGAGGTTGTGGAGGCTGGAAAAGGCCAAGTTGCCCCCGTTGGTGCGGATGGCGATTTGAATGGTTGCTGCCAAGTCGTTGCTGAGGACGTTGATATTGAAGGCGTTTTGGGTGGACAGATCGAGGTTGAGATCCGTTCCGACGGTAAAGCTCCCAGCCGAATCGGATCCGTAACCGATGATGGATCCGGCATCGACGGACGTTTTGCTATCCGAGGCAAAAATTCCGTTGATGACCACGTTGGAGTGGGTCAGGCCGAGAGGGTTAGCGGAAATGCTGTGATATACCCAGCGGTTGCCGCCGGGCACCGAAGCCGCGGTGTAGGTGGAATTGCTACCGGTGTTGATTTGATCGTTGATGTTCCCGGTGGAAAAGTCATCGATCATCAAGGCATGGGCCATACATCCGAAGCCCAATAGGCCAAATAAGGCAAAAGTTTTCATCCTGGTTTTTTCCTCTGCGAATCGGCCGGGAGCCAAATGCCCCTCGAGCCATCACTAGTATAGACGGTTCGATTGCCGAAGGTTGGGCAATGTTTGGCCTTCTGGCCAGAACAAGTAAGTTTACGGGGAGACCAGGATCAAAATGGATACGCCCAACTGGGGCCGTATGGACGTATCCTTAATGTGTTCTTATTGCTTTGCCGATTGATAGTTGTTTACAAAATCAACTCAGCCGGCCAGAGAGCTTGCCAAAGGCGTTTGCACCCGCATAAATGGCGGACATGCCGAGCTCTTCTTCGATCCGGAGCAACTCGTTGTATTTGGCAACCCGGTCGGTGCGGTTGGGGGCGCCGGTCTTAATCTGTCCGCAGTTGGTGGCAACCGCCAGGTGAGCGATGGTGACATCTTCGGTCTCCCCGGACCGGTGGCTCATCACGCTGGTGTAACCGGCGCGGTCGGCCATGCGGACGGCGGCGAGGGTTTCGC
Organism: Armatimonadota bacterium; assembly: GCA_016789105.1. NCBI lineage: Bacteria > Bacillati > Armatimonadota > Armatimonadota bacterium. Next base: position 286,236 of record JAEURN010000004.1, read on the forward strand.
TGAGCGATCCGATCTGGTTGACCTTGATGAGGATACTGTTGGCGGTGCCGCTGGCAATCCCGCGGCTGAGCCGGGTGACGTTAGTGACGAACAGGTCGTCGCCAACGAGCTGAACTTTGTCGCCGATGGCATCGGTCACCCCTTTCCAGCTGTCCCAATCGTCTTCAGAGATTCCATCTTCGATGCTGATGAGGGGGTACTTTTCCGCGAGCCCGGCCAGGTATTCGACCTGCTGCGGACCGGACAGTTTCTTGCCGTTTTTGTAGTTGTAGGTGCCCCCTTCGTAAAACTCGGTGGCGGCGGCATCGATTCCCAACCAGATCTGTTTTCCGGGCTCGTAGCCGGCCTTTTGGATGGCGTCCAGGATGTAATCGAAGGCAAGCTCCTGCGATTCGAGGTTGGGGGCAAACCCGCCCTCGTCGCCGTAGCCGGTGCCGAGTCCTTTGGATTTAAGCACGGCCTTGAGGCTGTGGAAGATTTCGCATCCGGCTTGCAATGCGTCGGAGAACGTTTCGAACCCGATGGGCAAAACCATGAATTCTTGGAAATCGACGTTGGAATCTGCATGCTGCCCGCCATTGAGGATGTTGAGCATCGGCACGGGCAGGGTCTTGGCGGCAACCCCGCCGACATATTTGTAAAGGGGCAATTCGGCCGACATGGCGGCGGCTTTGGCGACGGCCAGTGAGACCCCAAGGATGGCGTTTGCCCCCAGTTGGCTCTTGTTGTCCGTCCCATCCAAACTGCACAGCAGGGTGTCGACGCCTTCTTGGTCGATCGCCTCAAACTCCATCAGGGCGGGGGCAATGCGCTCGTTGACGTTTTCGATGGCATTGAGGACACCCTTGCCCATAAACCGGGATTTGTCTCCGTCGCGCAACTCGACGGCTTCAAAAGCTCCGGTGCTGGCCCCGCTCGGGACGGCTGCCCGCCCCATGGCCCCGTCTTCTAAGACGACATCGACTTCGACGGTGGGGTTTCCCCGGGAGTCGATGATTTCCCGCGCGGTGATTTCAACAATGGCAGACATGGCTCCGGTGATTTTACAGGGGAGCCGGTACGGGCCCGTAGCCCACGGTAGGTAAGATAGGGCTCACCGACATGGCCGGCCGCGAGAGCTACTTCTGGCACAAACTCCATTCTCTGACGGGAATCATCCCAACGGGGTTCTATTTAGTCCAGCACCTGACCCTCAATTCCTTCTCTTTGGCCGGGGCTCCCGCGTTCGACTCGATCATCCATTTTTTTGGAAATCTGCCGCTGCATTTCCTGTACTTCTTGAAGTTCGGGGTTGTGTGGCCGGCGTTGATATTCCACGCGGTTTACGGCCTGTTCATCGTGTCCCGGTCCGAAGGCAACTATAGCCAGCCGTCGTTGAAGTTCCGCGAGAATCGGTACTACACCTTTCAGCGGTGGACGGGCATTTTTGCATTTGTCTTTTTGGCCTACCACATGGCATCAACCTCGGTTTTGGGCCAGATCAAAGGCGAATCGGCGATTGAATACGCCACCTGGGCCGAGCGGCTATCGGCCCCATTTGGCACGCACCTGGTGTTGCTTTTTTACGTGGCCGGTGTGCTGGCCAGCAGTTACCACTTTGCCTACGGGATTTGGAACTTCTGCATCCGCTGGGGCATCACGATCAGCGAATCGGCCCAGCAGAAAACGGCTAAGCTGAGCCAAGCGCTATTCGTCGCGGTGAGCGCCATCGGGATCTTGGCACTGCTCGGTTTCTTCTTCCCCGTGTTTGGCGGGGCCAAGCACCAAGCGTCTCTGGAAAAATCTGCGGTTTCCCGTCCCGTCAACCTTCAAAAGTAGGCCGGTTTTCCGGTTTGAGGTCTTTGTAAAGGGGGAGCCCTTCATCTTTGGGGCTCAGCTGCGGGCTCCCGATGGGCCATGGGATAGCAAATTGGGGGTCATCGAACCGGATCCCAGAGTCTTGGTGGTGGCGGTAGGGGGCCGTGCACTTGTAGGCCACTAGTGCCGTTTCGCTCAGCACACAGAATCCGTGGGCAAAACCTTCAGGGATGAACAGGGAACGGTGGTTGCCCTCGCTGAGGTGTTCGGCGTGCCATCGGCCAAATGTCGGCGACCCTTCGCGGATGTCCAGCGCCACATCCCAGATCTCACCTTGGACGCACTGAACCAGCTTGCCCTGGGTGAGCGGATATTGAAAGTGCAGCCCCCGCAAAACGCCATGCCGGGAAAAACTGAGGTTGTCCTGGACAAAAACGTGGCTGAACCCGAGGTCGGTCAACTTTTCGTCATTAAACGTTTCTAGGAAATAGCCGCGCTCATCGCCAAACACCTGGGGTTCGATGACGGCGACGCCGGGGATGTCGGTGGTCAAGACCTTCATTTCAGGATTTTGAGGAGGTATTGGCCGTAGGCGTTTTTGGCCATCGGCTCGGCAAGGGCGTGCAACTGGGCGCTGTCGATCCAGCCCATGCGGTAGCAGATCTCTTCGATGTTGGCGACCATGAGGCCCTGGCGCGTTTCGACGGCTTGGACGAAATTGGCGGCCTGGAGCATGGATTCGGCCGTGCCGGTGTCCAACCAGGCAAACCCCCGGCCAAACCGGGTGACATGGAGGGAGCCTTGTTCCAGGTAGATCCGGTTAAGGTCGGTGATTTCAAGTTCACCGCGTGCCGATGGGCGGAGCGACTTGGCGAATCCGACGACCTGGGGATCGTAAAAATAGAGCCCGGTCACGGCAAAGTCCGACTTCGGATTCTCCGGTTTCTCTTCGAGCGATTCGGCGCGGCCCACCGCATCAAAACTGACGACGCCATAAGCCTCTGGGTGGTCGACCTGGGTGGCGAAAACGGTGGCCCCTTCTTTCCGGTCGTGGGCTTCCCGGACGAGCCCGGTAAGGTTTTGTCCGTAGAAGATGTTGTCGCCCAGGACAAGGGCGCTGGGGTCGCCCGCAATGAACTGCTCGCCGATCAAGAACGCCTGGGCGAGCCCCTCTGGGCTGGGTTGTGCGGCGTATGAGAGGTTGATCCCCCACTGCGACCCGTCGCCCATCAAACGGATGAAAGATTCCTGTTCGTGGGGCGTGGTGATGACGAGGATATCTCTGATCCCGGCAAGGAGCAAGACGCTCAAAGGGTAATAGACCATCGGCTTGCTATAGACGGGAATGAGCTGTTTGCTGACCCCCCGCGTGATGGGGTGGAGCCGGGAGCCAGAACCGCCCGCCAGGATGATCCCCTTGCGCCTCATTTGTCCGAGACCCCCGCGTAATGCTCGTCGATCCACTTCAAGTAGGATCCCGATCGGACGGATTCGGTCCATGCTGGATTGTCGGCATACCATTTAACCGTTTGGCGGAGGCCTTCTTCAAAAGATTGCTTGGGCCGCCAACCAAGTTCCCGTTCGATTTTCGATGTGTCGATGGCGTATCGGAAATCGTGCCCGGGTCGGTCGGCGACAAATGTGATGAGCGATTCGACCGTATCAACCTTTTGGTGGGTAATTTCCGCGACGGCGGCGCAGATGGCCCGGACGACGTCGATGTTGGTCCGTTCTGCCTTGCCGCCGATGTTGTAAGTCTCGCCAACCCGCCCCTCGGTCATCACGGTATAGATGGCTTCGGCATGGTCGCCGACATAGAGCCAGTCCCGGATATTGGCCCCTTTGCCGTATACAGGCAAGGGCTTGCCGGCCAATGCGTTGAGGGCCATGACGGGGATCAGCTTTTCGGGAAATTGCAAGGGCCCATAGTTGTTGCTGCAGTTGGTAACTTTTACCGGCAATCCATAGGTGTGATGCCAGGCCCTAACCAAATGGTCAGATGCGGCCTTTGACGCGCTATAGGGACTGTTGGGGGAATAGGGCGTGTCTTCACGGAAGCTGCCCGTCTCCCCCAATTCGCCAAAGACCTCGTCAGTGCTGACATGGTGGAAGACCTTGCCATCCAGGTCTGTGCCCCATTTTGACCTGGCCGCCTCCAAAAGGTTGAATGTGCCGACGATGTTGGCATTCAGGAAATCTCGGGGGTAGCGGATGCTGCGGTCGACATGGGTTTCCGCGGCAAAGTGGACGATGTGCGTGGGATCGAACGAATCCACGGCTTGGTGGGTTGCTTCGGCATTGGCCAGGTCGACCCGAGCAAAGGCATAGTTCTCCAAATCCTCCAACGCCGCGAGGGAGAGGGGGTTCGCCGCGTAGGTCAGCGCATCGATGTTGAGGAACTGTGAATCTGGAAGCCCCGGCACATAACGGAGAAGGAAATTGGCGCCGATAAATCCGCAACCGCCGGTGACCAGGATCCTCATCGGGTGCCAAGGTTACCCGTGCGGGCGACACCAGAGGCGGTTCGTTTCGTCAGACATTCATGCCCATGTGCGCAGCCGTGTTGATTTGCTCGCTGGCCATGCCACGGGTCGACCCGATTGGGCGGCCGGTCGAGGTTTTCGCCAGCGGGGAGCACCCCTATACTCGGACGCCAGGGATTGCCGTTTTGCCAAACGGGCGGATTCTGGTCGTCGCGGCTTCGCAGGAATCCCTTGCGGATGAAAGTGGTAACAAGATCCTGGTCAAGTCGAGCGGGGATGGCGGCCGGACTTGGGGCAATGGGGTCACGCTCGCTGGCAATGGGTCTGAAAGCGCGCAGTCACCTGTCATCGTGGCCTCGGGGGAAAAGGTCTTTGTGCACTTTGCGGTCTTCCCGGCGGGGACCGATTCTTACCATTTGGACACGGGTTTCGGGGCAAAGGGCCAGAAAACCTATGTTTCCGTGAGCCGGGATGGAGGGACGACCTGGATTCCCCCGGTGGAGACAACCCGTGCCATCCGGCGTGAAGGAGTGCAATCCGTCAATTTTGGCCCTGGCCGGGGGATCGTGCTCCAACGCGGTCATTACAAGGGGAGGATCGTTGTCCCAATGCACACGCGGGTCGGCGGCGCGGCGGCCAGCGGGGCGGTTTGGAGCGACGACGGCGGCAACAGTTGGCAAAGCGGTGCCACCGTTGAAGCCCCAGACGGCGTTTTTCCAAACGAATCCGGCTTGGCGGAGTTGGAAGATGGCAGCTTGGTCTTTAATGCCCGGGCGGCGGGCGGGATCGGCAAACGCGTGCAAGCGGTTTCTGGTGATGGCGGGGCGACTTGGTCGGGGTTCGAGGTCAAGTCAGACCTTCCGGACTCGGTCTGCCATGCCGGGATCCTGCGGCACCGGTTCGAAGGGGTGGCGCAACCGGGAGTTCTCCTGCTATCAATGCCGAGCCCAGCCGGTCGCATCGACGGCTTGGTTCGGGTCAGCACAGACGATGGGCGTACATGGCCAGGCTCGTTCGAGGTTGCCAAAGGCTACTTCGGCTATTCGGCCCTGGCAAACTTGGAAAACGGGGAGGTCGGGCTCGTTTATGAATATGCCCCTCGTGGAGGCTCAGACCCCCAGCTTGGGATCAGGTTTTTGCGCCTCAAAGTTTCGGGCTGAGCCCTGCCTGCCCGTGGGCTGTGGCCTCATAATCACACCAGTATGTCGACCATCCCCAGCCACATCGCCGACTCCGGCTTGGCGGAAGCGGGCAAGAACCGCATCGAATGGGCAGAAAAGGATATGCCGGTTCTCCGGCTGATCCGCGAGCGGTTTGAAAAAGAGCGGCCGCTGGCCGGCCAGCGCGTGACCGCCTGCCTGCATGTCACCACCGAAACCGCAAACCTGTTGCGCACGCTCAAAGCGGGCGGGGCCGAAGTGGCCATTTGCGCCAGCAACCCGCTCAGCACGCAAGACGACGTGGCAGCCGCCTTGGTGGAACTGTACGGTATCCAGACCTACTCGATCAAAGGCGAAGACCACGCCACCTATTACCGGCACATGAACCAGGCGCTGGACATTGAGCCGACCCTGACGATGGACGACGGGGCCGACACTGTGGGCATCATCCACAGCGAACGCAAAAACTTGATCGATTCAATCATCGGTGGAACGGAGGAGACGACGACGGGGGTCATCCGGCTGCGTGCCATGGCCAAAGACGGCGTGTTGGCTTACCCGATCGTCGCCGTCAACGATGCGGATACCAAACACCTGTTCGACAACCGCTACGGCACGGGGCAATCCACGTTGGATGGGATCCTGCGGGCCACAAACATCCTGCTTGCGGGAAAAACCGTCGTGGTGGCCGGTTATGGCTGGTGCGGCCGGGGTGTTGCAATGCGGGCCAAAGGGATGGGCGCCAATGTCGTCGTCACAGAAATCGACCCGACCAAGGCCATTGAAGCCGCCATGGATGGCTTCCAGGTCATGCCCATGCACGAAGCGGCCCCGCACGGGGATCTGTTCATCACGGTAACCGGGTGCAAGGATGTCTTGGATGACCGTCATTTCAAATTGATGAAGGACGGGGCTGTAATTTGCAACAGCGGTCACTTCAATGTGGAGATCAACATTCCGCAACTGGACGCAATGAGCGCTTCGCGGCGGGAAGTGCGGCCGTTTGTGGAAGAGTTCACCGTGGGCGGCAAGCGGGTCTTCCTGCTCGGCGATGGGCGGTTGATTAACTTGGCGGCGGCCGAAGGCCACCCGGCAAGTGTGATGGACATGAGCTTTGCCAACCAGGCTTTGTGCGCCGAATACATGGTGTCGCACGCCTCCTCTTTATCCAAAAACGTGTACACGGTGCCAGAAGAGATCGACAAGCAGGTTGCGCGGCTCAAACTCCAGGCCATGGGAATCCAAATCGATGTCCTGACCCCGGAGCAGGACAAGTACCTGAACAGCTGGACGGAAGGCACCTAAGCAACGGCCCCGACCACTCGCTTGTTCACCGCGAGGTGCGGATGTCCGTGACCCCGCCTTTCCCCATCACGCAAAAGGCGGTGGCGAGCGGGTCCGACTGCAATCCCTTGTCCGCGATGACCGTGGCGGTCACGCGGTTCGTTACGCCCATGCCGGTTCGCGGATCCACGATGTGGGAATAGCGGATGCCGCCGATTTCGACGTACTGTTCAGAATCGCCGGACGTGCTGACGGCGCATTGCGCCAAGGCCCGGGGGGCAGATTCGCCGGGAATTTGGATAGGCCATCCTTCGGAACCGGGTGGGGCGGCGCCCGCGGCGATGTCACCGCCCGATTGGACAATGGCGCGGCCGAACCCGGCCCTGGCCAGGCACTCAAGAGCGGCATCGCAGGCGTACCCTTTGGCAATGCCGCCGAGGTCGATGCCGATACCTTCTTTGAGGATGGTGACAGATTGGTTGACCGGATCAAGCTTCAAAAACCGGTACCCGACGTGGGAAACGGCTTGCCGGAGTTCGATCGGGCCGGGCATCCGCCCGGTTTGTCGGGCGTTCCGCCACAATTTGACGGCGGGGCCAGCGGTGACGTCAAAGGCGCCGCCGGTTTGTTCGCTGACCTGCTGGGCTTGTTCAAGGACGATCCAGAGATCTTTAGAGACGCTTGTTTGCTGGAGTGGCTTGATCTGTCTGATTTCGCTGGAAGGGCGGTAATCGCTCATTTCCTGCTCAAGCTGTTCCACCCTGGCATAGGCGGCAGCGGCTGCCTGTTCGGCTTGTTCGCGGTCCGTTGCGTAAAAGGCCAGCCGGAATTCCACGCCCATGTGGATTTCGGTGAATGCAAATTTTTGGATGGCTTGATTTTGGCTCCCCAATAGGGCCGTCAGCACCGCGCTGAGCATCTCACCAGAGTTTAGTCCACCGGCCGGTTGTACAATGGGGAAATGCTGCTGGCGACGGCGCTCGGTTTGGCGATGCAACAAATGGATTTGGAAACCATGACCGTGAAGTTGGAGGGCCACTTGGCGGAATACAAGATGGTCAAGCTTCCGGGAGGGGAATTCAACTATCGCAAAGAAGTCGCGCGTTTGAAACCCTTTTGGATCGGGACGACCGAGGTCACCTGGGATCTCTACGACATCTTTGCCTACCGCCTGGATCTGAGCCAAGAAGAGGCCGTGAAGGAAGAGGTCATCAAAAGCCGCCCCAGCAAGCCCTATGGCGAGCCGGACCGCGGGTACGGGCACCAGGGGTATCCGGCCATCGGGGTGCATGTTCTGGCCGCCGAAGCGTTCTGCCAGTGGTTGAGCGCAAAGACAGGTAAAAAATTCCGGTTGCCGACCGAAGCCGAATGGGAATATGCGGCCATGGCGGGCAACCCGAATTTGCCAGATCCGCTGGACGGCTATGCCTGGACTTGGGATAACGCCGATGACAAAACCCACCCCTGCGGTTCGCTGAAGCCGAATGCCTTTGGGCTGTTCGACATGCTTGGAAACGCCAGCGAGTGGGTCACTCTCGCGGACGGGAAATCAACGACAAAAGGCGGTCACTTTTACAACAAGCCGAAGTCGTTTGCGTACACCATGGCCGAGGATTACCGGGCGGATTGGCAGATGCGTGACGCCCACACCCCCAAAAGCCGATGGTGGCTGAGCGACGGCGAATTCGTCGGGTTCCGCGTGGTCTGCGAACCCTGACGGCAGTTGACCAGAGAATTGGGCGGCGAGTTGGTACAAAGCCCAAACAAGGCAATTGACGGTTATGCCTTTCGAAAGGTGATCGTGGCCCGGGTGCCCTGTCCGGGGCTGCTTTGAATCGTAAACTTTCCCCCGTGGGCGCCCACGATGGATTCGACGATGCTAAGGCCGAGCCCAGTGCCGCCCGCGGATTGGGTGCGAGCAGAATCGACCCGGTAGAACCGCTGGGTGACTTTTGAAAGGTGCTCGGGTGGAATGCCTTCGCCAGTATCGGACACGGAGGTCTCGACAACCCCATCCACTTCTTCGACCGACACCTTGACCGTGCCGTCGGGTGGGGTGTGGCGGGCCGCATTGGTGAGGAGGTTGACCAGGGCGCGCTCTAACATCTGGGGATTGGCCAAAACCTTTTTGTCTTTGATTTCCAGTTTCAGGCGCGGGTCGCGGTCGAGCCCTGCGATTTGGACTGCGTTCGCGATGGCGGCCGTGAGCGAGGTGGATTCAAGGGCGGGGTTTTCTTTGAGGTTTTCGGTCCGGGCCAAAGTCAACATCTGATCGACTAGTGCGGCCATGTGGTCGGTTGCGGCTTGGATCGTTTGGAATCGGGCCCGGGAATCCGGGTCGACCGTTTGGTCTTCTTCGGCGGCGCTTGTCACGATCTTGATCCGGGTGAGCGGGGTCCGGAGTTCGTGGCTGGCATCCGCAGTGAACTGCTTTTGGGCTTTCAGCACCTCTTCCTTTTGAGTGAACGACGTCTGCAGCCGGGAGACCATCCCATTGAACTCCTCGGCTAGCTGGGCAAACTCGTCGTCGCCTTTGGTGGAGATCCTTTGGCTGAGGTCGTTGGCGCTGATCATATGGGCGGCCGCCGTGAGTTCTTCGACCGGCTTGAGCGCGCGCCTGGTCAGGAATGCCGCGCCCAGCGATGCCAACAGGATGGTGGCAGGGGCGAGGATGCCGAAGACGACCAGTTGGGACGACTGGAGGGCCCGGAGAGGTGCCAGGTCGGCCGCGACTTGGACGGCCCCGACAACCTGGCCCCCGTTGCGGAGCGGAACCGAAAGCACCCTCACTTGGCGGCCCTGGAACTCTGCTTCGGAATAGATTGGCTTGCCCGCCATCGCCTTCTTCGCGGCCGGGGCATCCCACGGCTCCTTGATGCTGGGATCGAGGACAGACTGCCCTTGGCGGTTGACAAACCTTGGTCGCCGGATGGTGATGAGTTCGATCGAGCCTTCATCGAGACCTTCGGGGATGGGCATTTGCCGGAACCGTTCAAATGGGCCGCGCCGGAACCCAGGTTGCCCCGGTTGCCCCAATTGCCCCGGTTGGATGGGCTGGCCTATCCCTTGCGGGTCGCCCATGCCGGTCGCCCCCGGTTGGTTCTGATTCGGCGGACCGCGAAATTCTTGCGCGATCTGCCCGGCCCGGATGCTGAGTTCGCCGTCGATGGACTGCAACACCAGCCGTTGGGAGGCGAAAGCCATCAAGCCTCCCAAGGCAAGCATCGCCAACGCCAAGGTGGCGACGTTCCACAGGGTCAGGCGGGTTTTGAAACTGGCAGACATAGCCGTCAATCGGGGGGCCGCAGGACGTATCCGACGCCATGGACAGTGTGGATCAATGCCGGGGCTCCGGGCGGGTCGACCTTTTTCCGGAGCGATGAAACGTGGAAGTTGACGGTGTTTGGCAAGGTGTCGAGATTGTTCCAGACCCGTTCCAAAATGGCATCGCGGGTGAGGACTTGCCCGGACCGGCGCGCCAGGGCTTCTAGCAAGGTGAATTCTCTTTTTGTCAGGTTCAGGTCTTGGCCCGCCCGCGAGGCCGTGTGGTGCAGGGGGTCGATGGTCAGGTCGGCTATTTCGATGAGTTTGCCTTTGAGCTGGGTGTCCCGGCGAGTGATGGCGCGCAACCGGGCCGTGAGTTCTTGGAATGCAAACGGCTTGACAAGGTAGTCGTCGGCCCCGGCGTCGAGCCCGGCGACCCGGTCTTCTATGGCATCTTTGGCCGTCAGCATCAAGATCGGGGTTGGGTTTCCGCCGGCCCTAATCGCCCGGCAGACTTCAAGTCCGCTAGGGGCGGGGATCATGATGTCGAGCACGATGGCGGCATAGGCGTTTTCGCCGACCAATCGGAGGGCCGTTTCACCATCCCGGGCGACATCGGGGGTGTTTCCGGCTTTGCGGAGGGCGCGTTCGAGTTCGCTCGCGATGACGAGGTCGTCTTCCACGATCAGGATGCGCATCCTGCTATTTTGGGCAACAGCTGTTTGCAAGTTGTGAGGAAAGGCGGTGACTCACGCCAAGTACTCGAGGAGCACGTCGTGGCCAAGGTAGAAGTGGCCGCTATATTCCCCCGCTTTGAACCACATGAGGGCGGGGGGAACTCCGGGATAGAGGAAATCCACAACCGCTTGCGCTTCGGCGGCCGTCAAAGCCGATCCATCGCATCGCACCACGATGAGGTGCAGCAGGTCTTCTTCACCTTCGAACTGGTACCGGTACCCCGCCACGGTGCCTCCGTACGGGTTGGGTTCGATGCCGACGCTGAGCAAAGCGAATTCATCTGACGGCCTGGAGACCCCGGGGTCGAAATCGGGCAGCTTGATCGTGACTCCGGCCTTGATGTCTTGCAAGATGCGGGCGATGACGGCGTTGCGCCATTCCGATTCAGCGGGGCTCGTTTGCACCACACATGATTCTACAACCCATTTTCGTGCCCTATCGGGCTAAACTATGCGGACTATGGCGAAGCACGGCTTGACCCGGCGCGACTTTATGGCAGGGTCTGCGGCCTTGGGGGCCACGGCGATGATGCCCAACTTTGCATTTGCCGAGGCCAAAGAAACAATGAAAGTCGGATTGATCGGGTGCGGTGGTCGCGGGCGCGACGCCGCCATCAACTGCATCGACTCTAGCGAAGGGGTCGAGATCGTCGCAATCGGGGATGCGTTCGCCGACCACCTGCAACAGGGGGTCGACACTCTCAAACAGTATCGCCCCAAGAACCTGACGGCACCCAAAGAACAGTTGTTCGTCGGTCTTGACGCCTACGAAAAAGTGTTGCAGTGCGACGTGGATCTTGTGATCCTGACGACGCCGCCGGCCTTCCGGGCGCAGCACCTCACGGCCGCCATCAATGCCGGGAAGCACGTGTTTATGGAAAAACCGGTTGCCGTGGATGGCGAAGGGATCCTCCAAGTCTTCGACGCCGCCGATTTGGCCAAAAAGAAAGGTCTTGCGATTGTTGCGGGCACCCAGCGCCGTCACGAAGATTCCTACCGGGAAACGATGAAGCGCATCCACGATGGGGCCATTGGTGATGTGGTGAGCATGCGCGCCTATTGGAACCAAGGCGGTCTGTGGAACGTGAACCGGACGCCTGAGATGTCGGATCTGGAATGGCAGATGCGCAACTGGCTCTACTTCACCTGGCTCAGCGGAGACCACATCGTGGAGCAACACATCCACAACATCGACGTTTGTCTTTGGGCCTGCCAAAAAACGCCGCTTTCAGCGGTTGCCCTGGGCGGCCGCGAGGTGAGGACGTCGCCGGCATTCGGGCACATCTTCGACCACTTTGCCGTGGAATTCGACATGGGCGATGACGTCAAGATCCACAGCTATTGCCGCCAGCAAGACGGCACGGCCGGCAACGTGAGCGAGTTTGTGGTGGGCACAAAGGGCAAAAGCAACCCGAACGGGCGGATCATGGGTGAAAACGCTTACCGCTACGACGCGGAGAACAAAGAAAACCCCTACATGGTTGAACACCGCGACTTGATTGCCAGCATCCGGTCGGGCAACCCGCTCAACGAAGGGCGCCAAGTGGCCGAATCTGTTTTGGCCGCCATCATGGGCCGGCTTGCCGCCTACACTGGCCAAGTGGTGACCCGCGAACAGGCGTTGAAAACCAAGGGTTTGGTTCCCAAGGAATACCACTGGGACATGAGCCTGAGCGTGCCCGAACCGTGCCACCCGGGCCGGACAAAGATCGAAGACTTCATGTAAGGCCGCTCCGGCCTTGACGAGGGCGCAGCCCCCTCCCTTGCGAGGGGGCTCTTTTACCGGTTTTTGCAAGGGAACCGCTACCGGTTGCCGATTGTCTGTAATGGTCGGTCTATCCGGATTGCGCGGTTAAGCTCCTTAACAAATGAGGGAGGGTGGCACAAATCCTGCACTGGTAGACTGCTAACAAGATCATGTCGGAAGGAAAAGTTCTCGTTGCAGGTGCCGGTGGGTTCATCGGCGGACACCTGGTTGAATACCTCAAAAACAAAGGGGTTTCAAACATCGTCGCGGTCGATAAAAAGCCGTATTCGGAGTGGTACCAAGTCCACGATTACGCCGAAAACAAAGTGCTGGACCTGCAGTACTTGGATGCCTGCGAAAAATCGTTGGAAGGCGGGGTCACCACCGTTTACAACCTCGCCGCCGATATGGGCGGGATGGGGTTCATCGAAAACAACAAAGCCCTGTGCATGTTGAGCGTGCTCATCAACACGCACCTGTTGGAAGCGGCTCGGCACCAGGGCAAGGTCAACCGGTTCTTCTATGCCAGCTCGGCCTGTGTCTACAATGGCGAAAAGCAGCAAGACACCAACAACCCTGGCCTTAAGGAAGAAGATGCCTACCCCGCCCTGGCTGAAGACGGTTACGGCTGGGAAAAGCTGTTCAGCGAGCGCATGTGCCGGCACTTTATGGAAGATTTCGGGATCACGACCCGGGTTGCGCGTTTCCACAATGTCTATGGCCCCTTTGGCACCTACGATGGTGGCCGGGAAAAGGCACCGGCCGCCATGTGCCGCAAAGTGATCGCCGCCAAACTGAGCGGCAACCACGCCATGGAGATTTGGGGTGACGGCGAGCAAACCCGGAGCTTCATGTACATTGACGATTGCACGTACGGCATCGACCGAATCATGGATAGCCACATCGAGTACCCAATCAACCTGGGCAGCGACGAAATGGTATCCATCAACCAATTGGTTGACATCGTCGAAGAGATCGCCGGGATCAAGATGGAGCGAAGCTACAACCTTGATGCCCCCAAGGGCGTGCGAGGTCGCAGCAGCGATAACACCTTGATCAAGAAGGAACTGGACTGGGCGCCATCAATTGCGTTGAAAGACGGCATGGCAAAAACGTACGCCTGGATTTACGACCAGATGACGGCAAAGGCCGCGGTCTAACCGGATCGGTTCAAAGGACGGGTGGCACGCACATGAGGATTGTGATCCACGATTATGCGGGCCACCCGTTTCAGGTTCAACTGAGTCGATATTTGGCCGGATTGGGGCACGATGTGCTCCACATATATTCCTC